>NZ_DATMVN010000069.1:0-18989 GCF_035563135.1 Streptomyces sp.
AGGGAGCATGGGACCGTGCTGGACGAATGGATCACCGCAGTCAAGAACGAACTGGGCATCGAGCTCGACGTCGACACCGGCGTCCTGCTCGACCTTGCCCGTGATGCCGCACACGGTGTCGCCCGGCCCGCCGCACCACTGACCACCTTCCTGGTGGGATACGCGGCGGCGATGGCGAGCAGCGGCAGGAGCCCGGAGGCCGCGGCTGAAGCAGTTGCCGAAGCCTCCCGTAAGGCCACTGCCCTCGCGCTCCGTTGGGAGGAGGAGACGGAGGCGGACGGCGGGCCCGGCACGCCATGACCGCGCACGGAGGAGATGCGCGGGCGGCCGAGCAGGAGCGGGCGGCCGAGGAGGAGCGGGCTGTCGAGCAGGCCCTGGCTCTCGTCGGGCGTCAGCCGCAGGGCGCGCAATACCCATCGGGCCGGCCCGGTGCGACGGTTCCGGCTTCCTCACCGGCGACGGCAGAGCCGGGCACGGGCACCGGCCCTGCCCCGGGCGCCGCTCCGGCACCGGGAGGTCCGACACCAGGTGGTCCGACTTCAGGTGCTCAGGCATCGAGCGCTCGGGCATCAGCCACTCCGATGCCGGGCGGCTCCCCGATGCCGGGCTCCCCGGCTCCGAGCGCCCGGCTCCCAGGAGGGCCGGTCTCGGGCGTCCCGGCCTCAGAGGCCTCGGTCTCGGCCTCGGGAGCCTCGGGTCCCTCCAGCCGTCGCGGGACCTCGTCGGTCCACGATGCAGCCCCCTCTTCGCGCGCCCGCCGGGCCAGGGCAACCGCCTGGCCCGAAGCACGTGCTCTGGCCGAGCGCCTCGGCCGTACCACCCTGGCCGCCCACCGACTGCCTCTGGACCGGGTTGTCGGGCATGTTCTGGCCGAGGCAGTCGTCGCGCTCACCGATCTGCCGTCGTTCGACACCTCAGCCATGGACGGCTGGGTCGTCGCGGGGCCGGGGCCCTGGAGCGTACGGGAGGGGGAAGGACTGCTGGCCGGAAGCGGTTCCACGGAGCCGCTTCCCGACGGGCAAGCACTGCGGATCGCCACAGGCGCACGGTTGCCGGCGGACGCCACGGCTGTGATCCGCAACGAGCACGCACACTGTGACGAGGCCAAAGGCCTGCTGTACGCCACCCGCGCAGTCGTCCCGGGACAGGACATCCGGCCCCGGGGCCAGGAGTGCCGGTCCGGCGACGAGCTCCTGCCCGTGGGAACCGTGGTGACCCCGCCCGTCCTCGGACTGGCGGCTGCGGCGGGGTACGACGCTCTCGTCGCCGTACCCCGGCCCCGCGTGGACGTCTTCGTACTCGGCGACGAACTCCTCACGGCGGGGCTTCCGCGTGACGGGCTGATCCGGGACGCGCTCGGCCCCATGCTGGCTCCCTGGCTCCGCGCCCTCGGGGCCGAGGTCTCCGAGCCTCGGCGCCTCGGCGACGACGCCGCGGTGCTCCGCCAGGCCCTCATCTCCTCCGACGCCGATCTGATCCTGACCACGGGCGGGACAGCCGCCGGCCCGGTGGACCATCTCCACCCGGTTCTGGCCGGGATCGGGGCCGAGCTGCTGGTGGACGGGGTGGCCGTGCGCCCGGGCCACCCCATGCTCCTGGCGCAACTGGCCGAGGGCGGCCCCTGCCTGGTGGGCCTGCCCGGCAACCCCCTCGCCGCCGTCTCCGGACTGCTGACGCTGGCCGAGCCACTGGTCAGGGCAATCGCCGGCCGGTCTGTCCAGGGTCGTTACCGCGCGGTCGTCCATGAAGAGGTGCATGGGCACCCGCATGACACCCGGCTGATCCCTGTGATCCATCATGACGACAGCGTCATGCCGCTCCATTACAACGGTCCCGCCATGCTCCGCGGGGTCGCCGGCGCGGACGGGCTGGCCGTGGTGCCGCCCGGCGGGGTACGGTCCGGCACCGAGGTGGAGATCCTCGATCTACCGTGGGCCTCGGCATCGCCGTGGACGGAAGGGTGTTTCACGTGAAACTTCCCGGCCACGATGCGATGGCCAGGCGCGCCGACGAACATGTCGTACCGACCCGGGTGCTTCTGCCCCGGCGAGTGGTGGACAGACCGCTGCGCCAGGTGGCCAAGCGGCTGGCGATGGCTCTCACCGTGCTGGCCGCCACGGTTTTCATCGTCTGGGCCGACCGTGACGGTTACCACGACAACGCCGACAACAGGGTCGACTTCCTCGACGCCGTCTACTACGCCACGGTGACGCTGTCGACGACCGGCTACGGCGACATCGTCCCGTACAGCGACCCGGCTCGACTCGTCAACGTGGTGCTGGTGACGCCGTTGCGCGTGCTCTTCCTGATCATCCTGGTCGGCACCACCCTCGAGGTCCTGACGGAACGGACCCGGGAGGACTTCCGGCTGAACCGTTGGAGAACCAACTTGCGTGAACACACCGTGGTCGTCGGCTTCGGAACGAAGGGCCGCTCGGCAATCCAGACGCTCTGTGCCACCGGCCTGAAGAAGGACCAGATCGTCATCGTCGATCCGGCCGGCAAGGTGATCGAAGCGGCCAACGGCGAAGGGTTCGTGGGGGTGCTGGGGGATGCGACGCGCAGCGATGTGCTGTTGCGGGCTGAGGTCCAGAAAGCCCGTCAGATCATCATCGCCACCCAGCGCGACGACACCGCCGTGCTGGTCGCCTTGACCGCGCGTCAGCTCAACCGGGGCGCCAAGATCGTGGCCGCCGTGCGTGAGGAGGAGAACGCGCCACTGCTGCGGCAGTCCGGCGCCGATGCCGTGATCACCAGCGCGAGTGCGGCGGGACGTCTGCTCGGTCTCTCCGTCCTCAGCCCGAGCGCGGGCACGGTGATGGAGGATCTCATCCAGCAGGGCAGCGGGCTCGATCTCGTGGAACGGCCGGTGATAAAGGCCGAGGTGGGCAAGAACGTACGCGAGACCGATGACCTGGTGGTCAGTGTCCTGCGTGGCCACCGGCTGCTCGGTTACGACGACCCGGCGGCCAGCCCTCTGCAGTTGACGGACCGGGTGATCACGATCGTGCGTGCCTCACCGCTCCACACATCGCCGACGCACCCCCCGCAGCAGCCCAACCAGCGCCCTTAGGGCAGGGAGCGGACGCGATGCGGGCAGGCCGCCCCCGTCCGGGACTCCGCACGGAGTAGCCTCGCGGCCATGTATGCGATCACGATCCCCGAACCAGGCGGCCCCGAAGCGCTCGTATGGGCTGAGGTCCCCGATCCCGTACCAGGCGAGGGCGAAGTCCTCGTCGAGGTCGTCTCCAGCGCGGTCAACCGGGCCGATGTGCTGCAACGGCAGGGCTTCTACAATCCCCCGCCGGGCGCTTCCCCCTACCCCGGCCTGGAGTGCGCGGGCCGCATCGCGGCGCTCGGCCCCGGGGTGACCGGGTGGTCCGTGGGTGACGAGGTGTGCGGACTGCTTGCGGGCGGTGGATACGCGGAGAAGGTGGCGGTGCCTGCCGGCCAGCTGCTGCCCGTGCCCGACGGTGTGGACCTGGCCGATGCCGCAGCACTGCCCGAGGTGGCGGCGACGGTATGGTCCAACGTCTTCATGGTGGCCCACCTGCGCCCCGGTGAGACTCTTCTGGTCCACGGCGGTTCCAGCGGGATCGGTACGATGGCGATCCAGCTCGCCAAGGCCGTCGGCGCGCGCGTGGCGGTGACGGCGGGAGGTCCCGAGAAGCTGGCGCGCTGTCAGGAGCTCGGCGCCGACATCCTCATCGACTACCGTGAGCAGGATTTCGTCGAGGAGCTGCGCAAGGCGACGGACGGTGCGGGAGCCGATGTGATCCTCGACATCGTCGGGGCGAAGTATCTGGACCGGAACGTGCGGGCACTGGCGGTGAACGGACGCCTCGCCATCATCGGCCTCCAGGGCGGTGCCAAGGGCGAGCTGAACCTGGGCGCCCTGCTGAGCAAGCGAGCCGCTGTCACGGCAACGTCTCTGCGCGCGCGGCCGCTCGCGGAGAAGGCCGCGATCATCGCGGCGGTACGTGAGCATGTGTGGCCGTTGCTCGCCGACGGCGTCGTGCGGCCCGTCGTGGACCGTACTGTTCCGATGGCGGACGCCGCGGAGGCCCACCGGCTGATGGAGTCCAGCAGCCACATCGGCAAGATCCTCCTGGCCGCGCCGCAGGCCTGACACGGGCGTGCCGGAAGCGGGCGCCGGGCGCGGCGCGTTCGAAACCACGTCCGAACCCCGCGGACCACGCGCGCACGCCGCGCGCACGCCGGGGCCCGGCACACATCGCGTCATCGCGTGTGCCGGGCCCGGGGCGTACCGCTGTGAGGTGGTGCTGAGGGCTAGAGGTACGGCCCGGAGCGCGCCGGTCCGTGCGGATCGGCACCGCCTTCCTCGTCCTCATGGCCGAGGCCGGGAGGAAGAGCGCGGCGCATGGTCTCCAGCTGGGCACGGGCCGCCATCTGCTGGGCGAACAGTGCTGTCTGAATGCCGTGGAAAAGGCCCTCCAGCCATCCGACGAGCTGGGCCTGCGCGATCCGCAACTCAGCTTCGGAAGGCACGGACTCCTCGGTGAACGGCAGGGAGAGCCGTTCCAGCTCCTCCACGAGCTCCGGTGCCAGGCCGTCCTCGAGCTCCTTCACCGAGCTCGCGTGGATCTCCTTCAGCCTGACCCGGCTCGCCTCATCGAGAGGAGCGGCCCTGACCTCCTCCAGAAGCTGTTTGATCATGCTGCCGATGCGCATGACCTTCGCGGGCTGTTCGACCATCTCCGTCACCGGGACCTCGCGCGATTCGTCGTCACCGCCACCGCCGCCGACAGCCATTCCGTCCTGCCCCACCACGAGGACTTGGGGGTGCTCCTGCGACCGTTCATTCCTCGGCATCTCCATGACGCCATTGTCTCGCACACGGGCGTCACCCCATGGTGGTGCCCCCGGAAAGGGGTGATCACCCTCTTTCCGGGGACACCGGGATGCGTACTCACCGCGGCCGGTCACCTCGCGCGTCGCGCAAGGGCCGGGCATGTCCTGGCGAACAACGACGGCCGGCACTCCCGCGAGCACCGGTACGCCGGACGCACGCATCACTGACCACGCTTCACCGGGCACACGCTTCACCGGGCACACGTATCTCCGGGCACACATCACGGTCCGGGCTGCCGGGTCAGTCCGTGCGGCGCATACGCAGGCCCAGAAACGCCAGCCCCAGCCCGACCAGGGCGATTCCGCTGCCCAGCGACACGTCCCGCACCTGCCGTACGGCGGGCTCGTCCAGCGCCTGCTGCTGCCGTGCCGCCTCCGCGGGCTCCGGGAACGCCTCGGGCGGAGGCGTGAACGCGGGCACCTCGGCGGGATCGGGATCCGGCGGTACTTCGTCGGCCGCGGCCTCGGAACTCGCGGCCTCCTGCGGTGTCAGCGACCGCCCCGGCCGTGCCCGGCCCTCCCCGGCCTGCCGCCCGGCCAGGGGCGGCCCCCCGGGAGGAGGGCTCGCAGTGGACGAACGGGGAGCCGAGGGCTGCGCAGGCGCCAGGTGACCCGGTCGTGCGGTCGCAGCGGCCCCGTTCTCCCCGTACGCCCAGGAGGCGGGCCCGATCGCCATACAGGCCGCCATCACCAGACAGGCGACGCACCGTGAAGAGCGTGGAACCGGGAGGCCTGGGGGCATGAGATCAGCGTCACATGCGCTGAAATGTCCGGCATCTCGAATGCGCCCGGAAACCTCACCTCACCGGCAGCCCCGCCGACAGGCAGCGGAAGCCGGGCACGAGGAAGCCGGAGCGAGGGGAAGACGGGAGAGGTGCAGCCGGTCAGGCCGGGTTGCCCGTGGACACACGCAGCTCGAAGTGGGCGCCCCGCTCGGAGACCGCGGTGCCGGAAGACGGGAACTGGTCGACCACCTGGCCCTCGGCGTAGGTGTTGCCCTCCACCTCGACCTCCTTGATCGTCCAGCCTGCGGCCAGAGCGCACGCCTTCGCGGAGAGGATGTCCTTGTAGACGAAACGCGGCGCCTGGACCTTCGCCGGGTCGTCCGTGTCCTCCATGGCGTCCGTGCACTCCTCTTCGTCCATCGTCCGGTTCCGCTCCGGAGGCTTGTGCTCACCCGCCACGGCGGACTCACTGGCGCTCGGGTCGCCGCCCTTGCCGCTCCCGGAGTCGCCGTTCATGCTCAGGAAGGTGATCAGACCCCCGATCGCGACCAGGGCGACCACGATCGACCCCACGACGACGGGCAGGTTGCGCTTGGAGGCGCCTCCCGCACCCCCCATGGGCTGCGGCGACACCGTGTACGGAGGAGGGGTCTGCTGCCCCAGGTGCGCCGGGGTGCCGTACGGCTGGGCCGTCTGCGGGTAGCCGTACCCCGGCGTGGGAGCGGGCGCCGGTACGCCGTAGGGGCCCGGCTGGTGCTGCTGGTGGGTGTGCGGCTGGTATGGCGTCTGCACGCCCTGGGGTGACGGCACGGCCTGGTCGACGGGCGGGAAGACCGCCGAGCCGACGCCCGAGCCGCTGTGCACCGGGGCACCGCCACCGATGATCACCGGGGCGCCGGCGGGGCCGTTCGCGCTCAGCACGCGCGCGATCTCGTCCTGCATCGCCGCAGCGCTCGGGAAGCGCTCGTTCGGGTTCTTTTTCAGCGCGCGGGCGACGAGGGCGTCCATCGCGGGCGTGATCGACCGGTTGATGCTCGACGGGGCGACCGGCTCCTCCTGCACATGCGCGTACGCGATGGCGAGGGGGGAATCCGCATCGAACGGGATGCGTCCCGTGAGCAGCTGGAAGAGCATGATGCCGACCGAATACAGGTCGGAGCGCGCGTCGACGCCGCGGCCGAGCGCCTGCTCGGGGGAGAGGTACTGCGGGGTGCCCACGACCATGCCGGTCTGGGTCATCGAGGTGACCCCCGACTGCATGGCCCGGGCGATGCCGAAGTCCATCACCTTGACGACACCGCGCTTGGTCATCATCACGTTGCCGGGCTTGATGTCGCGGTGGACCAGGCCCATCTCGTGGCTGGTCTCCAGGGCGGCGAGCACATCGGCCGTCACCTTGAGGGCCTTGTCGGCAGGCATCGCGCCGTACTGCTGGATGTCCGACTGGAGCACGGAACCGAGCGGCTGTCCCTCGACGTACTCCATGACGATGTACGGCATCAGCGCGCCGCCCAGCTCGTCCTCGCCCGTGTCGAACACCGAGACGATGTTGGTGTGCTGCAGTTTGGCGACGGCCTGCGCCTCGCGCCGGAACCGCTCGCGGAAGGACTGCTCACGCCCGAGCTCCGTGTGCAGTGTCTTGATGGCGACCTGCCGGTCCAGCGCGGAGTCGTACGCGAGGTAGACGGAAGCCATGCCGCCCTCGCCGAGCAGGTCGCGCAGCTGGTAGCGGCCGCCGGCCACGGAACCGCCCGCGTAACGCCCCTGTGCGCCGTCGTGGCTCATGACTTGCATCCCCCTCGGCGCCCGACGGACGCGATCATCCCTGTGACGGGCCAAGTCTGCCCGAGGGGTACGACACGTCAAGCCGGGTGCCCGTTCCGTGACCCTACGCACAAGAAGCGTCTCGGAAGCGTTACAGGAAGCGCATGGAATTTGCGCGGACGGCGCGCGAGCCGATTGGATGGCCCGTCACTCCGGGACCGGTGTGCCGCACAGAGGCTGTAGCGTGACGTGGCAATGCGACAAGGCACCGTGAGGACCCGCGGACGCGCGGACAGATACGACGGCGAGGACTGATGGCACCCGAATCCGAAGCAAACGGCGGCGGAGTTTCGGATGGCACCGACTCCTGGGGTGTCGGCGGTGTGGTCGGGGACGGCCGATACCGCATGACCCACCGGCTCGGCCGCGGCGGCATGGCCGAGGTCTACGCCGCGGAGGACGTCCGTCTGGGACGCACGGTGGCGGTGAAGCTGCTCCGCTCCGATCTTGCCGAGGACCCGGTCTCCAAGGCCCGTTTCACGCGTGAGGCCCAGTCGGTCGCGGGGCTCAACCACCATGCGATCGTCGCCGTGTACGACTCCGGCGAGGACGTCGTGGGCGGTTCGACCGTGCCCTACATCGTCATGGAGCTCGTCGAGGGCAACACCATCCGTGACCTGCTGCTCGAGGCCGAGGCGCCGCCGCCCGAGCAGGCACTGATCATCGTCTCGGGAGTCCTGGAAGCCCTGGCCTACTCCCACCAGCACGGCATCGTGCACCGTGACATCAAGCCGGCGAACGTGATCATCACGCACTCCGGCGCGGTCAAGGTCATGGACTTCGGCATCGCTCGCGCGCTGCACGGCGCCCAGTCGACGATGACCCAGACCGGCATGGTCATGGGCACGCCCCAGTACCTCTCCCCCGAACAGGCGCTCGGCAAGGCGGTCGACCACCGCTCGGACCTGTACGCCACCGGCTGCCTGCTCTACGAGCTGCTCGCCCTGCGCCCCCCGTTCACCGGCGAGACCCCGCTCTCCGTCGTCTACCAGCACGTCCAGGACATTCCGGTCCCGCCCTCCCACGTCACCGGCGAGGTTCCGCCGGAGCTGGACGGGCTCGTCATGCGCTCCCTCGCGAAGGACCCGGACGACCGGTTCCAGAGTGCCGAGGAGATGCGCGGCCTCGTCCAGTACAGCCTGCAGATGCTGCAGGTCCAGGGCGGGCACACGGGCACCTGGAACACCGGCCCGGTCAACGCGCACGACAGCGGTCACACGGCGGCGATGAACATCGGAGGCGGCACCGCGGTCATGGGGCCCCTGCACGGGGACACCTCGCAGGGCCCGATCCTGCCGCCCATGAACCCCGACGACGGGGCATACGCGGGCGGCCACGACAACGGCGGCGGCCGCGGCAAGATGTGGCTGTTCGTCCTGCTCGCGCTGATCGCGATCGGTGCGGGTGTCGCGTTCGCCCTCCAGGCCGCGGACAACGGCGACACGAAGGAGAAGCCGCCCGCCACGACCTCCCCTTCGGCGTCCCCGTCCGAGACGAAGGCCTCGCCGAAGCCGTCGGACGAGAAGACGGAGGAGGAGTCGACGGCGCCGGACACCTCCACGGGCGGTAACAGCTGGCCCAGCAGGGAGCCGTCGTGGGATCCGACCGACGCGCCGACCCAGGACCCCTCGGACACCCCGTCGTCGCCGGACCCCGGGACGAGTGACGGTGGCGGCTCCACGACCGAGGGCGGTACCGGCGACGACGACGGCGGAACCGGTGAGGACGACGGCGGAACCGGTGACGACGGCGGCACCGAGGGCACCAGCGAAGGAACGACCGAAGGCAACGGCACGACGACCGAGGGCGGCAGCGGTGGTGCGGCGACCGGGTCCTCAGCCGGCGCCGCCGCGGGTACGACCACCGGCGCGGGGACGGGCACCACGCCCTGAGCCGGGTCCGGGTGTCCCGGGCCTTCACCCCGTGAAGGCCTCGCTGACCGTCTCGTACTCGCGCGTCCACCACACCGCCAGGGCCGACACCGCAGGGAACTGCGGGTCGGCCCTGCGGTCGTGCAGGCGGTAGCGCCAGCGCAGTATCCAGAAGTCGTTGAGGCGCTCCCACCACACCCGGTGCACCGCGGCCGCCAGCTCGGCCGCTCCGGCGCCCGCCGACCGCCGGTAGGCGCGTGCGTATGCCCGGACCTTCTCCAGCGCCAGCTTCCCGTCCGGCCGGACGAAGAAGATCGCCGCCGCCCGTACGGCCTCCTCCGCACGAGGCTGCACGCCGAGCCGGTCCCAGTCCACGATCGCTACGGGGTCGGCGCCCCGGTAGAGCAGATTCAGCGGGTGGAAATCGCCGTGCACCCACCCCCTGGCAGAGCAGTCGGGGGTGGGCGGGCGGCGGTGCGCATGCTGCTCCAGCAGGGCGCGGCGTTCGACGAGCCGGTGTACGGCGAGCTCGTCGAACGCGTCCCGGGGGCCCAGGTGCCGCGCGGCGGCCAGCAGCTCGTCGATCAGCGTGAACGTGTCGGCGGGATCGGGACTCTGCCCCCGCGCCGGAGGCGGTGGGGCCGCCTCCATGACCTGCTCCAGACCCATGTGCACGGCTCCGAGGAGTGCCCCGAGCCGGCGCGACTGGGCAGTCGTCAGCTGCGCGCCGTCCCGATGGAGGCCGTCCACCCACCGGTGCAGGGCATAGCGCTGTCCGTCGATCACCGTGACCGTGTCACCCTCTGTGTCCGTGAGGGGCGGGGCCACCGGCACACCGAGGGAATGCAGCTGCTGGGTCGCCCGGTGCTGCCGGACGATCGTGGCGTGGTCGCCGCTGGCGTCATCGAGGTGGTGCTTGTCGAGGTGGTGCTTGAGGAAGTAGGCGCCACGGGTGGTGGACACGCGATAACCGTGGTTGAGCAGACCCTTGCTGAGGGGTTCGCAGGCGAGGGGTTCACCGGTGTCCGGGTAGCGGCGCAGGACCTCGTCGACCGGAGGGACAGGCGGAAGGGTCACAGATGAGCGCAGCACTCGCCACATGTTAGGTGACGCTAAGTGTCCGGCCTTACGGACTTGCGCCGAAGTTCAGAGTGTGTATATGGGCGAGGTGCGGATCGAGCCTGAGGTAGACCGGATCGAAGCGCCGGCCGTTCACCTCGGCCGGACCGGTCCCGAAGCGTTCGCGCTGGTCAGAAGCCGGGTGAACGATCTGTACGGGGCCGGTGAACTGCACCGACCAGAGGTCTTCCGCGCCCCCGGGCGCGGAGCAGCTGAAGTTGTCCGCTCCGTACGCGATGACGCTGCCGTCGCAGGACCCGTGGAAGCCGAGCCCTCTGTGCATCCGCAGGACGACGCGGCCGTCGATCACCAGGTGCCGGGCCACCGCCAGGAAGGGCAGGGCTCGCATGCTCGTCGCCAGCCGGCCGTAGCGGACACTGCCGAGCAGCTCGATGGCGCGGATCTTCTCCGCGGCGGAGGAGCCTGAGGCCTCACCGGAACCGGAACCGGAGCCGGAGCCGGACCCGAAACCGGGGCCGGAGGAGCCGGATCCGGAACGGGGGCCGAAGGGACCGGGGCCGAAGGAACGGGGGCCGAAGGAACCGGAAGTTCCACCGGAGCCGGAGGGGCCGAAGAAGCCGGAACCTGTCGCGGTTCCGGTGCCGGAGGGGCGGGGAGGAGGCATGCCTCCCACTCTCGAGGACAGGTAGGAGCCGTGTAAGGGCCGGTCGCCCCCGGCGGCCCGGGACCAAGGTCCCGCCCGGCGGGCTCAGCGCTTCTCGGCCTGGAGCCGCGCCACGTACGCCGCCGCCTGGGAGCGCCGCTCCATGCCCAGCTTGGAGAGCAGGCTGGAGACGTAGTTCTTGATGGTCTTCTCGGCGAGGTGCAGCCGTTCGCCGATCACCCGGTTCGTCAGCCCTTCGCCGATCAGGTCGAGGATCCTGCGCTCCTGCTCGGTCAGTCCGGCGAGGCGGTCGTCGCCCTTGCCGTCCTTGCCCTCGCGCAGCCGTTCGAGCACCCGCGCGGTGGCCGCAGGGTCGAGCAGGGACTTGCCGGCCGCCACGTCGCGTACGGCGCTGAGCAGCTCATCGCCCCGGATGGCCTTCAGCACGTACCCCGAGGCGCCCGCCATGATCGCGTCGAACAGGGCCTCGTCATCGGCGTACGAGGTGAGCATCAGGCACTTGATGTCCTCGTCCCGGGAGCGGACCTCACGGCAGACCTCCACCCCGCTGCCGTCCGGCAGGCGCACGTCCAGGACGGCGACGTCGGGCCGGGTCGCCGGGATCCGCGCGAGCGCGTCCGCCGCGGTGCCGGCCTCCCCGACGACCTCGATGTCCTCCTCGGCGGTCAGCAGCTCGTGGACGCCACGCCGGACGACTTCGTGATCATCGAGCAGGAATACCGTGATTTTTCCTTCTTCGCGCACCTTCGCAGTCTCACACACTCACTGGTCCTGTGCCCTTCCCTGGGACTGCCCGCCGGGATAACGTGCCGTTGTTCCGGCCGCCTGCCAGGCTCTTACCAGCGCTGTGACCAGCGGGAGTTCGCGATTTTCGCGATTTACTTGGAAATCCAAGCAAAATCGCAGGTCACAAGGTGTTTCGCAGTTATGCGACGCACTGGGTAACGTGCTTATGACAGGACGCTCGCCGGGGCACCTGTCACGCCTGTTCCCGGCCGAGCGGCACCCACCCCGTGCACGGGTCCGGACACAGGCGAGCCGCACTGGTTCCCGGCCATCCCGGGGGCCGGACCGACGGAGGAGCACGCACGTGACCGTGGAGAGCACTGCCGCGCGCAAACCGCGACGCAGCAGCAAGCGGACCAGCGCCGCGAAGACGCCCGCGAGGACGCCGGAGGGTTCCGGCCCCCAGCTGGTGCAGCTGCTGACGCCCGAGGGCGAGCGCGTCGCACACCCGGACTTCGAGATCGACCTGAGCGCGGACGAGCTCCGCGGCCTCTACCGGGACATGGTCCTGACCCGTCGCTTCGACGCCGAGGCCACCGCGTTGCAGCGCCAGGGCGAGCTGGGCCTGTGGGCCTCGCTGCTGGGCCAGGAGGCCGCACAGATCGGCTCCGGCCGCGCGCTGCGCGACGACGACTACGTCTTCCCCACCTACCGGGAGCACGGTGTCGCCTGGTGCCGGGGCGTCGACCCGACCAATCTGCTCGGGATGTTCCGCGGCGTGAACCACGGCGGCTGGGACCCGAACACCAACAACTTCCACCTGTACACGATCGTCATCGGCTCGCAGACCCTGCACGCCACCGGCTACGCCATGGGCGTCGCCAAGGACGGCGCGGACTCGGCGGTCATCGCGTACTTCGGTGACGGGGCCTCCAGCCAGGGCGATGTCGCGGAGGCGTTCACCTTCTCCGCCGTCTACAACGCCCCCGTCGTGTTCTTCTGCCAGAACAACCAGTGGGCGATCTCCGAACCGACCGAGAAGCAGACGCGCGTGCCGCTCTACCAGCGGGCGCAGGGCTTCGGTTTCCCCGGTGTGCGGGTCGACGGCAACGACGTGCTGGCGTGCCTGGCCGTCACCAGGTCGGCGCTGGAGCGGGCCCGGCGGGGCGAGGGGCCCACCCTCGTCGAGGCGTTCACCTACCGGATGGGTGCCCACACCACCTCCGACGACCCGACCAAGTACCGGGCGGACGAGGAGCGGGCGGCCTGGGAGGCCAAGGACCCGATCCTGCGGCTGCGTACGTACATGGAGAAGCAGGACCTCGCCGACGCGGCGTACTTCACCGCGCTGGAGGAGGAGAGCGAGACCCTCGGCAAGCGGGTCCGCGAAGCGGTACGGGCCATGCCCGACCCGGACCGGCTGGCGGTCTTCGACCACGTCTATGCCGACGGCAGCCCGCTCGTCGACGAGGAGCGCGCCCAGTTCTCCGCCTACCAGGCATCGTTCGCCGAGGAGGGCAACTAGCCATGGCCGCTGAGAAGATGTCCCTCGCGAAGGCACTCAACGAGTCGCTGCGCAAGGCTCTCGAGACAGATCCCAAGGTCCTCATCATGGGTGAGGACGTCGGCAAGCTCGGCGGGGTCTTCCGCATCACGGACGGGCTCCAGAAGGATTTCGGCGAGGACCGGGTCATCGACACCCCGCTCGCGGAGTCCGGCATCGTCGGTACGGCGATCGGCCTGGCCCCGCGCGGTTACCGCCCGATCGTCGAGATCCAGTTCGACGGCTTCGTCTTCCCCGCGTACGACCAGATCGTGACGCAGCTGGCCAAGATGCACGCCCGTGCCCTCGGCAAGATCAAGATGCCGGTCGTCATCCGCATCCCGTACGGCGGCGGCATCGGTGCCGTCGAGCACCACAGCGAGTCGCCCGAAGCGCTGTTCGCGCACGTGGCGGGCCTGAAGGTCGTCTCGCCGTCCAACGCGAGCGATGCCTACTGGATGATGCAGCAGGCCGTCCAGAGCGACGACCCGGTCATCTTCTTCGAGCCCAAGCGGCGTTACTGGGACAAGGGGGAGCTCGACACGGAGTCCATCCCCGGCCCGCTCCACAAGGCCGCCGTGGTCCGTGAGGGCTCCGACCTCACGCTCGTCGCGTACGGCCCGATGGTGAAGGTCTGCCTGGAGGCGGCCGCGGCGGCGCAGGAGGAGGGCAAGTCGATCGAGGTCCTGGACCTGCGGTCGATGTCCCCGATCGACTTCGACACCGTACAGACCTCGGTCGAGAGGACCGGCCGGCTCGTGGTGGTCCACGAGGCGCCGGTGTTCTACGGCTCCGGGGCCGAGATCGCGGCCCGGATCACCGAGCGCTGCTTCTACCATCTCGAAGCGCCGGTGCTGCGGGTCGGCGGCTACCACGCCCCCTACCCGCCGGCCAGGCTCGAGGACGAGTACCTGCCGGGTCTCGACCGGGTGCTCGACGCCGTCGACCGCTCGCTGGCGTACTGAGGAGAGGGCCGTGACGACGATGACCGAAACGTCTGCTCGTTTCCGCGAGTTCAAGATGCCCGATGTGGGCGAGGGGCTGACCGAGGCGGAGATCCTCAAGTGGTTCGTCCAGCCCGGTGACACCGTCACCGACGGCCAGGTGGTGTGCGAGGTCGAGACGGCCAAGGCCGCCGTGGAGCTGCCGATCCCGTTCGACGGGGTGGTGCACGAGCTGCGCTTCCCCGAGGGCACGACCGTCGACGTCGGCGAGGTGATCATCGCGGTGGACGTGGCGCCGGGCAGCGGTGACGCCCCGGCCGCTGCTGCGGAAACCGTTCAGCAGCCCGTGGCGGAGGCCGAACCGGAAGCGCCCAAGGGCCGGCAGCCGGTGCTCGTCGGCTACGGCGTGGCGGAGAGCTCCACCAAGCGCCGTGCCCGCAAGGGACCCGCGATCCCGGGACCGGCCGCCGCCGCGGTCCAGGCCGAGATCAACGGCCACGGCGCGAAGGCCCCGGAGAGCCGTCCGCTCGCCAAGCCGCCGGTGCGCAAGCTGGCGAAGGATCTGGGCATCGATCTCGCCACGGTCACCCCGACCGGCGAGGGAGGCGTCATCACCCGCGAGGACGTCCACGCGGCTGCCGCGCCGGCCCCCGTCGAGGCCCCGGCGCGGACCGAGGAGGCCGCAGGGGCCCCCGCCCCCGCAGCGGCACCGGTGGCCCAGGCGGGCGCCCGGGAGACCCGCATCCCGGTCAAGGGCGTGCGCAAGGCCATCGCGCAGGCCATGGTCGGCAGCGCCTTCACCGCGCCGCACGTCACCGAGTTCGTCACCGTCGACGTGACGCGCACGATGAAGCTCGTGGCGGAGCTCAAGGAGGACAAGGACATGGCGGGGGTCCGGGTCAATCCGCTCCTGATCATCGCCAAGGCGCTCCTGGTCGCGATCAGGCGCAACCCGGGGATCAACGCCGCCTGGGACGAGGCCGCCCAGGAGATCGTGCAGAAGCACTACGTCAACCTGGGCATCGCCGCCGCCACCCCGCGCGGCCTGATCGTGCCGAACATCAAGGACGCGCACGAGCAGACGCTCCCGCAGCTGGCCGCGTCGCTGGGCGAGCTGGTCTCCACGGCCCGCGAGGGCAGGACGTCCCCCGCCGCGATGGCGGGCGGCACGGTGACCATCACCAACGTCGGCGTCTTCGGCGTCGACACGGGTACGCCGATCCTCAACCCGGGCGAGTCCGCGATCCTCGCGGTCGGAGCGATCAAGCTCCAGCCCTGGGTCCACAAGGGCAAGGTGAAGCCCCGGCAGGTGACCACCCTGGCGCTCTCCTTCGACCACCGCCTGGTCGACGGTGAGCTGGGTTCCAAGGTCCTCGCGGACGTCGCGGCGATCCTGGAACAGCCGAAGCGGCTGATCACCTGGGGCTAGTGCCGCATCGGCCGGGGCCCGCCCCGTCGCGGCGTCCGGCACGCCCGCCCGCCGCACCGGCCGGAAGCCCGGGCACGTCCCGTACGAGGGCCTCCGGCCGGCTCGCCGGGAAAACACGGCACCGGACGCCGCTCATCGACGGGCAGACCTCGGCCGAGGCGGCACCGGGAAGCCATGAGAGGAGGGGCCCGCCGCGCGATGCGGCGGGCCCCTCCTCGCGTGTGCGGGCCGGTTACTTCTTGAAGCCGTAGTCCAGGAGCTTCTTCGCGTCGGCCGTCCGGGCGGTCGCGGAGGTCGAGGTGAGGACGGTCCCGATGACCGTCTTGCCGTTGCGGGTCGCCGCGAAGACCAGGCAGTACTTCGCCGACGGGCCCGAGCCGGTCTTCACGCCGATCGCTCCGCTGTAACTCCCCAGCAGCGGGTTGGTGTTCGACCACGACATGTAACGGTAGCCACCGCTCTTCGTCGTGACCTTCTGCTTCGTCGACTTCGTCTTCACGATCGCGCGGAACGTGGAGTTCTTCATCGCGCTGCTCGCGATCTTCGTCAGGTCGCGCGGCGTGGAGTAGTTCGAGCCGCTGCCGATGCCGTCGAACGAGTCGAAGTGGGTGTTCTTCAGGCCGAGGCTCTTCGCGGAGGCGTTCATCTTGCTGATGAAGGACTTCACCCGGGCCGCGCGCGTGGAGCCGGTGCCGAACTTGTCGGCGAGCGCGTACGCGGCGTCACAGCCCGACGGCAGCATCAGGCCGTACAGGAGCTGGCGGACGGTGACCTTGTCGCCGACGATCAGCCGGGCCGACGAGGCGGTGTTCTTGACGATGTAGTCGCTGTACGCCTTCTGGACCGTGACCTTGGAATCAAGGTTCAGGTTCTTCTGCGCCAGCACCACCTTGGCGGTCATGATCTTCGTCGTGGACCCGGTGGAGCGGCGGGTGTCCGCGGTTTTGGTGTAGAGCGCCTTCCCGGTGCCGTCGTTCATCACGAAGCCGCCCTTGGCGGCGATCGTGGGCACCGGGGGTGCCGCTGCCTGGGCCGCGGAGGCGAACGCGCTGCCCGTGAGGACGGCGCCCGCAGTGAGGGCCACAGTGGCCGCAACGGTTGCGCGGTTCATGCCCTTGGGACCGATGTTCAAGTCAAACACTCCAAATGCACCTGAAACGCGGCCACATGAGGGTGCCGCTCGATGGTGAGACTCGCGAGGTGCCCGGATGGATGTACTCCCGCACGAGTGATGTCCCTCCCAGGGGGCGGATCATGCGACCTGTCACCGGACAGGACTCCGGACGGTCTCCGGAGGAGCGCGGATCCGGACACGGGCAGGTCCAGGTCCGGATCCCGGGCGGGCCCGGGTCCGTATAGCGGACGGGGAGGAGGACGCACCCATCTTGTATCTATGCTGTGTGCATGCCCGCCGCACCTGTCACGTCCCCCACTGCCCGCAAGGCGGATCCCAAACCGCCGCCCGCAGCCGAGCGCGTCTACACCCACGTCAAGGAAGCGGTCCTCGACCGCCGCTACGAGGGCGGCACGCTCCTCACCGAAGGCGACCTGGCCGAGGCCGTCGGAGTGTCCCGGACCCCGGTGCGGGAGGCGCTGCTCCGGCTGGAGGCCGAAGGGCTGATCAAGCTCTACCCCAAGAAGGGTGCGCTGGTGCTCGCGGTGTCCGCACAGGAGATCTCCGACGTGGTGGAGACCCGGCTCCTCGTGGAGGAGTTCGCCGCACGCAAGGCGGTGCCCGCGCCGGCGCAGTTGATCGCCCGGCTCGAACAGCTCCTGGAGGAGCAGCGAGAGCTCGCCGAGGCGGGCGATCTGGCCGCGGTGTCCGTCAAGGACCGCTGCTTCCACGCCGAGATCGTGAAGAACGCGGGCAACGAGATCCTCTCGCGCCTCTACGACCAGCTCCGGGACCGGCAGCTGCGGATGGGCGTCGCCGTGATGGAGGCGCACCCCGGCCGCATCGCCGCCAACATCACCGAGCACGGTGAACTGCTGGACGCCATCAGGTCCGGCGACGCGGAAGGCGCCGCACAGGTCGTACGGCGCCATGTCAGCCGGGTCAAGGTGCTGGTCCGGGGTGATGACCGGTGACCTCCGCCGCTCCCACCCTCTCCCTGCCCGGAGATCCGCCCGGCGGCCGACGCGCCGCGTGGGTCTGGGGCATCGGCGTCGCCGTCTACTTCGTCGCCATCATCTTCCGTACGAGCCTGGGCGTCGCCGGACTCGACGCCGCCGAACGGTTCGACGTCAACGCCTCCGCCCTGTCGACGTTCTCCATCCTTCAGCTGCTCGTCTACGCCGGCATGCAGATACCCGTCGGCCTCCTGGTCGACCGGCTCGGCACCAAGAAGGTCCTCACCATCGGGGTGGTGCTCTTCACGGCCGGGCAACTGGGCTTCGCGCTCTCCCCCTCGTACGGGACGGCGCTCGCCTCCCGCGCGCTGCTCGGCTGCGGTGACGCGATGACGTTCATCAGCGTGCTGCGGCTCGGCGCCCGGTGGTTCCCGGCGCGGCGCGGACCGCTGATCGGGCAGGTGGCCGCGCTCTTCGGGATGGCGGGCAACCTCGTCTCGACCCTCTTCATCGCCCGTGCGCTGCACGGGTTCGGCTGGACCGCGACGTTCGTCGGCAGCTCGCTGGCAGGTGTGCTGGTGCTGGTCCTGCTGCTGCTCTTCCTCAAGGACCACCCCGAGGGCCACGAGCCACCGCCCGCCGAGCACGCCGGAGCGGCATACGTGCGGAAGCAGATCGCCGCCTCCTGGCGGGAGCCGGGCACCCGCCTGGGCATGTGGGTGCACTTCACCACGCAGTTCCCCGCCATGGTCTTCCTGCTGCTCTGGGGCATGCCGTTCCTGGTGGAGGCGCAAGGGCTGAGCAGGAGCGCTGCCGGTGAGCTGCTCACCCTGGTGGTGCTCTCCAACATGGCCGTGGGGCTCGTCTACGGGCAGGTGATCGCCCGCCACCACGCGGCGCGGGCCCCGCTGGCCCTGGGCACGGTCGCGATGACCGCGCTGCTGTGGGCGGCCACGATCTTCCACCCCGGCGACCACGCGCCGATGTGGCTGCTGGTCAGCCTGTGCGTGGTGCTCGGCTCCTGCGGCCCGGCCTCGATGATCGGCTTCGACTTCGGCCGGCCGGCCAATCCGCCGGAACGCCAGGGCACCGCCTCCGGCATCGTCAACATGGGCGGCTTCGTCGCCTCGATGACGACCCTGTTCGCGGTCGGCGTCCTCCTGGACGCGACCGGTGACAACTACCGCATCGCGTTCGCCTCGGTCTTCGTCCTGGAGGCACTCGGCGTCGTGCAGATCCTT
>NZ_DATMVN010000070.1:0-9843 GCF_035563135.1 Streptomyces sp.
CTACTGGGAGCGGCGGGGCCTGCACGGCGGGCCCGAAGAGATCGCGGCGGCCCCGGGGATCCAGCCGCTGCTGCTCGCACTGATCGCCGCGTACGGCGGCGACGTGCTGATGCCCCGCCCCTGCCCCGCCACGTGGATGCCGCAGGCGCGGCTGCTGGGCCGGCCCGCCTACCACGTGCCGACACCCGCCGAGTGCGGCGGTGTTCCCGACCCGTACGCCCTGCTGGAGACCGTACGCAGGGTGCGTGCCGAGGGCGGCAGGCCCCGGCTGCTCCTGATCTCCGTGGCCGACGACCCGACCGCGACCCTCGCCCCGCCGGAACTGGTCCGCGAGGCGTGCGAGGCAGCGGTCTCCGAAGGGCTGCACATCGTCAGCGACGAGACCTGGCGCGACACCCTGCACCGGCCCCACGACACCGTCGTGCTCAGCCCCGCCGAGATGTGTCCCGACGACGTCACCGTCCTGTCCGACCTGGCCGGAGCCCTCACACCGTCCGCCTGGCCGGTCGCCGTGGCACGCTTCCCGGCCACCGCCCGCTCGGCCGCGCGCCGGGCCCGGGTCCTCGACATCCTGACCGCGCTCGGCGCCCTGGTCGCCGAGCCGGTCGCCAGGGCCGCCGCCCACGCACTGGGCGAACCCGAGGCCGTCACGGAGAGGATCCGGCAGGCGGCGCGGCTCCAGTCCCAGGTCGCCTCCGCGGCACACCGCGCGGTGCTCACCGTCGGCGCCCTGGCCAGGCCGCCGCAGGCCGGGCGGCACCTCTACGCCGATCTCGGCCCCCTGCGCACCCGGCTGGCCGCCCGGGGCGTCACGGACTCCATGGAGCTGGAGGAATACCTGACGGGACGTCTCGGCGCCCCCGCTCCCGGCGGGCACCGCTTCGGTGACGAACTGGGAGCGCTGAGGGTGCGGCTGAGCACCGGCCCGCTGCTCGGCTCAACCCCGGAGCAGCAGACGGAGTCCCTCACTGCGGTGGAGCCCTTGGAATTGCCCCATGTCGCCAGAGCGCTGAGCATTTTCGCAGCAGCCCTCGATGAACTCCGATGACAGGAGCCTCTCGATGACGGAACAGACCGAGCGCCCGCCCGCCGGACCCGGCCGCGCGCCCACCGGCCGTCCCGTCGCCGCTGCTCCACGCCGGCTCGGCGAACCCCGGACCTGGCCCCGCAGCTTCGCCGACCGGCTCACCGCGCCACTCCCGGGTGTCAGGGGCATGACCCGTCTGGCCAGGGAGCGCGCCATGCGGCCCAACGCCGAGGGACTCCGCGGCATCCACCGGCTGCCGTACGCCCCCCGGCCCCTGCCCGCCGCAGGCCCGGACACGGCGGCCGTCACCTGGGCCGGGCACGCCAGCTGGGTCGTCCGCATCGGCGGGCTCACCGTCCTCACCGACCCGGTCTGGTCACGGCGCATCCTGGGCACCCCCGCCAGAATCACTCCGGTCGGCGTCCGCTGGGAGGAACTGCCGCCCGTCGACGCGGTCCTGATCAGCCACAACCACTACGACCACCTCGACGCCCCCACCCTGCGCAGGCTCCCGAAGGACACCCCGCTCCTCGTCCCCGCCGGCCTCGGCCGCTGGTGCCGGCGCCGCCGCTTCACCTGTGTCACCGAGCTCGACTGGTGGGAATCGGTGGAGCTGGGCGGTGTCCGGTTCGACTTCGTGCCCTCCCACCACTGGTCCAAGCGCACCCTCCTGGACACCTGCCGGTCCCTGTGGGGCGGCTGGGTGATCGGCGACGCGGGGGGACGGCGGATCTACTTCGCGGGGGACACCGGCTACGGCCACTGGTTCAAGGAGATCGGCCGCCGCTATCCCGGCCTCGACCTGGCCATGCTGCCGATCGGGGCGTACGAACCGCGGTGGTGGCTCTCGGACGTGCACACCGACCCCGAAGAGGCCGTGCAGGCGTACGGGGAACTCGGGGCCCGCGCGATGGCCCCGATGCACTGGGCGACGTTCCTGCTCTCCGCCGAACCGGTGCTCGAACCGCTGACCCGGCTCCGTACGGCATGGCAGCGGGCGGGTTTCCCGCGGGCCGACCTCTGGGACCTGCCGGTCGGCGGCTCACGCGTCCTGGAAGCCTGACCGTGTCCGGCCGGAGCACCGGCCCCTCAGCCGGCCAGCCGTGCCCGCAGCCGGCGCCAGAGCGCCGGCGCCCCGCTGACGAGAAGCGTGAGCACGACCGCCGCGAGCAGACCTTCCCACGGCTCGTGGAACAGCGAACCGCCCAGGACCCCGATCATCTGGTACGTCGCCGCCCAGGCAAGACAGGCGGGCACATCACCCCGGGCGAACTGCCGCAGCGGCATCCCGCCGAGCAGACAGGCCAGCATCACCGGAATCCGCCCGGCCGGCACCAGCCGGGACAGCACCAGCACCACCGTGCCGTGCTCGTCCAGCTTCTGCTGCGCCTGTTCGAGCCGCTCCGGAGCGGCCCGGCCGGTGATCGCCTCCAGCCACTTCGAACCGTTCTTGGAGCGCACCCCGCGCTCACCCAGCCAGTACAGACATATGTCCCCGAGGAACGCCGCCCCCGACGCCACGGCGAACACGATGAGCAGGGCGAACGGTGACGTCTGGTGGAACGTCACCACGGCCACCGAACTCACCAGCACCCCCGTCGGCACCACCGGCACCAGTGCTCCCACCGCTACCAGCAGGAACAGCGCGGGGTAGGCAACGGCCTGCTGCGTCGACTCCGTCGGCAGCTGCCGCAGCACTTCTTCCATCACCTACGGGCCTCCGGCCTCACATGCTCGCCGTGCCCCAGCCGGTGCACCGCCACTTCCGGTGCCACCCGCGCCGCCTGCCGCACGAATTCGTCACCCGGCGCGTGGAACTCGTGCGGCCGGACACCGTCCATCCCGATCGGCCAGTACGTGCCGTAGTGCACCGGCACCGCGGACTGCGGCTTCAGCATGGTCAGCGCCTGCGCGGCGCGTGCCGCGTCCAGATGGTGGTGGCCCAGGTTGGGCCCCCAGCCGCCGACCGGCAGCAGCGCCACCTCCACCGGCCCCACCGCATCCGCCATGTCGTCGAACAGCCCGGTGTCACCGGCGAAATAGGTGCGGGCCTCGCCTTCGACGACGTACCCGAGAGCGGGCACCCGCTGCGGCCCGACCGGCAGCCGGCGGCCGTCGTGGAGGGCCGGGACCGCGCGGATCAGGACCCCTTCGACCCGCACCACGTCCCCGGGGACGACCTCGGCGATCCGCAGCCCGCGCGCCCGGCGCAGCAGCCGGAGCCCCGGCACGGCCCCGACGGCACCCCGGGGCACGATCAGCAGGCTGCCGGGGGCGAGACGGGCCAGGGAGGGGAGATGCAGATGGTCGGAGTGCAGGTGGGAGACCAGGACCGCGTCGGCGACCGCGGCCTCCGGCGGCGGGACGTCACCCCGGCGGCGCCGCAGATGCGCGAAGCGCCGTGCGAAGAGCGGGTCGGTCAGCACCCGGACCCCGGTGTCCTCGATCGTGCAGGTGGCATGACCCCACCACGTGACCTCCACCGTCCCGCCTCCTCGTCCGCGCCCGATCCGTCGTCGTACGCGTACGAGGGTAGGCGCTCCACGCCGTTCCCATGCCGCGGTGCTCCCGGACGACGGTTCCGGCACGGCTGCGGGCGGCTGCGGAGGGCCGCGGCACAGGCAGGGGCGCGGCCGGCGTCCGGGTGCGGGGGACCCGCTCATGGACGACGGCGCAGACGTACGGGCCGCCGGCCTGGAGGAGCCCGCCCGCACGGCGCGCACCGGGGCGGGCCTCCACCGCAGGATGCCCGTGCCGGCCGCAGGATACGACAGCTGCTGGTTCCCGGAGAGAGCCCGGGGCCCCGGAAGGACCCGAGGACGCTGTGACAGGCTTGACGCGGGTCCAGGACGGACGGCGGGCCCGGACGTGAGGTGGAACGGCGTGAGTGACGGGCGATGGCGTACGGCGGGGGGCACCCTCATACGCGTGATCTCGGTGTGGGCCGTCTCCACCCTCACCATGCTGGCACTGGCCGGGATGCTGCCCGACTTCCAGCTCCAGGCCGACAACGGCGACACCGTCACGAGGACGGCCTTCACCGCGGCCTGGGGCGCGGGGGCGTTCGGCCTGCTCTCCGCCCTGGTGTGGCCCGTGCTCGTCAGAGCGCTGCTCATCGTGCCCGCGCTGGTGCTGGGAGCCCTCGTCTTCTTCCTCAACGGCTCGCTGCTGCTGATCGCCCTGCGCCTCATCCCGGACGGGCGCGGCGACGCCGCTCCGGAGACCGCCGTCGTCGTGGCGGCGGTCATGTCCGCCGTCGCCTCCGCGACCTCCACCGCCCTGGCGGTCCGTGACGACGACGCCTACCGGCGCAGACTCTCCCGCCTCGCCGACCGGCGCCGCAGACGCAGCGGTGCGCCGCGGAGCCCGGACGGCGAGCGGGGCGGCCCGCCCGGCATCGTGTTCCTCCAGCTCGACGGCGTGGGCCACGACGTGCTCGAACAGGCTGCCGCCGACGGCCTCATGCCGACCGTGGCGGGCCTGCTCGCCGACGAGGCGGGCCACCGGCTCACCCCCTGGACCACCGACTGGTCGAGCCAGACCGGCGCCAGCCAGCTCGCCCTCCTGCACGGCAGCAACTTCGACGTCCCGGCCTTCCGCTGGTTCGAGAAGGAGACCGGCACCGTCATGGTCTCCAGCAGACCGGCGAGCGCCCTCGAACTTCAGCGCAGAGCCATCGCCCGCACCCATGACGGCGGTCTGCTCACCGTCGACGGCGCCAGCCGGGGCAATCTCTTCAGCGGCGGCGCGGACCAGCTCGCCCTGGTCCTGTCGATGGCCGCCAGGCTCGGCAAGGGACGCCGCTCGCGCGCCGGCTACTTCGCCTACTTCTCCGACCCGGCCAACGCCGTCCGCACCGCCCTGTCCTTCGTCGCAGAGGTGGGCCGGGAGATCGGCCAGTCCGTCCGGGCACGGATGCGGAAGGAGTCGCCCCGGGTCAAACGCGGCGGGCTGTACCCCTTCATCAGGGCGTTCGCGACCGTGGTCGAACGCGATGTGGTGGTCGCCGCGGTGATCGGCGACATGTTCGCGGGCCGTACCGCGGTCTACGCCGATCTGGTCGCCTACGACGAGGTCGCCCACCACTCCGGACCGCACAGCAGGGACGCGGAGAAGGTCCTGACACGGCTCGACCGCTCGCTGGGCCTCATCATGAAGATCGCGGACCGCACCCCGCGCGACTACCGGGTCGTCCTGCTCTCCGACCACGGCCAGAGCCCCGGGGAGACCTTCGCGGGACGCTACGGCCTCACACTCAAGGACCTCGTACGGGCCGGCTGCGGGCTGCCCGTGCCCCGCCGGGCGCAGCGCACCCGCAGCGCCTCGGAGGCCCGCGACGCGGTGCGCATCGCACTGCACAGGCCCGTCGTGGGGGTGCAGGAGGCGGAGCACCCGGCGAAGCCCTCCGAGCCGGTCGTGCTCGCCTCCGGAAATCTCGGGCTGCTGTCGTTCCCGGACATCGAGGGGCGGGCCTCGCGCGAGCAGCTCGACCGCCGCTACCCCGCGCTGCTCCGCACGCTGGCCGACCATCCGGGGATCGGCTTCCTGCTCGTACGGAGCCAGAAGCACGGATCGGTGGTGCTCGGCCGGGGCGGGGCGGAGGTCCCGGTGGCGGAGCTGACGGACGGGGAAGGACCGATCGCCGGCTTCGGGCCCGGCGCGGCGGACGCGGTACGGCGGACCGACGGCTTCCCGCACGTCGCGGACGTCATGGTCAACTCGATGTACGACCCCGGGACCGGCCGGGTGCACGCCTTCGAGGAGCAGATCGGCTCGCACGGCGGGCTCGGCGGCGAACAGTCGCGGCCGTTCCTGCTGTGGCCGAGGACGCTGACGGACCCGCTCGACGCCATCGCGGCGGAAACGCCCCGGGGGGAGTCTCCGGCCGTACCGGTGGGGGTGCCCCGGGCGGGCCTCGTAGGAGCGGAAGCCGTGCACAAGGTGCTGGCGCGCTGGCTGAGGGAGCTCTCCGGGCCGCAGGTCCCCCTGCGGCAGGAGGGCTTCGCCGGGGCGGTGCGGGTGGACGAGCCGTTCCCGGACGGCCCGGCCGCGGTGGGAGCTCCCGTCTCCGTGCGCGTCGGCGAAGACCCTCCCGGGCCCCTCCGCGCCGGCGAAGACCCTCCCCTCTCCGTCCGCACCGGCGAACCGGGCCGCGCCGCTGCTCCCGTCCGCGCCGATGCGCCGGTCCGTGCGGTCGAGCCGCTCCCTGCGGTCCCGGGTTCCGACGACGCCGTACCTGAGGCGCGTGGATGAAAGACCCCGGCGTCAGGCGGACTCGCGCCGTACCAGCGTCGGAGGGAAGACCACGGAGGGCGCGGGACCGTCGCCCGGTCTGCCGATCTGCTTCAGCAGGAGCCTGGCCATCTCGGCCGCCATCTCCTCCACCGGCTGACGCACGGTCGTCAGCGGCGGATCGCACGCCACCGCGGCGTTGCTGTCGTCGAAACCCACCACCGCGACGTCCCCGGGCACCTCCCTGCCCGCCCGCAGGAGCACGGGCAGCGCCCCCAGAGCCATCAGGTCCGAGGCGATGAACACCCCGTCCAGATCCGGCCGTTCGCGCAGCAGCCGCCGCATCGCCGAAGCCCCGCCGGCATGGGTGAAGTCCCCCTCCGCGGTCACCACCTCCCCGATCCCGTGCTGCTCCAAGGCGTCCAGGAAGCCGGTCAGACGTACCTGTCCCGCAGGCATGTCCTGCGGTCCCGCGACCGTTCCGACGCGCCGCCGGCCCAGGGCCGCCAGATGATCGGCCGCCATCCGGGCCCCGGCCCGCTGGTCCGCCTCGACACAGGTGAGCGGCGAGGCGTCGCGGGGGCGGCCCGCCAGCACGGCGGGGAGCCGGGTGGCGTGGAGCAGGCCCGGCAGCGGGTCGTCGGCGTGCGAGGAGATCAGCACCACCCCGTCGACATGCCCCTGGCGCAGATACGACAGCAGCTGGTTCCGGGAGGCCTCGTCGTCGGCCAGCATCAGCACCATCTGGATGCCGGCGGGGCGCAGTACGTCCATCAGCCCGCCGACCACGCGCCCGAAGTGCGGGTCGGAGAACATCCGCCCGATGAACGGCTCGGAGACCGGGCGCCGTTCGCGCTCCGAGACCACCAGGGCGATCGAGTCGGTCCGCCGGGTCACCAGTGAGCGCGCCGCGCGATTGGGGACGTAACCCGTGGCGGCGACCGCCTCCTCCACGACCCGCCGCAGTGCCGGGTCCACCGTGGTCGCACCGTTGATCACACGGGACACGGTCGCCCGCGAGACGCCCGCCACCGCGGCCACGTCCTCCAAGGTGGCGGGGCGTACGGGCGGTGACACGTCGGCAGTCATGCAGTCTTTATACCGGGTGATCCGCGGGGCGGTCGAAGGGTTCCGGCACGTCAGCAGCCATGCCCCCGGGGCGTTGTCAGTGGCGGGCGGCAGGATGGCGGCCATGACGACGAACTCAGCCGGCGTGCTCGCCGACACCGCCGCCTACGCCGCCGCCGTGGAAGAGGCCAAGCGTGCCGCCGCCGCGTACTACACCGCGGGTGAGAGCAGCCTCGACGACGACGCGTACGACCGGCTCGTGCGCGGGATCGCGGCCTACGAGGAGGAGCACCCGCAGGAGGTGCTGGACGCCTCGCCGACCGGGAAGGTCGCGGGCGGGGCGGTGTCGGGGGACGTGCCGCACACCGTCCCGATGCTCTCGCTGGACAACGTGTTCTCCACCGAGCAGTTCGTCGCCTGGACTGCGTCCGTGGAGCGGCGGACAGGCCGGCCCGTCGCCGCCTGGAGCGTGGAGCCCAAGCTCGACGGTCTGGCCGTCGCCGTGCGCTACCGGCAGGGTCGCCTCGACCGGCTGATCACCCGGGGCGACGGGACGGCCGGGGAGGACGTCTCGCACGCGATCGGTACGGTGCTCGGCCTGCCCGAACAGCTCGGCGCTCCCGTGACCCTCGAGGTGCGCGGCGAGATCCTCATGACCGACGCGCAGTTCGAACAGGCCAACACGGCGCGCACGGAGCACGGCGCGGCTCCCTTCGCCAATCCGCGGAACGGGGCGGCGGGCACCCTGCGGGCCAAGGACCGTCCGTACCGCGTGGAGATGACCTTCTTCGCGTACGGGGCGCTCGCGCTGCCCGATTCCGGTGAGCTGTCGGCCACCCTGGCCGAACTCCCGCACAGCGAGGTCCTGGAGTACGTCGCCGGGCTCGGCGTGCACACGGCGGCCGGCACCGCGGTCGCCCCGCGCACCGTCACCACGGTGGAGGAGGCGCAGACCGGGGTCGAGGACATCGCCGCCCTGCGCGCCTCGCTGCCGTTCGGCATCGACGGCATCGTGATCAAGGCGGACCTGGCGGCCGACCAGCGCGACGCGGGCTCCGGTACGCGGGCACCGCGCTGGGCCATCGCCTACAAGCTCCCGGCCGTGGAGAAGGTCACCCGGCTGCTGGGCGTCGAATGGAACGTGGGCAGGACCGGCATCATCGCACCGCGTGCCGTGCTGGAGCCCGTCGAGATAGACGGCTCCACGGTCAGCTACGCCACGCTGCACAACCCGGCCGACATCACCCGCCGCGATCTGCGCCTGGGCGACCACGTGATGGTCTACAAGGCGGGCGACATCATCCCCCGCATCGAGGCGCCCGTCGCGCATCTGCGGACGGGCGAGGAACAGCCCGTCGCCTTCCCCGAGACCTGCCCCCGGTGCGGCTCGGAGATCGACATGAGCGAGCAGCGCTGGCGCTGCACCCGGGGACGCGACTGCCGCCTGGTCGCCTCCGTCTCCTACGCGGCCGGCCGCGACCAGCTCGACATCGAAGGGCTCGGCGCCACCCGGGTCGTCCAGCTCGTCGACGCCGGCCTCGTCCAGGACTTCGCCGACCTCTTCACACTGGAGCGGGACCAGCTCCTCTCCCTGGAGCGGATGGGGGAGACCTCCACCGACAATCTGCTGGCGGCCATCGAGACGGCCAGGACCCGGCCCCTGTCCCGCGTCTTCTGCGCCCTCGGCGTACGCGGTACAGGCCGTTCCATGTCCCGGCGGATCGCCCGCCACTTCGCCTCGATGGACCGGATCGTCGCGGCGGACGCGGAGGCGTTGCAGCAGGTGGACGGCATCGGCAAGGAGAAGGCGGCGGCGGTCGTCACGGAGCTCGCGGAGCTGGCGCCGCTGATCGGCAAGCTGGTGGCCGCCGGAGTCACCATGACGGAGCCCGGTGCCACTCCGCCGCCGGAACCCGGGAGCGGGCCGGAGGAAGACGCCGAGGGGCGGACGGCGGAGGGCCTGCCCCTCGGTGGAATGACCGTGGTCGTCACCGGCGCCATGACCGGCGTCCTGGAGAAGCTCTCGCGCAACCAGATGAACGAGCTGATCGAGCGGGCCGGCGGAAAGTCCTCCTCCAGCGTCTCCAAGCGCACGAGTCTGCTCGTCGCGGGGGAGAAGGCCGGCTCCAAGCGCGTCAAGGCGGAGCAGCTGGAGATCAGGATCGCCACGCCCGAGGAGTTCGCGGAGCTGGTGGGGGACTGTCTGGCACCGGAGGTGTGAAAGGCACGAGTGCGCGCCCCTCCCAGGATGCCAAGGGGATGGCGTTTCAGTGCCTTGTATCGCATAGTGAAGGATCGATCATGCCTTCCTGCCGCCGGCTCGGTGCGAGCCGGCGGCTGTAGCGGCACGACCTGAGGGTGAGGACCGATGCGTTCTTCGCGTGGCGGGCAGCGGCGCGGCCGCCAGGCCCTCCGGCGGCGGGAGGCACCCGCCCCCGCGGCGCACCGGTCCGGCCCCCTCGGGGGGCGGCTGAGGTGAGCCCCCTTCCGGGGGCACCCCGGGGGAACACGCCCCA
>NZ_DATMVN010000071.1:0-12211 GCF_035563135.1 Streptomyces sp.
CCCATGCGGCAGGCCGTCGGCGCCTACGACACGGCCGGGACACCGGCCCGCGGCGCGTACGACGCCACCTACGACGACGGTCCCGGCTCCGAGGACCACGAGGGCGCCCCGGCCGGGGAAGGACGCCACGCCAACGACACCGTCCGGCACGCCTACTACCCGGGCCGCCGGATGAACCTCGGCGTCGTCCTCCTCCCGCTGCGCGTCATCCTCGGCTTCATCTCCATCTACACCGGCATGGGCAAGCTCTGCGACCCCGCCTACTTCGACGGCGGCGACCGCGGTTCCATGGTCAAGTGGCTGACGTCGCTGCACCCCTGGACCGCCGCCGAGCCCCTGCGCGACTTCGCGCTCTCCCACCCCGTCGCCGCCGGGCTCTCCGTCGCCTTCCTCCAGGTCGTCGTCGGTGTCCTCACCGTCCTGGGACTCTGGCAGCGGGTCGCAGCGGCCTTCGGCGTCCTGCTCTCCGCCGCCATCCTGGTGACGGTCAGCTGGCGCAGCGCCACCTACAGCACCCCCGACGTCATCCTGCTGGCCGCCTGGAGCCCGCTCGTCATCGCCGGCGCCCCCGTCTACTCCCTCGACGGACGCCTCGCGGGGGAGGCCTGGCGCACGCTCGGCCCGCGCTCCGAGATCTGGGACCTCCGCCGCCGGGTACTGCGCCGCGGCACCGTGGTCGCCACCGTCGTCGTCGGCCTGACCCTGCTGGTCGGTTCCATGCTCGGCGGAGCCGTCCGCTCCACCGAGGTCGTCACCGTGCCGGGCCCCGACAGTCACCCGACCAACCAGCTGCCCGGCTCCCCGCTCCCCGACGAGTCCGCGGACAAGAAGCGCAAGCCCTCCCGCACCCCGGACGACCGCACCCCCGAGACGACCCCCTCCAGTGCCCCTGACACCCCGTCGGCCGAGGAGACCGCCCCGGGTTCCGGCTCCGAGCGCGAATCCGGTCCCACGGCCGGGGCGAGCACCGGTGGTGAGCCCAGCCAGACCCAGGGCACCGGCCAGGCGCCTGTGCAGGAGCCCGCCCCGCAGGAGCCTCCGACGGGTGACGCGGGCCCCAGCTCGTCCGGCTCCGCCGCCTCCGGCGGCACGACCGGCGGTTCGGGTGACGGCGGCGGATCCTCCGGAGGTTCCGACGGCGGTTCCTCCGGCGGCGCCGGCCAGAACCCCATCGGCGGCCTGCTCGGCTGACCCCGTACACCACGAGGGCGGCACCGGAGATCCGGCGCCGCCCTCACCCACGTCCAGGGACGGGTCAGCCGCCCGCGTGGGCGCCCAGTTCCTTCGCCGCCTCCGTGAGGTCCTTCGCGGTGTCGATCGCCCGCCAGTACGCCCCGTGCGGCAGCGGGAAGCCGGCCAGCCGGCGCTCACGGGCCAGCCGGGGGAAGGTCATCCGCTCGTGGTCCCCGCGGTCCGGCAGCATCGCGGTGAACGCGGGCGCGAAGACGTACACACCCGCGTTGATCAGATACGGCGACGGCGGCGACTCGATGAAGTCGGTGATGTGCCCGAAGGCGTCCGTCTCGACGGCGCCCCACGGGATCCGCGGGCGGGCGAGAGCGAGCGTCGCGGTCGCGTCCCGCTCGGCGTGGAACGCGGCCATCTCCCGCAGCGAGAAGCGGGTCCAGATGTCGCCGTTCGTCGCGTACCACGGCTCCGACGGATCGGGCAGCCGGGCCGCAGCATGCTTGAGACCGCCGCCCCGGCCCAAGGGCTCGGTCTCGACGACGGTCGTGACACGCAACGGAAGAACGGCCGAGTCCAGCCACTCCTGCAGCACATCGGCGAGATGGCCGCACGAGATCACGGCGTCGGTGACGCCCTCGGCGGCCAGCCAGGACAGCTGATGGCCGATGATCGGGGTCCCGGTCCCCGGGATCTCGACCATCGGCTTGGGGCGGTCATCGGTGTACGGGCGCAGCCGCGAGCCCTGACCACCCGCCAGGATCACGGCCTGCGTCGGATACGTATGCATGCCAGGCACGATATGCCGTGCCCGGACACACCCGGCTCAGCTGAACTGCGCGACGCCCGAGGCGAACGAGGTGTCGCAGACCGGACGGGAGAAACGGTGGGCGCGCGTCGGGCCGTACTGGTCGACGGCGGCCTTGCCCAGCGCCTTGGCGATCGACATGCAGTGCTTCGCGAGGGAGGGCCGCCCCTCGACGGTGCGCTGGAGGCTCGTCAACGCGGCACCCGGGTCCTTCTCACGGAGCTCCAGCAGGAGCTTGTCCCGCAGGACGTCCTGAGGGGCCTGGGCCTTCGCCTGCTTGGACACGGTCTCCGAGGCGGCGGTCAGCAACTGGGTCTCGGTGTCCTGCCCCGACCACTGCACGCGGGTGACCGCGAGGGTCCCGGACAGGACCATGACGACGGGCAGTACAAGAGCTAGGGTTCGGCCGATTCGGCGCGCGGTGTGGGTCACGGAGGCGAGCGTAGCGGCCAGTGATGACTTGGCGACATTTCGTCACCCCTGCGAGGGATGGTTCGAGTGGTCCTTTCGAATCGGGCGTTGACGCGGAGGGGCGAACGGCCCGCTGTACCGGGCTGTCCGGCCCCGGCCGGATCCGAAACCTGATCCCGCCCCGCGGCATGCGAACGGCCCCGCGTCCTCGAAGGACGCGGGGCCGCAGCGGATGGATCAGGCGGGCCGGACGGGTCAGGCGGTCAGGCGCTCACCGGTCGACGTGGCGAAGACGTGCAGCTCCTCCGGGCGCGGCACGACGTGCAGCTCGGTGCCCTTCTCCGGGACGGCACGGCCGCCGACGCGGACGACCAGGTCCTTGTGCTCGCCACCGACCTGCGCGGCACCGTAGACGAATCCGTCGGCGCCGAGCTCCTCGACGACGTTGACGGAGACGGCCAGGCCGGCCGGGGCGTCGGAGGAGGCCTTGGAGAGGCCGGTCGCGGCGGCGCCGCCGTGCTCGACGATGTCGAAGTGCTCGGGGCGGATGCCGACCGTGACGGTGGTGTCACCGCGGTTCGCGGCGGCGGTGAGCGCCTCACGGGAGACCGGGACGACGCTGTTGCCGAACTTCACGCCGCCGTCGGTGATCGGGACCTCGACGAGGTTCATCGCCGGGGAGCCGATGAAGCCGGCCACGAAGAGGTTCGCCGGGCGGTCGTACATGTTGCGCGGCGAGTCGACCTGCTGGAGGAGACCGTCCTTGAGGACCGCGACGCGGTCACCCATGGTGAGGGCCTCGACCTGGTCGTGGGTGACGTACACCGTGGTGATGCCGAGACGGCGCTGCAGCGAGGCGATCTGCGTACGCGTCGACACACGGAGCTTGGCGTCGAGGTTCGACAGCGGCTCGTCCATGAGGAAGACCTGCGGCTCACGCACGATGGCGCGGCCCATCGCCACACGCTGGCGCTGACCACCGGAGAGCGCCTTCGGCTTGCGGTCCAGGTAGTCGGTGAGGTCCAGCATCTTGGCGGCCTCTTCGACCTTCGCCCGGATCTCGGTCTTGTTCACACCGGCGATCTTGAGGGCGAAGCCCATGTTGTCCGCGACGGACATGTGCGGGTAGAGCGCGTAGTTCTGGAACACCATGGCGATGTCCCGGTCCTTCGGCGGCAGGTGCGTGACGTCGCGGTCACCGATGCGGATCGCACCGCCGTTGACGTCCTCGAGACCCGCGAGCATGCGCAGGGAGGTCGACTTGCCGCAACCGGAAGGACCGACGAGGACGAGGAACTCACCGTCCGCGATGTCGATCTCGAGCTGGTCCACAGCCGGCTTCGTGGAGCCGGGGTAGACGCGGGACGCCTTGTCGAACGTGACACTGGCCATGACGATGCTTCTCCTCCACCGGCAGGAACGTGCCGGACGATCCGAGTAGGGAGTGGTGTGGTCCACTGGAGTGAACCTGAGGTGACGCTACCTGGCGTTCCCGGATCTGTCAGTAGTCCGAAGACCATGAAAAATTCGTCGGCAGAGCAACGCACTTTTGACCATGCGCACCCTCGGAGCAGAGCACTGGCTTTTAGCTCTTGCACCGGAGGGGCACTTCCTGCTTCAGCACCCTCTGCCGGTCGGACACACCCTGAGGGGTGCCCGCCCGGGCTTACGTGGGCTCCACGGGCATCACGGCCGACGGCCCGTCGGTCCGTACCGCTCTTCTTCACGCCGCCAGCAGCACTTCTGCCAGCTCCGTTGTCTTGATCACGGGCGGAGGCATCCGCCCTGGTGGCAGTGCGGAAGCCACCAGCCAGTACAGCCGCATCCCCTCCTCCCGGAGGTTCCGCGCCGCGTTCACATCCCGGTCGTGCACGGCGCCGCACTCCGCACACGTCCATTTCCGTTCCGACAGGTCGAGCGACGGGCCCTTGGTGTAGCAGTCGGAGCATCGGCGCGTCGACGGGAAGAAGCGGTCGACGATCACCAACGTCCGGCCGTACCACTCGCACTTGTAGCGCAGCTGCCGTAACAATTCACCCCAGGCCGCGTCCGCGATCGACCGACTCAGCCCTGTCCTGCGCCGACGCCCCGTTCCTGGAGCCTGCCGCAGCAGATTCATGATGGCCAGGTCTTCCACCACGAGCACTTGGTTCTCGCGCACGAGGCGGGTGGTCAACTGGTTCAGCATGTCCCTGCGAACATCACTGATCAACGCGTACAGCCGACCGATACGCTCCCGGGCTCTCCCTCGATTCGCCGACCCCTTCTTCTTCCGGTGCAGCCCACGCTGCAACCTCGCCAGCTCCTTCTCGTACTTCCGCAACAGTCGCGGATGACCCACCTTCGTGCCGTCGTCCAGCGTCACCAACGCCGCCAGGCCGAGATCGATCCCCACCGCCTTCGGCTCATGCCCATCCGACAGAAACATGGCAGGCAACGGCTCGATCTGCTCCTCGACGAGCACCGAGATGAAATACCGCCCAGCCCGGTCCCGCGTCACGGACAGCTTCACCGGAACCACGCCTGCCGGCAGCGGCCGCGACCACCGCACGTCGAGCGGCTCGGACTGCTTCGCCAACGTCACCCGCCCCGTGCCTGGCAGATCCGGGTTCTCCACCCACTGGAAGCCCGTGCGTACGTACGTCGCCGAGTCCCGCGAGCGGTGTTTCCTCTTCCGCTGCGGATACTTCGCCGGTTGCTTGAAGGAGCGAGTGATTGCCCCGTCCAGGTGTCGCAACGACTGTTGCAGCACCGTCGACGACACCTCTCGCAACCAGCCTGTCTCCGATGCCTGGCGCCACCCCGTCAACGCACGGCACGACTCGGCGTACCCCACAGACACCCGATGCCGCTCCCAGGCGCCGACCCGCAGGGCCAGTCCTTCGTTGTAGACCCAGCGGCAGGCTCCGAAGGTCTTCTTCAGCTGCTCGGCCTGTGACGGAGTCGGATAGAAACGGTAGCGGTATACGCGCTGCTGGGTGCCGGGTTTCTTGGCTCGGCTCTTCAGGGCGGTGAAAGCGCGGTCATGATGCTTCTTACGGTTGGCGATGCCCAGGACGTCGCGTTTGATGCGCTCGGCCTCTTCGCCTGTCACCCGTTCCGGCTGGTCAGCCGTGTCCGCCATGCCCGCCCCCCCGACTGGCCGATATGCAGAACAGCACGTCAGTCCTCTTAACGCACGGATGGTCGGGTGGTCACGGTGACGGTGAAACTCAGTGGATCAGTGGGCGAGCCGCTGTGTAGAGTGAGGGCTTGCGCGCGCGGGTTTGGCGTGCGTTACGCCGCCTTAGCTCAGTTGGCAGAGCGGTTGCCTTGTAAGCTCCAGGTCGTCGGTTCGATTCCGACAGGCGGCTCAAAATGCCAGGTCAGCGCCATGCTGGCCTGGTTTTTTGTTGCCTGGGCCGCGATATCGCCTCAGATCGGCCACTCCCGGGACATGGACGTTTCCCTGCGTGTAAGACATGTGCAGGGAATGTGGGGACGGGTGGGGAGTGCGGTAGATGAGTCGTCGGTCCAATGGTCTGGTCGGTGCGTGGGCGGAGTCTCAGCGCCAGCTCCAGCGCCAGCATGAAGCGCAGCATCGAGCCGCTGTTCAGGGTGCGCGTGAGCAGGAGCGGCTGCAGCGTGCCCATGAGCGGGACATGGCGCGGTTGCACCGGGAGCAGCAGGCGGAGTACCGGCGCCGGCGTGAGGCGGATGCGAGGCGGCGTACGGAGGAACTGGAGGCCCGGGTCGCTCTGCTGGAGAACTTGCTGGCGGCCGGTTCGCGCGTGCCCGTGTTCCGGACCGCGTCGCTGACGCGTACGGAGGACATCGAACCGTTCGCGCCGGGACAGCTGGCATGTCCCGTTCCGATGCCTGATGTGAACCGTTATCAGACGCAGGGTGGTTGGACTGCCGGGAGGCGGGCTCAGGCGCAACAGGAGGCGCAGGCTCGGTACCAGCAGGATTGGCAGGCCGCGCAAGTGGCGGAGGCGCAACGGCAGCAGCAGCTCGCGCTGTACCGGCGCCAGTACGACGACTGGGCTCAGGGGCAGTTGGGGGAGATCCGGCGGCATAATGCGGGGATCGCCGAGATGGCTGTGGCGCTTCGGAGGGGTGATGCGGATGCGGTGGTGGAGTATTTTTCTGCCGCGCTGTACGCGTCGTCGGCGTGGCCGGCGGACTTTCCTCGCCAGGTAACGGCTGCGTTCGACCCGGTGGGCAGGCAGTTGGTGCTGGACTGGGAGTTGCCGAGTCTCGCGGTGGTTCCTGAGTCGAAAATCGTCCGATATTTGGTCGGTTCGGACACGGAGAAGGAGACGCCTCGGCCTGCCGGCCAGCGGAGGGCTCTGTACCGGGACGTTCTGGCTCAGTGTGTGTTGCTCGTGTTGCGGGAAGTGTTCGCGGCGGATGAGTTCGGGGCGGTGGAGTCTGTCGCGTTGAACGGTTTCGTGGATGACGTGGATCCGGCGACGGGGCGGCAGGCAGTGGTCTTCCTGAGCACGGTGATGGTCTCGCGGGCCGATTTCGGTGGGCTGAACCTGGAACAGGTCAATGCTGTGGACTGTCTGACGGAGGCGCTGAGGGGGCAGCTGTCGGCTCGTCCGGATCAACGGGTGGCTGTGCGGCCCGGGCGGGTTCCGGCGGACCTGGGGTCGGGCGCCGTGTCACACGGTGGCGGCGGGGATCCGGACCTGCTGGAGATGGACCCGATCGAGTTCGAGGGGCTGGTCGCCGAGTTGTTCCGGGCACGGGGGATGCGCGCGGTGACGACGCAACGTTCGAATGACGGTGGCGTCGACGTCGAGGCTCTGGACCCGGATCCGATCAGCGGCGGGAAGATCATTGTGCAGGTGAAGCGCTACCGGAACACGGTTCCCCCAAGTGCGGTGCGCGATTTGTACGGCACGGTGCAGGGAGCGGGCGCCAACAAGGGTGTACTGGTGACGACATCCGGTTTCGGACCCGGCTCTTACACGTTCGCCAACGGTAAGCCGCTGACGTTGGTGTCGGGGACTGAGTTGGTCGACCTTCTGGGGCGTTGTGGTCTGCGAGGGAGGTTGTCAGCGGGTACGGGTGATGCCACGGTGCCTGCTCAGCGGCCGTCGCCGGACGGCGAGGACGGATCCGGCGGTGATTACAACGTGCTGGGCATGACGTGGTCGGGTGGCGTGGCACTGGATGTGTGCGTTCTGGTGTGCCGTGGTGGCCGGGTGCTCAGCGATGATCACTTCGTGTTCTTCAACAATCCGCAGACCCCTGAGGGCGCGGTGCGTGCTGTGCCCGGGCTCGCGGAGGACCGGGCGGCGGTACGAGTGGCGTTCGATGCGTTGCCTGCCGAGGCGGACCGTGTGGTGCTTGTGGCTGCGGTGGACCCGGAAGTCGATCCTGATGGAGACCTCGAGGGCTTCACCGAGGCCGGCGTCCGGTTGAGGGACGCGGACGGTGTGGAGCTGGACCGGTTGGAGGTGTCCGACGGCCGGGCGGGGGAGGTGGCGCTCGTACTGGGGTCATTCCGGTTGCGGAGCTCCGGCGACTGGGAGTTCGTGCCTGGTGGAAAGGGATACCCGGGAGGGCTGGAGGCTCTGGTGCAGGAGTACGGCATCGAGGTGGCGTAGTCGGCCCGGACCGTGTCGCGGGGCCCGGCCGGGCGCCTGCCCTCAACACCGACCCGCGGTGCGCCCCGCCGTTTTCGCCACACGGCGCGTGCCGAGGTGGGGCGGGGCGGATTCGCGGCGGTCAGCCGTGCGGCAGACGGCGTGCAAGGCGTGGGCCCCGAGGGGGTTCCGCCTCCACGGCGGCTGACAACTACACCGATGCGCCGGCGGTCGGGAAGCTCCCGGCTCGAAGCGATCACTAGGCCCCGCACGAAACTGCCCTCACAGTGGAGGGCCGCGACGGGGTATGCCGCTCCTTGCCCCTGCCCGACGGCATTACCGCTGGCGTTACCAGCCCGATCCCCCCGCGGGTGCGGCCCGTCAGTGGGGCCGGCGGGTGTTGAGGCGGGCGGCCTGGCGGGTCAGGTGGTCGCGTTCGGCGAGGTTGGGTGCCTTGTGGGCCGCCTCGGCGTACAGCCGTGCCGCCGTCGTCAGGTCGCCGGCGCGCTCGTGGAGGTACGCGGCCACCGCGGTGTGGCGGGGGACAGGGTGTGCCTCGCCCGAGCGGGGACGGGAGTCCGGGGAGGAGGTGTCCAGCGCCGCGAGTGCTGCCAGGCCGGCGTGCGGTCCCTCGGCCTCCCCGACGGCGACCGCGCGGTTGAGCCGGACGACCGGGCTGTCGGTCAGGCGTGTGAGTTCGTCGTACCACTCGACGATCTGTACCCAGTCGGTCTCCTCGGCGGTGGGTGCGTCGGCGTGGAGTGCCGCGATGGCGGCCTGGGCCTGGAACTCGCCCAGCCGGTCGCGGGCGAGGGCCGCCTGGAGGATGCCGACCCCCTCGGTGATCAGCCCCGTGTCCCACCGGCCGCGGTCCTGGTCGGCGAGCGGCACCAGGCTGCCGTCGGGCGCGGTCCGGGAGGCGCGCCGGGCGTGGTGGAGCAGCATGAGGGCGAGCAGCCCGGCCACCTCGGGGTGGTCGATGCCGGCCGCGAGCCGGCGGGTGAGCCGGATGGCCTCGGCGGCGAGGTCGATGTCGCCGGAGTAGCCCTCGTTGAAGACGAGGTAGAGGACGCGCAGCACGGTGGCGACGTCGCCGGGCCGGCCGAAGATTCCCCGGGTGCCCGGTTCCGTTCGAGCAGGGGAGGCCACGGTGCGTTTGGCCCGGCTGATGCGCTGCGCCATGGTCGCTTCGGGCACCAGGTAGGCCTCGGCGATCTGGCGGGTGGTCAGCCCGCCGACGGCGCGCAGCGTGAGGGCGACCGCCGATGCCGGGGTCAGCGACGGGTGGGCGCACAGGAAGTAGAGCTGGAGCGTGTCGTCCACCGCGGGGACCGGTCCGGGTGCCGGCTCGTCCTCGAAGCGGTCCTCACGCCGGCGGCGGGCGGCGTCGGCGCGTGCCGCGTCGAGGAACTTGCGCCAGGCCACGGTGATCAGCCAGCCCTTGGGGTCGCGAACGGGGCCTTCCCCGGGCGGGCGGAGCCGGGGGTCCGGGGGAGGGCCTGCATCGTCCGGGCGGAGCCGGGGGCAGGGGGAGGGGCCCGCCCAGGTCCGGAGGGCCTCGACCAGGGCGTCCTGGACGGCGTCCTCGGCCGCTGCGAAGTCGGCTCCGCGGCGGACGAGGACAGCGATCACGCTCGGTGCGAGGCTCCTGATCAGTACCTCGTCCATCGGTGGGGTCACTCCGTGATGGTGGGCGGCGCGGTCAGGAACGGGCGCACCTCCAGCCACTCGTGGATCGGCCTGCCGCCCGCCCCGGGGGCGGCCGACAGCTCTCCGGCCAGCTCGACGGCGCGCTCGTAGCTGTCGACGTCGATGATCATCCAGCCGGCGATGAGGTCCTTGGTCTCGGCGAACGGCCCGTCGGTGACCGGTGGGCGGCCCTCGCCGTCGTAGCGGACCCATGCTCCCTCGGGGGCGAGTGCCTGACCGTCGACGAACTCGCCTGTCTTCTCCAGCCGGGCCGCGAAGTCGTTCATGTACTGCATGTGTGCCGAGATCTCCTCCGGGCTCCACCGCTCCATCGGCACGTCGTTGGCCGGGGCCGGGGCGCCGCGGTAGTGCTTCAGCAGCAGGTACTTGGCCATCGTGGTTCTCCTCGGTGAGCGTGCGGCCCATTGTGGTCGCGTTCACACCGGGGACGGAGCCGGGCGCGCGTTCTCGACATCGCCGCCCGAGTTTTTTCAGTGCCGTCCCGCGATGCGGTCCGCCGCCTTCGCGAGGCGGTCCGTGCCGAGGTGGGGTGAGGCGGATTCGCGGCGGTCGGCGGCGCGGTAGGCGGCGTAGAGGGTGTGGACGCCGAGCCAGCGGAAGGGTTCGGGCTCCCAGCGGCGGACCTTGTGGCCGACCCAGGGGAGGGCGGTCAGCTCGGTGGGGCCGGCCTGGCCGGAGTCCTGCTGGATCAGGTCGCGCAGGGTGCGGGCCGCGAGGTTGGCGGTGGCGACACCGGAGCCGACGTAGCCGCCGGCCCAGCCGAGGCCGGTGCTGCGGTCCAGGGTGACGGTGGCGCACCAGTCGCGGGGGACGCCGAGCACGCCGGACCAGGCGTGGTCGATGCGGGCGCCCGCGGTGGTGGGGAAGAAGCGGACGAGCAGGTCGCGCAGGGCCTCGACGGTCGCGGGCCGGGTGCGGCCGTCGTGGTCGGTGGCCGAGCCGTAGCGGTAAGGGACGCCGCGGCCGCCGAGGGCGATGCGGTCGTCGGCGGTGCGCTGGGCGTACATGTAGGCGTGGGCCAGGTCGCCGAGGGTTTCGCGGCCGTCCCAGCCGATGGTGTCCCAGAGGGACTGGGGGAGCGGCTCGGTGACGATCATGGAGGAGTTCATCGGGAGCCAGGTGCGGCGGTGCCCCTTGAGGCCCGCGGTGAAGCCCTCGGTGCAGCGCAGTACGTAGGGGGCGCGGACCGTGCCGTACGGGGTGACGGCGTGTTTGGGCTTGATCTCGGTGACGGGTGTCGACTCGTGGATCGTGACGCCGAGGGCTTCCACGGTGTCGGCGAGGCCCTTGACCAGTTTGGCGGGGTGCAGGCGCGCGCCGTGCGGGGTCCAGCTGGAGCCGACGGCTCCGGAGACGCGGATGCGTTCGGCGGTCTCGCGGGCGCCGCGCAGGACGCGGCCGGTCTCGCCGAAGGCGGTCTCCACGGAGTGGAGGTCCTTGAGGCGGGCGAGCTGGGAGGGGGTGCGGGCGACTTCCAGGACGCCGCCGTGGTGGATGTCGGCGTCGATGTTCTCGTCGGCGGCGACGCGGATGACCTCGCCGATGGTGTCGTTCATGGCCTGCTGGAGGCGGACCGCGGCGTCGTGACCGTGCAGCCTGGCGTAGCGGTCGCGGCCGGCGATGCCGTTGTAGAGCCAGCCGCCGTTGCGGCCGGAGGCGCCGTAGCCGCAGAACTTGGCTTCCAGGACGGTGATGTTGAGGAAGGGGACGGCCTTCTTGAGGTAGTACGCCGTCCAGAGCCCGGTGTAACCGCCGCCGACGATGCAGACGTCGGTGCCGGTGTCACCGGGCAGGGGTTCGCGTGGGGCGGGAGTGCCTTCTTTCGCGTACCAGAACGAGATGCCGCCGTTGACGGTACTGACGGTGCTCATGTGTCCCCTGCTTGTCCGTGTGCAGACCAGTCGCTGGAGGGACGTTACCTCTACGCTCGTGGGGTGATCGACGTACCGGACGACCTGGTCGTGAATCTGAGTGCCCACAAGGGGGACCAGGGGCGGGAGTTCGCCGGCGTGCTGCCGGGGCTGGCCGAGAGGTTTCTGGGGGAGTGGGGGCTGCGCCTCGACGGGGCCGCGATGAGCGGGGTGTGCGCGCTGGTGCTTCCGGTGGTGCGGGAGGCGGACGGCCGCAGGGCCGCGTTGAAGCTGCAGATGGTGGATGAGGAGACGGTGGGTGAACCGGTCGCGCTACGGGTCTGGGGCGCGGCGGGGGCGGGGGTGGTGGGCCTGCTGGAGCATGATCCGGTGACCGGGGTGATGCTGCTGGAACGGCTCGACGAGCGGCGGCCGTTGACCGGGGTGGCGGATGCGCGGGAGGCGGTGCGGGTGCTCGCCGGGTCGCTGGCCCGCCTGGTGCGGGTGCCCGCCCCGCCGGGGATGCGGCGGCTGGGGGACGCCGCTGCCCGGATGCTGGAGGAGGCGCCCGGGGCCGTCGCGGTGCTGGCGGACGGGGACGAGCGGCGGCTGCTGGCGGACTGCGCGGCTGCGGTGCGGGAGGTGGCGGGGGAGCCGGGGGACCGGTT
>NZ_DATMVN010000072.1:0-4944 GCF_035563135.1 Streptomyces sp.
GCCGCCAGAGCGGCCAGCTCCGTGGTCCGGCCGGTTCCCGGGGCGCCGACCAGGCCGAGCACGGGCCCCGTGCCGGTCTCGAAGGCGGTGAACTCCGCGCTGATGTGGGGGCGCTCGACGGCCGCTGCGCCACAGGGGCGGCCGTCGTCATGGCCGAGCGAGGTGGCGGTCAGCTGCAGCGCCCCCGCGAGGTTGAGGTCGCAGCCGTATCCCGGGACGCCGCTCGCGTTGCGCCGGAGCACCTCCGCCAGCGGGCCCGGGGCCTCCTGGGGGGTGAGCCGAACAGCGAGCCCGGCGGTCTCGCGCCCGGCGCTCAGCGTGGTCGAGAGCACCCCCAGGACCGCCCCCGTACGCGGGTCCGTCACGGGCCCGCCGACGGCGGCTCCGCCGGAGCGCAGCGCGTCGCGCCCGTCCGTGCCGAGGGCGAGCTCCAGCACGTCGCCGACCGGATGGTCGCGCCCGCCCTCTGAGTACGTCGCCGGAGTCGTCCCGAGCACCCGTGCCTCCCGCCAGCCGTGGGCGGCGATCCGCACATAGGTGCCCGTGCCGATCTGCTCGCGTACGGCGATGGGGAGCGGATCCGCCCCCAGGGTCCCGGGGCCGCCGGTGCGCAGCAGGGCGAGGCCCAGGGCGGGCAGCGCGGTGATGTCCTCGGGACCCACGGGGCAGCTGCGGCCGTCGGCGGCGTACAGGGTGAGGGGCGCACAGCGGGCGACGGCCTGATGGCTGGTGACGACCGTGCCCCGGTCATCCGCGACGAATCCGGTCCCCCGCGGCCGGCCGGCCTGATCGCAGATTCTCACCAGTGTCGACCGGTCCCCGCTGCCCATCCTCCGACGGTAGGTCCCAGGTGATCGATACCGGTAACCCACGGGGTGAAAGCGCCCCCCTCACACCCCCCGGTCACTCCGAGCGCCCGCCCGTCGGGGTGAGGCGGCGGGTTCATGTGGACAGGGTTGCTCGTGGGAGGGGGATCGTGGAGCGGGCGCGCACCGGGGGGGCTGCCCGCTCCACGATGGGCCAGGCCCACGGGAGGCTCTCGTCAGGCGAAGACGGCGAGGCTCCTGGCCTTGCCCTTCTGCTCCTCGACGAGCACCAGGAACGCCCCGTCGGGCCCGAAGACCCCGACCGGCCCCGGCGGATAGGACGGCATGTCCAGCCGTACGCCGTTGAGCAGCAGCTTGGCGCGCTTCTCGTCCACGTCCCAGCGCGGGAAGGCCGAGGCGGCCGCTTCGGCCACCGGCATCACGGTCAGTTCCTGCTGGTGCTGGTCGAGCGTGCGCGCCGCGTCGAGGCCGTACGGTCCGACGCGGGTGCGCCGCAGTGCGGTCAGGTGCCCGCCGACGCCGAGCCCGGCACCGAGGTCACGGGCCAGGGCGCGGATGTACGTACCCGAGGAACACACGACGGAGACGACCAGGTCGACGACCGGGGTGCCGTCCTCGGCGGTCTCCTCGCGGACGTCGTAGACCTGGAAGGACGAGATGGTCACCGGCCGGGCCGGGATCTCGAACTCCTCGCCGCCGCGCACCCGGGCGTAGGACCGCTTGCCGTCGATCTTGATGGCGCTGACCTTGGACGGCACCTGCATGATCGCGCCGGTCAGGGCGGCGACCCCGGCGTCGATGCCCTCGCGCGTCACTCCCGAGGCGTCGGTGGACGAGGTGATCTCGCCCTCCGCGTCGTCGGTGACGGTGTCCTGGCCGAGCCGGACGGTCCCCAGGTACTCCTTCTCGGTCAGCGCGAGATGGCCGAGCAGCTTGGTCGCCCTCTCGACGCCGAGGACGAGGACGCCGGTCGCCATCGGGTCCAGCGTGCCGGCGTGGCCGACCCGCCGGGTGCGGGCGATGCCGCGCATCTTGGCCACGACGTCGTGCGAGGTGAAGCCGGACGGCTTGTCGACGATGACGAGGCCGTCCGGCGTCCTGTTCTGCTGTGTCATGCGGAAGGTGAGCCCTCGCCGTTCTCGTCGGACTCGTCCTCGGGCTTGCGGTACGGGTCCGCGTCGCCGGCGTACGTGGCGCCGGAGGACGCCTCGCGGACCTTGGCGTCCGAGGCGCGCGCCCGGTCGAGCAGGTCCTCGATCGCCTTGGCGTTGTCCGGCAGGGCGTCGGCCACGAAGGCCAGGGTCGGGGTGAACTTCGTCCCCGCCGCGGCACCGACCGCCGAGCGCAGGATGCCCTTGGCGCTCTCCAGCCCGGCGGCCGCGCTGGCCCGCTCCTCGTCGTCGCCGTAAACCGTGTAGAAGACCGTGGCCTCCCGCAGGTCGCCGGTGACACGGGTGTCCGTGATGGTCACGTGCGTGCCCAGACGCGGGTCCTTGATACCGCGCTGCAGTTTCTCGGCGACCACCACCTGGATGAGGTCCGCCAGCTTCTTCGCCCGCGCGTTGTCGGCCACTGGTCCGTCTCCTTAAGCCTTGCTCAATCGTCTTCGTCGCTGTGCAGCCGCCGTCGTACGGACAGCAGCTCCACTTCCGGCCGGCCCGCGATCATGCGTTCGCACCGGTCGAGTACGTCTGTGAGGTGTCCGGTGTCCCCGGAGACCATGGCAAGACCGATCTCGGCCCTGCGGTAGAGGTCCTGGCCGCCCGTCTCCGCGACGCTCACCGCGAACTTGCGGTGGAGCTCGGCGACGATCGGGCGGACGACGGAGCGTTTCTCCTTCAGCGACCGTACGTCGCCCAGGAGCAGATCGAAGGACAGAGTCCCCACATACATGTATGTCCGGATGTCCCGCCGGTTCGGGGTCATGCCCCGCCATCGCTTGGCAGGGACACCAGAACCGTACACGGAACGGCCGGGGCCGATCGACGGAAATACGACCCGTCGACCGGCCCCGACTGTGGAGGAGAGCCCGGGGGTCTCCCCCCGGGCACCCCCGTTGATCAGCCTCGCGGCTTCTCGCGCATCTCGTACGTCGCGATGACGTCGTCGATCTTGATGTCGTTGAAGTTCCCGAGGTTGATACCGCCCTCGAAGCCTTCGCGGATCTCGGTGACGTCGTCCTTGAAGCGACGCAGACCGGAGATGTTGAGGTTCTCCGCGATGACCTTGCCATCGCGCAGCAGGCGCGCCTTGGTGTTGCGCTTGACCTCGCCGGAGCGGACCAGCACACCGGCGATGTTGCCCAGCTTGGACGAGCGGAAGATCTCGCGGATCTCCGCCGTGCCGAGCTCGACCTCTTCGTACTCCGGCTTGAGCATGCCCTTGAGGGCCGCTTCGATCTCTTCGATCGCCTGGTAGATGACCGAGTAGTACCGGACGTCCACGCCCTCGCGCTCGGCCATCTGCTCGGCACGCCCCGCGGCGCGCACGTTGAAGCCGATCACGATGGCGTCGGAGCCGGTCGCCAGGTTGATGTCCGACTCGGTGACCGCACCCACACCGCGGTGCAGGACCCGGATGTCGACCTCTTCACCGACGTCGAGCTGGAGCAGCGAGGACTCGAGAGCCTCCACCGAACCGGACGCGTCGCCCTTGATGATGAGGTTGAGTTCCTGGACCAGACCGGCCTTGAGCGCCTCGTCCAGGTTCTCCAGGGAGAACCGGACACCCTTGCGGGCGAAGTTGGCGTTGCGCTCACGGGCGGCGCGCTTCTCGGCGATCTGACGGGCCGTACGGTCCTCGTCGACGACCAGGAAGTTGTCCCCGGCACCCGGCACGTTGGTCAGACCCAGCACCAGGACGGGGGTCGAGGGACCCGCTTCCTGGACGTTCTGGCCGTTGTCGTCGAGCATCGCCCGGACACGGCCGTACGCGTCGCCGACGACCATCGTGTCGCCGATGCGCAGCGTTCCGCGCTGGACCAGGACGGTCGAGACGGCACCGCGGCCGCGGTCGAGGTGGGACTCGATCGCGATGCCCTGCGCGTCCTGCTCCGGGTTGGCCCGCAGGTCGAGCGAGGCGTCGGCGGTGAGGACGACGGCCTCCAGCAGTGCCTCGATGTTGAGGCCCTGCTTGGCGGAGATGTCGACGAACATCGTGTCGCCGCCGTACTCCTCGGCCACCAGACCGAACTCGGTGAGCTGTCCGCGCACCTTGGTCGGGTCGGCACCCTCGACGTCGATCTTGTTGACCGCGACCACGATCGGCACACCGGCCGCCTTGGCGTGGTTCAGCGCCTCGATCGTCTGGGGCATCACACCGTCGTTCGCCGCCACCACGAGGATCGCGATGTCGGTGGACTTCGCACCACGTGCACGCATGGCGGTGAACGCCTCGTGACCCGGGGTGTCGATGAAGGTGATACGGCGGTCCTCGCCGTTGACCTCGGAGGAGACCTGGTACGCACCGATGTGCTGCGTGATACCGCCGGCCTCGCCCGCGACGACGTTCGTCTTGCGGATCGCGTCCAGCAGCCGGGTCTTACCGTGGTCGACGTGACCCATGACGGTCACGACCGGCGGACGGGAGACCAGGGCCTCTTCGCCGCCCTCGTCCTCGCCGAACTCGATGTCGAAGGACTCGAGCAGCTCGCGGTCCTCCTCCTCCGGGCTGACGATCTCCAGGACGTAGTTCATCTCGTCCGCGAGAAGCCGGAGCGTCTCGTCGGAGACGGACTGCGTGGCGGTGACCATCTCGCCGAGGTTCATCATCACGGCGACGAGCGACGCCGGGTTGGCGTTGATCTTCTCCGCGAAGTCGGTCAGGGACGCACCGCGCGACAGCCGGACAGCCTGCCCGTTGCCGCGAGGCAGCATGACGCCGCCCACCGACGGGGCCTGCATGGCCTCGTACTCCTGGCGCCTCTGACGCTTCGACTTGCGGCCACGACGCGCGGGACCACCGGGACGGCCGAACGCACCCTGCGTGCCACCACGGGCACCCGGGCCGCCGGGACGGCCGCCGAAGCCGGGACGACCGCCGAAGCCGCCGCCACCACCGGGACGGCCTGCGCCGCCACCGCCACCGGGACCACCGGGACGGCCGGCGAAGCCGCCGC
>NZ_DATMVN010000073.1:0-4887 GCF_035563135.1 Streptomyces sp.
CCGGCCGCCGCTGCCTGCTGCACCTGGCCGCCGCTTCGCCCTTCACCGTCCTCGCCCTACAGGCACTGGACGCGCTCGCTCGGTTGACCCGCCTGCCGTGTCTCCGGCGCCCGGCTGACTCCCGGCTCACCGTCCCGACGCCCGCAGCGATGCCCGGACCGTGGAACCGGCGCCCACCCGAGCGACTCAGGCGAGTCGTCACACCCGGATGCGATTTTCATGCCTACGCGGGACAAGAACGCCGACGACCATCGGAACGATCATGACGGTGAAGGATCCGGGCTAGTAGCCGCCCTGATCGGCTGGCAGTGCGTTGACGACACGCTGGTAGGGAATCATCCGGCGTTGCTGGTAGCGCCAGACGCCGTCCTCGACGATGAGGATATCGTCATAACCTAGGTGGTTTAAAATGCGGAACTGGCCGTCCTCAAACTGTGCCCAAGCGACGCCGGTGCGCATCCTCGCTCGCTCCGGTGTGTACTCCAAAAACAGGAGGTTCGTCATCCAGTGACGGAAGGGCTGGGCCGGGTTGCGATTTCCCCACAGCTTAAGAACATTCTCAATCAGTTGTTCCCGACTTTGTGTGGTCCCATCGTTCATAACGATTTCACTGGCCCAGCACGCACCCCACAATTCGGGATCGTGTCGGTCGACGGCATCGACATAGCGCCCGATGAGTTGGTGGATGGCCACCCAGTCCTCGAAGCTGATCTTGGGATCCGGGGGATTGATCGGCATGTTCAAGCTGCATTCTCCTTAGTCGTAAGGCGGCCACCAGTGCTCGCGCCGCACTGTGTCATCACGAGGCTGCGTGTATTGTCCGACATGTGGACGCGTGTAGTCAAATTCCTGCGGTGAGTATGTTAGCTACGCGATATGAGTGGGTCAAGGCGCAGCATGGACCGCTGAGGGCCCTCGCTCTTGGTGACAAAACTTTCATCAACGCCGTCGACGTGCCGTCCTTTGCGGGCCGGCAGGGACGGTTCGGGCGCGGTAGTGGAACGGGTTTCGATAGCAGCGGCGGTGTGACCGGCCTGCTTATCCGTTGGCCTTGGCGCGGGCGTTGGTGACACCGTTGACTACCAGGACGTCGATGGCGTCATACCGACCGCTAACGGCCAAAGGTCCGGTGGCCAGTTCCACTCGATCCAGACAACCAGGTACCTGTGGTGCTAGCCCGCCTCGGAGATGGATCCGTAGGCGGGAGCCTGACGAGTCGCTCCTTGACGCGCACGTCGAGTCCGGCGCAGTGGACCGGGTGGGGGGAGTGGCAGTGAGCATCGATAGCCGTGCCTCTGTCCGGTGAGAGGCTAGAGGGCAGGGGAGGTGCCGGAAGCCGACGTGAAGGTCGCGGGTAGAAGCGCATCGAGCGGAGTGGTCACCCAGGCTCAGCAGTCCGCAGCGAGCCTGCAAGAAGTTCGCAAACCACCGCTAACTGCCGTCGACGACCGACTTCGACCAACAGCACATCCGCGCAGGTAAAGGTTCAGAACACCTGTTGTGGAAGGTCTTCTTGGCGATCACGGAGCGCCGCAAAGAGCTCTGGCAGAGTGGGGGTCAGGGTTCGAGTCTCCTCAGCTCCACCCCGAGATCAGGGCGCTCCATCGTGGTCGGCCGCTCTCGTGTCTGTCCGCGACTGGACGGGCTACGGCCCATCGAGGCGGCGGACGTAGCGCTCGAGCTCGGTTTCGGGGCATCGGTCGGTGCGCGGCCAGGACCCGCCGCGTGGCGAACAGCTCGATGGCGCTGTGCGCCGACGACAACCACAGGTGAAGGGCTGCGGTCGGTCGGCGGGCCCTGCATGCCCCGCCGACCCGGCTCCGCTATTCGAAGGCGTGGAGAGGAGGCGTGCCGCCCTGGGTCCCGGTGATGCTGGTGCAGTCGTTGAACGCCCACGACACATCCGGGTTACCGAACGGCGCGAACCAGGCGTTCTCGACCAGGAACTCGTTGATCTGCTGGTAGATCTGCGCCGCGTCGGTCTGGTCGGCGACTTCCCACTCCGCCAGCAGCTCGTCCAGCTCGGGATCCTGATTGCGATAGGGATTGTAAGCCCCTCCCGGCGCCGCATAGTTCGCTACCACATTTACCTCGATATTTGCAGGCACCTTGTAGACGAACATGGGGAACTCGCCGCTAGTGAGGCGGGGGAGGGACTCCTGCCGCGGGAGAGGCACTACTTGGGCACGGATGTTCAGCAGAGCGAGCTGCTGCACCGTGATGGCGGTGTACTCGTCCTGATAACCGGCGATTTCCGGAATCATGACATCGAAGCCACTGGCGTAGCCAGCTTCCTCCATCAGCTTCTTCGCACCCTCGACGTCGTAGTCGTAGTAGTCCAGGAGATCCTCCTGGAACCCCGACGTGGTCGGGCTGAAGATTTGAGGATTTGCCGTGCCATGGCCGTTCCACAGGGACTGCACGATCGCTTCCCGGTCGAAGACCATGTTGATCGCCTGCCGTACCCGCACATCCCCGAGGGCAGGAACGTTCGTTCCGGCACGATCTACGAAGAAGAAGCCGCTCATCAAGTTGGGAAAGCTCTCGACGTGGCTGCCCGAGGACTCGGCCTGCTCGATGCTGGCCAGCATGACCTCAGCGCCGTCGATCTGCCCGGTCGCCAGCGCATTGAGTTGGGCCGTCTCGTCCGCCATGATCAAGATTTCGAGCTTGTCATAGGGGTAGTCGTCAGGGTTCCAGTAGTCGGGGTTCCGGTCGTAGAGGAGCTTGCTGCCAGTCACCGAGTTCTGTGTGTCCAACACGTACGGGCCGCTGCCGACCGGCTGAGTGTCCATGGTCGGCGAATCGATGGACGCCGGGCTGACCAGCGCACCCGGCGCGTCGCCGAGGTAGAAGAGCAAGGCCGGCATCGGACCTGGCAGCGTGACGGTGATGGTCAAGTCATCCACCACGTCCACCGTGATCCCTCTGAGTCGTACCGCACCGGGTCCGCCCCCGTCACGGAAACCCTCCAGGCTGCGCTTGGCAGCTTCCGCATCGACAGGCGCTCCATCGGTGAACGTCATCCCATCGCGCAGCTTCAGCGTGAGCTCCGTCTTGTCCTCGTTGTACGACCACTCCTCGGCTGCGCCCGGCAAAATGGAGCCGTTTTCGACATCGTTCTTCAGCAGCGTGTCGTAGACCGCCCGCCATTGCAGCCAGGGGTGCCCGCTGCCGATTTGTTGCCTGTAGTCCCAGCCGGGAACCGTGTTCTCGAGTGCCAGAGACAGCGTGTCATCGCAGTCCTCCCCCGATGCGCCAGCGGCGTCACCGCTGTCGCCCCCGCTGCCGCCTCCGCACCCAGTGAGCAGCAGCAACCCGCTCACGCTCAGCGCGACCGCCGCACGCGCACCGCGTCCAGACGGCCTCGCCGCGAACAACCGATTGCAGGCCACGGCCCCACCTCCATGAGTCGTAGGAAAGCGTGACCTGGCACACGCTCCGCGAGGGAGCCAACCATGAGCTCGATTAAAGCGTCAACGCGCAGCCTCAGCTCTCGAGGCAGGTGATCGAAGGAACGTGGCCTGTGGTGAACACCCTGTCCCATCCTCGATCGGCGTCACAGCTCGTGACCGGAACCACCCTTGAAGCAGGCGACGCGGTGCTGCTCCACTCCGGCACGACCGGCCGAGCCCGCATTACTGGCAATTCCCGGTCCATGCACAGATGCTGAGCGGCTTTTTCACGGCTGTGAATGCAGAGCGAACAGCACAGGCGGAGCCGGCGCTAGCCAGCTGCGCGCCTTGATGGATTGGTCCCCTGTCATGCCGGAGTCTGGGCGCCTGGTCGACGACCGGGCCGCTCGGCCCGGAATCGTGTTCGTGCTCAAGACCGGGATCGCGGAACCAACTGCCCGCCGGACTGGTCGGCTGCTCGGGGATCACCTGCTGGCGGCGGCTGCGGGACTGGACCGAGACTGGCGTCCGGCCGGCCCCTGCACGAGGCGCTGCTGGCCGAACTGCGCGCCAGTGACCGCCTGGTGTCTCGCACCGGGTCTGATGGAGGCTCTCAATCCACGTGAGGATGAGAGTCATGGCGGCACCGAGGAAGTACCCCGATGAGCTGCGTGAGCGGGCGACCCGGCTGGCGGTCGACGCCCGGCGTGACCCGGCGACCCGGACCGGAGCGTTGAAGCGGATCGGGGCGCAGTTGGGCATCAACGCCGAGACGATGCGCAACTGGGTCATCCAGGCCGAGATCGACGAGAGCCACCGGCCGGGCACCATGACCGATGACGCCACCCGGCTGGCCGAGCTCGAACGCGAGGTGCGGGAGTTGCGCCGGACGAAGGTCGAGTCCGCTGGCGTGGTGTGTGACGACCTCCACGTGATCTTCGTGTTGGTCAGGCGCTGAGCGCCGGGATGGTCACCTCCTCGGTGGTGTCGGTGGCTGACTCGGTAACGGGTCGGATGCGGCAGCGGGCGAGGACATCCAGGCCGAGGTAGCGGCGGCCTTCGGTCCACTCGTCGTGCTGCTCGGCCAGCACGGCGCCGACCAGGCGGACCAGCGCGTCACGGTCGGGAAAGATGCCGACCACATCGGTGCGCCGGCGGATCTCTCGGTTGAGCCGCTCGGAGGGATTGTTCAACCAGATCTGCCGCCAGACCTCCTTCGGAAAGGCGGTGAAGGCCAGCACGTCGGCTCGCGCCTGCTCGAGGTGCTCGGCCACCTTCGGCAGCTTGTCGGTCAGGGCGTCCAGCACGTGGTCGAACTGGGCGTGCACCGAGGCGGCGTCGGGCTGCTCGTAGACCGAGTGCAGCAGCGCCCGCACCCAGGTCCAGGCGCTCTTCGGGCAGACCGCTATCAGGTTGGCCGCGTAGTGGGTGCGGCACCGCTGCCAGCCGGCACCGGGCAGCGTGGCCCCGATCGCTCGACCAGCCCGCGGTG
>NZ_DATMVN010000074.1:0-7913 GCF_035563135.1 Streptomyces sp.
CAGTCGTCGATATTTCCGAAGAGCTGAAGTCCCTCTCCTCGACCATGGGGTCGATCGAGGCCGTCCTGGACCTGGATGCGCTGAGGGCCGACATCGCCGCGCTCGAGGAGCAGGCGGCGGCGCCGTCCCTCTGGGACGACCCGGAGGCGGCGCAGAAGATCACCAGCAAGCTTTCGCATCTCCAGGCCGAGGTCCGTAAGGCCGAAGCCCTGCGAAGCCGTATCGACGATCTCGGCATCATGTTCGAGCTCGCCGAGGACGAGGGTGACGCCGATGCGCTCGCGGAGGCGGAGACCGAGCTGGTGTCCGTCCGCAAGGCGCTGGACGAGATGGAGGTCCGCACGCTCCTCTCCGGTGAGTACGACGCGCGCGAGGCCCTGGTCACCATCCGGGCCGAGGCCGGCGGCGTCGACGCCGCGGACTTCGCCGAGAAGCTCCAGCGCATGTACCTCCGCTGGGCGGAGCGGCACAACTACAAGACCGAGGTCTACGAGACCGCGTACGCCGAAGAGGCCGGCATCAAGTCGACCACCTTCGCGGTGGAGGTGCCGTACGCCTACGGCACGCTCTCCGTCGAGCAGGGCACCCACCGCCTCGTGCGGATCTCGCCCTTCGACAACCAGGGCCGCCGCCAGACGTCCTTCGCGGGTGTCGAGGTCCTGCCGGTGGTCGAGCAGACCGACCACATCGAGATCGACGAGTCCGAGCTGCGCGTGGACGTGTACCGCTCCTCGGGCCCCGGCGGCCAGGGCGTCAACACCACGGACTCCGCGGTGCGTCTGACGCACCTGCCCACCGGCATCGTCGTCTCCTGCCAGAACGAGCGCTCGCAGATCCAGAACAAGGCGTCCGCGATGAACGTCCTCCAGGCGAAGCTCCTCGAGCGCCGCCGCCAGGAGGAGCAGGCGAAGATGAACGCGCTCAAGGGCGACGGCGGCAACTCCTGGGGCAACCAGATGCGTTCATACGTCATCCACCCGTACCAGATGGTCAAGGACCTGCGTACGGAGTTCGAGATCGGCAACCCGGAAGCGGTCTTCAACGGTGAGATCGACGGGTTCATCGAGGCCGGTATCCGCTGGCGCAAGCAGAGCGAGAAGTAGTCGTATTCCGTACGGCAGTTGAGCCCGGGCAGGGAAACCGCCCGGGCTCCTCGCGTCTGCGGGGGCATTTCGGTATGCGGGGAAGCTGTGGTGAACGGGTCACAGTAGTGCCCCTGAATAGACGTCAAGTCGCCCCATAACGGCGCACATGGCCCGGAACGGCCTTGACGTGGTTCTTAACTCTGGACAGGGTGCTAGGGCAGCACGCGTATGTCTGGGACAGGTGTGATCGGGGGCGGGCGGGATGACCACGGTACGGCGTGGCCCTGCAGAGAATGTGACCCCGCAGGGCCGTGGACCGCATATGGCTGCTCCATCGACGAGATCAGCTACTGGGGGTAGCAACAGATGACGAAGAAGACGCGTATTCGCGTCGCGCGGATAGCCGCTGGTGCGGTTATCGCCGCGGGTGCCTCGCTCACCGCAGCAGGCGCCGCACAGGCCACGGGCTTCATCGGCGTGGACACCGCCGAGGACTCCACGACCATCCAGACCGGCCTGTTCGGCGGCACTGACGGCGGCGGCGACAGCGGTGCCGGTGGCGTGGACGGCGGCGGTGACAGCGGTGCCGGCGGTGTCGACGGCGGCGGTGACAGTGGCGCCGGTGGTGTCGACGGCGGTGCTGACGGCGGTGCCGATGGTGGCGCTGACGGCGGCGCGGATGGCGGTGCTGACGGCGGTGCCGACGGCGGCGCTGACGGCGGTGCCGATGGTGGTACCGCGACCGGTGGCTCCGACGGTGGTACCGCGACCGGTGGCTCCGACGGCGGCGCCTGCGTCGTCGGTGCCGAGGGTGCGGCCTGTGCCGACAACACCGACACGGACAGCGTCGGCAACCAGCCGGTCGAGCAGAGCAAGGGCAAGGACGAGCTCGCCGAGACCGGTGCGGCCGAGACCATGTTCCTGCTGGTCGGCGCCGCGACGATGATCGCCGGTGGCATCGGCTTCCGCATCCTGCCGCGTCTGGCCGGCGGCGGTCGCGCGGCCGCCTGACGCCCGTAGGCGCACGCTGAAGGGCCCGGGAGAACCGACATGGTCTCCCGGGCCCTTTCGCTCACCTGAACCGCTCCTGCGGCCGTACGCACACGTTCGAGCCCCGCAGGGCGGGAGCGGTGCGGCCTCTTCGGCTCAGACGGCCTGGTGCGCGAGCAGTGCCAGAGCGGCCACCAGGACCACCATCAGCGCTATCAGCGTCACCGGGTTCAGTCCCGCGAACGGGCCCTGCTCCTCCATCCGCTCCCGGCTCGCCCGGCACACACGGCAGCGGCCCTCGTTCACGGGCGCCGCGCAGTTCGCGCACACCAGTCGGTCATAGGTCATGCGCAGTCCTCCTCCCGCGCGGCGGGAGCCGCATCCACGTTCTCTCCGCACAACGCTCAGGGAAACGCAACCGTTCCCCCTACCACTGTGCCAGCTCGCGCCGGTTTCGGCGCGGCCCGCCCGACAAGGTCCGGCCCGCCCCGTTTCGTTCCATGCCGCTTTCCGCCACAAATCACTCATTGCCGGACGCCGACTGCGCGTGCTCACCGGCTTCGCGTATGGTCACGCTCACCTACCCCCGGCCTACCGTGGTGCATCCGTGATCCGATTCGACAACGTCTCCAAGACCTACCCGAAGCAGAGCCGTCCAGCTCTCCGGGACGTCTCACTCGACATCGAGAAGGGTGAGTTCGTCTTCCTGGTGGGCTCCTCCGGCTCCGGCAAGTCCACCTTCATGCGGCTCATCCTTCGTGAGGAGCGCGCCAGTCAGGGCATGGTCCACGTGCTCGGCAAGGACCTCGCGCGGCTGTCCAACTGGAAGGTGCCGCAGATGCGCCGCCAGCTGGGCACGGTGTTCCAGGACTTCCGCCTGCTCCCCAACAAGACCGTCGCGGAGAACGTGGCCTTCGCGCAGGAGGTCATCGGCAAGCCTCGTGGTGAGATCCGCAAGGCCGTGCCGCAGGTCCTCGACCTCGTGGGTCTCGGGGGCAAGGAGGACCGGATGCCCGGTGAGCTCTCCGGTGGTGAGCAGCAACGCGTCGCGATCGCACGGGCGTTCGTCAACCGTCCCATGCTGCTGATCGCGGACGAGCCGACCGGCAACCTCGACCCGCAGACCTCCGTGGGCATCATGAAGCTGCTGGACCGGATCAACCGGACCGGCACCACCGTGATCATGGCGACCCACGACCAGAACATCGTCGACCAGATGCGCAAGCGCGTCATCGAGCTCGAACAGGGCCGTCTCGTACGTGACCAGGCGCGCGGCGTCTACGGCTACCAGCACTGAGGTGCCGGCACCTCTGAGCCTCTGCACGAGCATCGAGTACTGAAAGGACGCCATGCGCGCCCAGTTCGTTCTGTCGGAGATCGGCGTCGGTCTTCGTCGTAACCTCACGATGACCTTCGCGGTCGTGGTCTCCGTCGCCCTCTCGCTCGCCCTGTTCGGCGGTGCGCTGCTGCTGCGCGAGCAGGTCGGCTCGATGAAGACCTACTGGTACGACAAGGTCAACGTCTCGATCTACCTCTGCAACAAGAACGACGCCAAGGACGTGCCCAAGTGCGCCAAGGGCGCGGTCACGGCCGAGCAGAAGAAGGAGATCAAGGCCGATCTCGAGAAGATGGAGGCCGTCGAGAAGCCCGTCATGTTCGAGACGGTCGACGAGGCGTACAAGCACTACCAGGAGGAGTTCGGCGACTCTCCGATGGCCGGGAGCATCACGCCGGACCAGATGCAGGAGTCGTTCCGGGTCAAGCTGAAGGACCCGGAGAAGTACAAGGTGGTCGCGACGGCCTTCGCGGGCCGTGACGGGGTGCAGTCCGTCCAGGACCAGCGGAGCATCCTGGACAACCTCTTCGAGCTGATGAACGGCATGAACGTGGCCGCGATCTTCCTGATGGCGCTGATGCTGGTCATCGCGCTGATGCTCATCGTGAACACCGTCCGCGTCTCGGCGTTCAGCCGGAGACGGGAGACCGGCATCATGCGGCTGGTCGGGGCCTCGGGCTTCTACATCCAGATGCCGTTCATCATGGAGGCGGCCTTCGCCGGCCTGATCGGCGGACTGCTCGCCTGCGTGATCCTGCTCGCCGGCCGGTACTTCCTCATCGACGGCGGTCTCGCGCTCCAGGACAAGCTGAATCTGATCGACTTCATCGGCTGGGAGGCGGTGCTCACGAAGCTTCCGCTGGTCCTCGCGATCGGGTTGCTGATGCCCGCCGTCGCCGCTCTCTTCGCGCTGCGCAAGTACCTCAAGGTGTGACGGACGCCCCGTCCCGCATGCGGCCAACGCGCCATGTGCGGACGGGGCGTTGTCCTACACTCGGCCACATGCCGGGCCATACGTACCATGTGGGACCCCGCGGTCTGTGCCGCGGGGCGGCCCTGACGTTGGTGTTCGCGAGCGTGCTGGCGACCGCCGCGGCCACCGGGGCGCTGCCCCGTGAGGACGACACCGGCACGGAGATGAAGGCCCGTTCGGTGTCCTCCGCCCTCGGTCCCGTGGACCGTGAGGAGATCGCGGACGCGATCGCCGAGGCGGAGGCCGCCGGCAAGTCCGGTACGGACGCCGCGGAGGAGGTCGTCAGCCGCAGCGGCGACCGCTGGGGCGCGGTGTACGACGAGCGGGAGTACGAGGAGTTCGAGCAGGCCCTCGACGGTTCGTACACCGGGGTGGGGATCTCCGCCCGCCGCTCGGCCCGCGGCGAGGTCACCGTGTCCGGGGTCCAGCCCGGCGGGCCGGCCGACCGGGCAGGCGTACGCACGGGGGACCTGCTGCGCACCGTGGACGGCCGTACGGTCGGGAGGCGGCCCGTCGCCGAAGTGGTCGCGCTGCTGCGCGGGGACCACGCGAAGGCCGCCGAGGGATCGTCCGTGGTCCTCGGACTCGGCCGAGGCAGCCGCTCCTGGACGACGACCCTGCGCCGGGCCCGGCTCAGCGTGGACCCGGTGAGCGTCCGGCAGCTGGGCCGGAGCCCTTCCTCCGCGGTCCTGATCAAGGTCGCCGCGTTCACCAAGGGCGCCGGCACGGAGGTCCGCGACGCCGTCGACGGGGCGCCCGGGGGTGCGGGCATCCTCCTGGACCTCCGGGCCAACGCGGGCGGCCTGGTCACCGAGGCGGTCGCCGCCTCCTCCGCCTTCCTGGACGGCGGGCTCGTCGCCACCTACGACGTGCATGGTGAGGAGCGCGCCCTGTACGCCGAGCCGGGCGGGGACACCGGCCGGCCTCTGGTCGTCCTGGTGGACGGCGGCACGATGAGCGCCGCCGAGCTGCTGACCGGCGCGCTGCAGGACCGGGGCAGGGCCGTGACCGTCGGATCGCGCACCTTCGGCAAGGGGTCCGTGCAGATGCCCAGCAAGCTCCCGGGCGGCTCGGTGGCGGAGCTGACCGTCGGGCACTACCGCACGCCGGCCGGCCACAGCATCGAGGGAAGCGGCATCACCCCGGACGTCGGGGCGGCGGGCCCGGAGGCCCAGCAGCGGGGCGAGACGGTATTGAGTGGCCTCGGGGGTGGGTCGTAGTGCGAAAATGACCGCACTATGGCCAAGGAAAAAGACACCGGGCGCAAGATGATTGCGCAGAACAAGAAGGCGCGGCACGACTACCACGTCCTCGACACCTACGAGTGCGGTCTCGTACTGATGGGTACGGAGGTCAAGTCGCTGCGGATGGGCAGGGCGTCGCTGGTCGACGGCTTCGTCCAGATCGACGACGGAGAGGCGTGGCTGCACAACATCCACGTCCCGGAGTACGTGCAGGGCACCTGGACCAACCACTCGGCCAAGCGCAAGCGCAAGCTGCTCCTGCACCGGGCCGAGATCGACAAGCTCCAGTCCAAGTCGCAGGAGACCGGCCACACGATCGTGCCGCTCGCCCTGTACTTCAAGGACAGCCGTGTCAAGGTCGAGATCGCGCTCGCGAAGGGCAAGAAGGAGTACGACAAGCGCCAGACGCTGCGGGAGAAGCAGGACACGCGGGAGACGAACCGCGCGATCGCGGCGGCCCGCCGGCGCCAGCGCCAGGGCTAGCGGCCGCCCGGTCCGGGGCGCCCGCGCCGGAGCCGCCGGAATACAGTGGCATCCGTGCGCGTTGGTCACGTACGATGGGCCGTGCACCCCACAGAGGGTGCGCGGTTTGAAAAATCAACATGGGGATGATCGGTTTCGACAGCGGATGTCGAAGCAGGGGAAGCGAGTCGAGGAAGCGGCAATGATCTCGTAAACCATATGTCGCAAACAATAATCGCCAATTCCAAGCGCGATTCCTCCGCCTTCGCCCTCGCTGCCTAATTAGCAGCTGAGCGAAGACTCTGCGGAGTGTCAGCCCGGGAGTGGTCCCGACCCGGATCCTGGCATCAACTAGGGATCTAAACTTCTAAGCCCGGTCACGGGGCCTAGAAGGAAATCAAACAGTGACTGGGCCTGTCGGAGGCTTGTTCGCGTGACCTCCGGGGCCGAGAAAAGCGTAGCGAACTGCACTCGGAGAAGCCCTGGTTCCGCACCGTTGGACGCGGGTTCGATTCCCGCCATCTCCACCACCCCATGTAAGCCTCCGCCCCGCGAGTTCTCTCGCGGGGCGGAGGCTTTTTTCATGAAGTCCCGCGCGGGTGGGGGCGGTGAACTCAGTCCTGGCCGGTCCGGAACCGGCGCCGGTAGTCGGTCGGTGTCGTGTCGAGTCTGCGGCGGAACGCCCGGACAAGGGTGTCGACGGTGCCGAATCCGCACGTGGACGCGATGCGTTCGAGGGTGGCGTCGGTGGATTCGAGCCGGCTGCGCGCCGCCTCCACGCGGACCGATTCGATGTAGGCGTGCGGGGTCGTGCCGAGTTCGGTCTTGAAGATCCGGGTGAGCTGCCGGTCGCTGATATGGGCGTGTGCGGCGAGGTCCGCGAGGGTGAGCGGTTCGCCGATGTTGCGCATGATGTGGTGGCGGAGGTCTTCGGTCCGCCGCGTCGTGGAGACCTGTTCCAGGGGAACGCTGAACTGGCTCTGGCCGCTGGGCCGTTTCAGGTACATCACGAGTTGCCGGGCGACGCTCAACGCGACGGCTTCACCGAGGTCGTCGGCGATGAGGGCGAGCGACAGGTCGAGACAGGCGCTGATTCCCGCACCGGTCCACACGTCGCCTTCGCGGATGAAGATCGGGTCGGCGTCGACCTCGACCGCCGGGTGGTCGCTGGCGAGCTGCTGCGCGGTCGACCAGTGGGTGGTGGCGCGTTTGCCGTCGAGGAGTCCGGCGGCCGCCAGGATGTGCGCTCCGACGCAGACGGAGGTGACCCTCCGGGTGCGGTCGGCGAGCTGTCTCACCCGCGCCACCACGCGGGGGTCGGTGAGCGGGTGCACGCGGCGACGGCTGTCGACCTCGACCGCGCCGGGCACGATCAGGGTGTCGATGCTCCTGGTGGACAGATCGTCGAAGGTGACGTCGGGGAGGACGCGCACCCCGGCGCCGGTGGTGACCGGGTCCATGGTCTCGGCGGCGAGGACCACGTCGTAGCCCGCCGCTTCGTCCGTCTCGCGCCGTGCGAGGGAGAACACCTCCGGTGGTCCGGTGACATCGAGCAGATCGACGTGTTCGAAGAGAACGATGACGATCAGTCGTCTGACGGCGCTCATGAGGCTCCCACGGTCGGCAACGTCTATGTCGGTATCTGCATGTTAGGTGACATTGCCGACACCCGGCGCCGCACTGCGTGTGCCGCCGCCGCGACGGCCAGGGCCAGGCCCGCCGCGCACACCGGCGCCGCGTACCCCGTGGCCGTACCGGTGTGCTCCACCAGCCAGCCGCCCGCTGCCGAGCCCGCCGCGATGCCGCCCAGCAGGGCGGTGACG
>NZ_DATMVN010000075.1:0-5420 GCF_035563135.1 Streptomyces sp.
CGCACCGGCCGTCCGGCCGGGCTCCCGGCCGCATCGCGCCTGTCCGGGCGCACAGGACGGGCCCTGGCATGCCCTGCGCCGCGCCCGTACCCCGTGGAACCAGCCCGCCCAGCACGGTTCACCTGCCGTTCACTCTGCCCCGTAGGGCGCTTCACCTGTTCTGCCTAATTTCGGACGTACCCGGTGCACGGCGCCAAGTCGACGCACCACTCCTCATCGCACGCCGCCTCGCCCCCACCAGCCGCGGCGGCTCCTGGAAGGAACACCCCGAAAGTGAAGCTTCAGCGCAAGAACCGGCTTCGTGCCACCGCGCTCGGTGCCCTCGCCGTCTCCGGCGCCCTGGTCCTCACGGCGTGCGGTTCGGACGACAACACCGGCACCGACGCGGAGGGCGGCAAGACGAGCGCCGCCGCGTCGAACATCAAGTGCGACGGCGCCGAGGGCCAGCTGCGCGCTTCCGGGTCCAGCGCCCAGAAGAACGCCATGGACCTCTGGGTCAAGAACTACATGGCCGCCTGCTCCGGCGTGGAGATCAACTACAGCTCCTCCTCCTCCGGCGAGGGCATCGTCGCCTTCAACCAGGGCACCGTCGGCTTCGCCGGCTCGGACTCGGCCCTGAAGCCCGAAGAGGTCGCCGAGTCGAAGAAGATCTGCAAGACCGGCCAGGGGATCAACCTCCCGATGGTCGGCGGCCCGATCGCGGTCGGCTTCCACCTGGAGGGCGTCGACAGCCTCACGCTGGACGCCTCCACCCTCGCCAAGATCTTCGACAGCAAGATCAAGAAGTGGAACGACCCGGCGATCGCCAAGCTCAACGAAGGCGTCAAGCTGCCGGACACGGCCATCCAGGCCTTCCACCGGTCCGAGGACTCCGGCACCACGCAGAACCTCGGCAAGTACCTGAACGCCGCGGCCCCGAGCGACTGGAAGTACGAGGCCGAGAAGAAGTGGCCCGCCCCCGGCGGCCAGGCCGCGTCCGGCTCCTCCGGCGTGGCCAGCCAGGTGAAGGCGGTCAACGGCTCCATCGGCTACTTCGAGCTGTCCTACGCCGAGTCGCAGGACATCACGACCGTCGACATCAACACCGGTGGCGCCGCCCCGGTCGAGGCCACCTCGGAGAACGCCTCCAAGGCCATCGCCGCCGCCAAGGTCAAGGGCACCGGCAAGGACCTGGCTCTCGACCTGGACTACACCACCAAGGCCGAGGGCGCCTACCCGCTCGTCCTGGTGACGTACGAGGTCGTCTGTGACAGCGGCAACAACCCCGACACCCTCGACACGGTCAAGTCCTTCCTGACCTACACCGCCTCCGCGGACGGCCAGAAGGTCCTGACCGACGCCGGTTACGCCCCGATCCCCGAGGCGATCAACGCCAAGGTCCGCGAGACGGTCGCCGGCCTCAAGTAGCCCGGCCCCGCACGACACGCACGCACAGGCGGGCCGGTCCGGCGCACCCCTCCGGACCGGCCCCCGCCGCCCGACCCATCCGGTGCACCGCCGCCAGGGGAGCCAGCCGCTCCCCCACACAGACCGGAAAGACCATGGCTTCCACGACACCACTCGACATCCCACCGGCTCCGCCGGAAACACGCAGCCGCCCCAAGTCCACCGGGCGTGCCGGCGACAAGATCTTCCTGGGTCTCTCCCGCGGCTCGGGCATTCTGCTGCTCGTGGTCATGGCGTCGATCGCCGTGTTCCTCAGCTACCGCGCCTACCTCGCCATATCGGAGAACGAGGGCGACTTCCTCACGACCCTCGACTGGAACCCGGCCGGCGACCCCCCTGTCTTCGGCATCGCGGTCCTGCTCTTCGGCACGGTCGTCAGCTCGATCATCGCGATGGTCATCGCGGTTCCGATCGCTGTCGGCATCGCCCTCTTCATCTCGCACTACGCGCCGCGCAAGCTGGCCGCCCCCCTCGCCTACGTGATCGACCTCCTCGCCGCGGTGCCCAGCATCGTCTACGGCATCTGGGGCGCGCTCGTCCTCGTCCCGTACCTGGAGGGCCTGAACCTCTGGCTCGACCAGTTCTTCGGCTGGACGTACATCTTCGAGAAGACCGAGATCGGCGTCCCCCGCTCGCTCTTCACCGTCGGCATCCTGCTCGCGATCATGATCCTGCCGATCGTGACCAGCGTCAGCCGCGAGGTGTTCCTCCAGGTCCCGAAGATGAACGAGGAAGCGGCCCTCGCCCTCGGGGCCACCCGCTGGGAGGTCATCCGCCTCTCGGTGCTGCCGTTCGGCCGCTCCGGCATCATCTCCGCCTCGATGCTCGGCCTCGGCCGTGCGCTCGGTGAGACGATGGCCGTCGCCACGGTCCTGTCGCCGAGCTTCCTCATCTCGCTGCACGTGCTCAACCACGGCGGTGGAACCTTCGCCCAGAACATCGCGGCCAAGTTCGGTGAGGCCGACGAGTTCGGACGCGACGCCCTGATCGCCTCGGGCCTCGTCCTCTTCATCCTCACCCTGCTGGTCAACGGCGCGGCCCGGCTCATCATCGCCCGCCGCAAGGAGTACTCGGGGGCCAACGCATGACCCACGCCACCACCACCGACATCCAGGACGACCGTCCGCGGACCTCGCCGGAACCCCGGAAGGCCGGCCTCAGCAGCCGCAGCCTCCCCCGCTGGTCCCCGCTCGGCTTCGCCGTCGTGGCGATCGCGCTCGGCGTGGGCATCTCCCTGGCGGCCGGCTGGCACAGCCGCGTCCAGTGGGGCCTGATCTCCGCCCTGCTCTTCATGGCCATCTCGTACGTCACGACGACCGTGGTCGAGAACCAGCGCCAGGCCAAGGACCGCCTCGCCACCAGCATCGTCTGGGTCTGCTTCCTCGTCGCCGTCGTCCCGCTCGCCTCGCTGCTCTGGACCACGGTCAGCCGCGGCGTCGAGCGCCTCGACGGCTACTTCCTCACCCACTCGATGGCCGGTGTCCTCGGCCCCGAGCACAGCGGCGGCGTCTACCACGCGCTGATCGGCACCCTGGAGCAGGTCGGTATCGCCACGGTGATCTCCGCACCGCTGGGCCTGCTGACCGCGGTCTACCTCGTGGAGTACGGCAAGGGCTCCCTCGCCCGTGCCGTCACGTTCTTCGTCGACGTGATGACGGGCATCCCGTCCATCGTCGCCGGTCTGTTCATCCTGTCGATCATGCTGATCGCGGAGCTGGAGCCCTCCGGCCTCATGGGCGCGCTGGCCCTGACGATCCTGATGATCCCCGTCGTGGTCCGCTCCACCGAGGAGATGCTCAAGCTCGTCCCCAACGAGCTCCGCGAGGCCTCCCTGGCGCTCGGCATCCCGAAGTGGCGCACCATCCTGAAGGTGGTCCTGCCCACCGCGATCGGCGGCATCACCACGGGCGTCATGCTCGCCATCGCCCGTATCGCCGGTGAGACCGCGCCGATCATGCTGCTGGTCTTCGGCAGCCAGCTGATCAACACCAACCCCTTCGAAGGCGCCCAGTCCTCACTGCCGTTCTACATCTACGAGCAGTACAAGGTCGGCGAGGTCGCGTCCTACGACCGCGCCTGGGCCGCAGCGCTGGTGCTGATCGCCTTCGTCATGATCCTCAATCTGGTGGCCCGCGGCATCGCCCGCTGGAAGGCCCCGAAGACCGGCCGCTGAGGCCACGCAGAAAGCAGTTGATCCCACATGGCCAAGCGCATCGACGTCGGCGGCCTCACCGCCTACTACGGCTCCCACAAGGCCATCGAGGACATCTCGATGACCGTCGAACCCCGCTCCGTGACCGCCTTCATCGGCCCGTCCGGCTGCGGCAAGTCCACCTTCCTGCGCACCCTGAACCGCATGCACGAGGTCACCCCCGGCGGCCGCGTCGAGGGCAAGGTGCTGCTGGACGACGAGAACCTGTACGGCTCCGGTGTCGACCCCGTCACCGTGCGCCGCACGGTCGGCATGGTCTTCCAGCGGCCGAACCCCTTCCCGACCATGTCGATCTTCGACAACGTCGCGGCGGGCCTGCGGCTCAACGGCACGTACCGCAAGAACCAGCTGTCGGACATCGTCGAGAAGTCCCTCAAGGGCGCCAACCTCTGGAACGAGGTCAAGGACCGTCTGAACAAGCCGGGCTCCGGCCTCTCCGGCGGTCAGCAGCAGCGCCTGTGCATCGCCCGCGCGATCGCGGTCGAGCCGGACGTGCTGCTGATGGACGAACCCTGCTCGGCGCTCGACCCGATCTCGACCCTCGCCATCGAGGACCTGATCGGCGAGCTGAAGGAGCGCTTCACGATCGTCATCGTGACGCACAACATGCAGCAGGCGGCACGCGTCTCGGACCGTACGGCCTTCTTCAACCTCTCGGCGGTGGGCAAGCCCGGCCGGCTGATCGAGATCGACGAGACGGAGCGGATCTTCTCCAACCCGTCCGTGCAGGCGACCGAGGACTACATCTCGGGCCGCTTCGGATAACCACAGACGGCCTTGGGGTGCTGCATGGCGGTGCCACCACAAGGCAAAAGGGTCCGCCCCGCTCTTCACAAGAGAGCTGGGGCGGACCCATTTCCGCTGCCGGGCGGAGCCGTTCCCGCTGCCGGGTGGAGCCGTTCCCGCTGCCGGGCGGGCCCGGACGGCGTCACCCGAAGAGCAGCAGGACGAGCCCGTAACTGAGCGCGGCCACCAGTGCCGCGGCCGGCATCGTGATGAACCAGCCCAGGATGATGTTCTTGGCGACGCCCCAGCGGACCGCGTTCACCCGCTTCGTGGCGCCGACGCCCATGATCGCCGAGGTGATCACATGAGTCGTGGAGATCGGTGCGTGGAAGAGGAACGCCGAGCCGAACATGATCGACGCGCCGGTCGTCTCGGCGGCGAAACCCTGCGGCGGGTCCAACTCGATGATCTTGCGGCCGAGTGTCCGCATGATGCGCCAGCCACCCGCGTACGTCCCGAGGGACAGCATCGTCGCGCAGGCGATCTTCACCCAGATCGGGATCTCGTCGTTCGGACCCTCGACGTCGGCGATGACCAGGGCCATCACCACGATGCCCATCGTCTTCTGGGCGTCCTGCAGACCGTGGCCGAGCGCCATACCCGCCGCGGAGACCGTCTGCGCGATACGGAAACCACGCTTGGCCTTGTGCGGGTTGGACTTCCTGAATATCCACATGATGACGACCATCACCAGATAGCCCGCCACCAGCCCTATGACCGGAGACAGGAACATCGGGATGACGATCTTGGACAGCACGCCGTCCCAGTGCACCATCGTCCCGCCGGCCAGCGCCGCGCCGACCATGCCGCCGAACAGGGCGTGCGAGGACGACGACGGAAGGCCGTAGTACCAGGTGACGAGGTTCCAGATGATCGCGCCGACCAGTGCCGCGAAGAGGATGCCCATCCCCTTCTGGCCTTCGGGCGTGGCGATCAGCCCTTCACTGACGGTCTTGGCGACCCCCTGGCCCAGGAA
>NZ_DATMVN010000076.1:0-7230 GCF_035563135.1 Streptomyces sp.
GACCTCGGCGGCGACCCGGACTTCCCGACACTGCTCACCCGGGTACGCAACAGCAGCACGGCGGCGTACGAGCACCGGGACATCCCCTTCGACGAATTGGTGAGCACGCTGAATCCGCGCCGGGACCCGGGCCGCAACCCCCTGTTCCAGGTGATGGTCGAGTACGAGAACGAGGGCGAGGTGGACTTCGACCCGCCGCAGCTGAGCGCTGCCCTGCTCGACATGCCGAGCGACCGCGCCCCGTTCGACCTCAGCGTCTACCTGACCCGCCACCGCGACGGCGTCCGGTTCATGGTCGAGTACGACACCGCCCTCTTCGACGAGGGCACCGTACGCCGTCTCGTGGAATATGTGGAGCAGGTGCTGCGCCGCGCCCTGGACACCCCCGGTGCGCGGCTGGCCGAGCTCACCGCTGTCACCGCCACCGACCGTGCCGCCCTGGCCCGGCTGGGGCACCTGGACAAGCCGTCGACCGCCGCCGAGGACACCCTGCACGGCCTGTTCGAGCAGCAGGTGAGGCGGACCCCGGACGCCGTCGCGCTGATCAGCGGTGAGCAGCACCTCACGTACGCGGAACTGGAGAACAACGCCGGCCGGCTGGCCGGTCGGCTGCGTGCCCGGGGTGCGGCGACCGCGGAACGCGTGGCAGTGCTGCTGCCCCGCGGCGCGGACCTGATCACCGCGCTGCTGGCCGTGCTCAAAAGCGGAGCCGCCTACCTCCCCCTCGACCTGTCACTGCCCACGCCCCGGATCGCCGCGCTGCTCCACGACGGCGCCCCCGTGCTGCTCCTGACCGCAGATGCCGCCCTCGCGAGGCACCCGGAGCTCTCGGCACCGGTGCCTGTGCACCTGGTCGACGAAGCCGGCGACACGCTTCCCGCCGCCCCCCTGGAGGACACGGCCCGGCCCGAGGACCCGGCGTACTGCGTCTACACCTCCGGCTCGACCGGCCGTCCCAAGGGCGTCGTCGTGCCCCACCGCGGCCCGGTGAACCTCATCCGCGGTCACCTGGAGCGGCACCCCCCGCTGCGTACCCTGCAATGGACCTCGCCCGCCTTCGACGTGAGCGTGCAGGAGATCTTCACCACCCTGGCCGCCGGGGCGGCGCTGGTCCTGATCGACGATGAGGTGCGGCACGACGCCGAGGCCCTGGCCCGGGCCGTGCGCCGGCACGAGGTGCAACGGCTCTTCATGCCCTGCACCCCGATGAAGTACCTGATCGGGACCGGCCCCGTACTGCCCTCCCTGCGTGAGCTGTTCTCGGCCGGTGAGGCACTGCAACTCACCGACGCGTTCCGCCGCTTCCTCGCCGCCCACCCCCGATGCGCCCTGTACAACCAGTACGGGCCCACGGAGACGTCGGTCATCGTCACCTCTCACCGCGTCGACCCCGTCGGCGAGGAGTGGCCGCCCATCGGCACCCCGGTGCCCGGAGCGCGGATCCGGCTGCTGGACGGCGCCGGGCGGGAGGTGCCGGTGGGCGCGGTCGGCGAGATCCACGTGGGCGGTGTCCCGGTCGCCCGCGGCTACCACGCCCGTCCTCAGGAGACAGCGGCCGCCTTCCTCGAAGAGGGCCCCGGCGTGCCGCTGTACCGGACAGGCGACCTGGGCCGCTGGCGAGCGGCGGACAGCACCCTGCAGTACTGCGGCCGTACCGACGACCAGGTCAAGATCCGCGGCCACCGGGTCGAACCCGGCGAGATCCAAGCAGCGCTGACTGAACTGCCCGGCGTCCGGGACGCGGCTGTCGTGCCCCGCCGCGACCGGCACGGCGACATGGAGCTCCTCGCCTACGTGGTGCCCGCGACTCCGGCGGCCGATCCGCGCGAGCTGCACGCCGTGCTGTCCACCGGACTCCCCGACCATCTGGTGCCCCGCCACTGGGCGTTCCTGGAACGGTTGCCGGTGAACGCCTCCGGCAAGCTGGACCGCGCCGCCCTGCCCGAGCCCACGACCGGGGCAGGGCCTGGTTCCGGGGAGACCGGGGCCGAGCCCGCCACCCCGCTGGAGAAGGACCTGCACCACCTGTGGTGCGAGGAACTCGGCATCCGGCGGATACCGGTGAACCGCTCCTTCTTCCAGCTGGGCGGTCACTCCCTCAGCGCGATCCGGCTGCTCCACCGGATGCGGGAGTGCCTCGACGTCGGTCTCACCATGACCGACTTCTTCCTCGAGCCGACCATCCGGGCTGTCGCGGCCCGCTGCGGAGCACGCGCACACCGGGTGGTCGACACCGCGCCGATGCCGTCGACGCTGCGCCGGCTGTGGCGACGCCACCATGATCTCGCCGACCCGAGTGTCTACAACGTCGCCCACCGCATCGACCTGCACGGCGATCCGGACCTCGAAGCCCTGGTCCATGCCCTGGAAGACCTGGTGAACCGGCATCACGCGTTGCGAAGCAGAGCCGTACGGCGCCCGGGCCCGGGCGAGGGCGAGTACGAATACGCGGTCGAGGTGCTGGCGGACGTCCCCGTGGAGCTCCCGGTCACCGATCTCTCCGCACAGGCCGAGGACGCCGCATCCGTCGAGCAGTGGTGCCGGGAGCAGGTGTCCGGAGCGTTCGCCATGGACCGCGCACCCCTGTTCCGCTTCCGCCTCGCCCGCCTCGGCCCGGATCACCAGGTTCTGGTGACCGTGTTCCACCACGCGATCGTCGACGGCTGGTCCATGGGCGTCATCTGGCGTGAGTTGCAGGCGTCGTACAACACGTGGAGCACCGGCTCCCAGGCACCACTTCCGTCACCTGTGGTGCAGTTCACCGACTTCGCCCGGTCGGAACACGGCCTGCCGGACGACCGCAGGGCGCGACTCGAACGATTCTGGCGCACCGAACTCGACGGCGTGGCCTTGCGCCCGGCGCTGCCCTACGACCTGCCGCGGCCTTGCACACTGTCCGGCAGGGGCGCGCTGCACACCTGGACCATGGACGGCGACCTGCCTCGTGAGGTCGCGGACACGGCGGCCCGACTGAGCACGACTCCGTACTCCGTGCTGGCCTCCGCGTTCGCGACATGGCTGGCCGGTCTGTGCGGCACGCCAGGTGACGTGGTGCTGGCTGCGTCCAGCGCGAACCGCACAGGACGCGACCACTCGGACGTGGTCGGGCTGTTGGGCGACGCGGTCCTGCTGCGCGCCCGGACGAGTGAGGCACAGACCTTCGCCGATCTCGTGAAGCAGCTGGGCAATACCCTCTTCATGGCGTTGGACCACCAGGATCTGCCGCTGACGGACGTCGTCGAGCTGGTCTCCCCGCAGACCGGGGACGCGCTGTTCCCCACCGTGCTGTTCACCGTGGTCACCACCCCGCCGCCCGCGCTCGACCTGCGGTCGGTAGCCGCCTCGATCCGAGGCCTCCCGTCATCGGGGGTGGCGCGGAACGAGCTCTACGTCGTCATCTCCCCGGGCGATGACACCATCACCGTCGCTTTCGAGTACTCCACCGACCTGTTCACCCGCACCAGCATCGAACGGTGGGCGCGGTCCTTCTCCGAACTCCTGCGAAGGGCGGTGTCGGACCCTGAGTGCCCGCTGGGGAGTCTGCGCCCTTTTCCCGCCTCACGTTGAGGCGTGGTGAAGGACGAGGGCGGCATTCACGATGTCTTTCGGCCCGTCGGCCCGGCACCGGCCCGGCGCCGCGTGCTGAGGCCGCTCGGGCCGTCCTGACCGAGTGAGAACCGGCCCCACGGCCGCGCCTGCGACCTGGCGGCAGCGCTGCCGGCCGCCCCGGGTTTTCCGTGCTGTACGCACATTCCGTGAAGGCACTGGGTGGGGCGTGGGGTGATCCGGTCCCGGGCCGGGCGGTTGTGCGGCCCCTCGCCTCCGGCGCCGGGACGAGCGCCGCCGCCGGCCCTGCCGAAAGCGGCAGGGACACGACGTCTCAGCTGCCCAGACCGAAGAACCGGGCCGCGTAGTACGGACCGCAGAGCGAGTCGTGGCCCTGGCCGACGCTGCCGCACCGGTCGATGCCGGTACCGGGGTCGACCGGCGCCTCATGACCCATCGCGTCGATCAGATACGTCTCCACCTGCCCGCTGCCGTACACCTGCTTCGTGACGCCTGCGGCGGGACGCGTGGTCGACGTCGGTGTCTGCGGGACGCCGAACACGTCGGTCCAGCCGTCGCGCTGCTTCTCCAGCGACTTCTTGTTGATCAGCGGATCGGAGCCGCCGTGCCAGATCTGCACACGCGGCCGCTCACCGGTGTAGCCGGGATGGGCGCTGCGGATCCTGTCGCCCCATTCCTCCGGGGCCACGAGGTTGTACCGGCCGGGACACGGGGCGAGGGAACCGGTCCGGAAGTAGTCCTGCTCGTTGTCCGCACACCCGTACGCCATGCCGAAGAAGACGGCGCCCGCCTTGAAGACCTCGGGGTGGGCCGCCAGCATCACATTGGTCGCCGCGCCGCCACCGGAGTAACCGGCGGCGTAGACCCGGTCGGCGTCGGCGGTGTGGCTGGCCTTCATGAAGTCGACCATCTGGACCACGGAGCGGGCTTCGCCCTGGCCGTCATGGGTGCGGTCGGCCGGGTTCCACGCGCTGAAGCACTTGTGCGGCACGATGCCGCCGGAGCCGACGTTCTCGTCCTTCTGCTCGGGAAGGACGAGGGTGAAGCCGTAGGTGTCGGCGTACTTGCGCCAGCCGGTGTCGATGTCCAGGTCCTGAGCCGAGCCTCCGCAGCCGTGGAAGAGGACCACGACCGGGGCGCCGGACCGCGCCTTCTCGGGAACGTACGCGAACATCTTCAGGTTGCCGGGGTTGCTGCCGAATTCCCTCACCTCGTGGAAGCCGGTCTCCGCCCGTGCCGGGACGGCGGTGAGCAGGGCCGCTGTCACCACCGCGAGGACCACCACCAGCAGGGACCCGATTCTGCGCACTGTGAAGCGGGATTCCGCGCCCGCCACGCCTGGGGAGTTCATGTTTTGAGCGTGGGCCCTTTCCTCCGGCAGGACATCGGCAGGATGACCGGTGCCGGTACGGCAGGCGCCGGCCCTGGGGGTAACCCCAGGAGGAAGAGTGCAGGAGGCAGGCTGTCCGGGACCCGCTGTCCCCCGGCAGCCTTGATCCATGCGTGTACTGCACGGAACACATCGATCGCATCGGTTACTGCTGCTTCTGCTGGCGCTGACGCTCGGCGCCGGGACGCTGACGGCCGCCGCCCGGCCGGCTCACGCGAACACGGCGGTCACCGCCGGCCCGGAGCGTGAACTGGCCCGCGTCGCGGAGCCCTTGCGCTCCACGGAGCCCGGCGCCCCCGACGGAGATCTGCACCCGCTCGGCCGCATGATCGGCCCGGCGAAGATCGTCGGGCTGGGTGAGGCCACGCACAGCTCCCGGCAGTTCTTCACGATGAAACACCGCGTCTTCCGGTACCTCGTCGAGGAGAAGGGCTTCACCACCTTCGCGCTGGAGGCGCCCTGGTCCACCGGCCTGGTCCTCAACGCGTACGTGTTGTACGGGAAGGGCGACCCGGAGGAGATCATGCGGAAGGAGTTCCAGAGTTCGTACCGGATATGGAACACCCGCGAGTACCTCGGTCTGCTGAAGTGGATGCGCGCCCACAACGTCCGCCATCCCGGCCGCCCGGTGCAGTTCATGGGTGAGGACAACGGCTACGCCGGACCTGAGCTCTTCGACGAGGTCACGGACTACGTCTGCGCGCATCATCCGGAGCTGCTGCCGGAGTTCCGCCGCCTCTACCGCGGGTTCCGGCCGACGAAGAGCGTGGAGGAGACCGTCAACGAGAAGATGGCCGCGCCCCTCGCCGAACGCAGGCGGACGGCCGCGACGGTGCAGCGCGCCTACGCGCTGCTCCAGGCGCAGGGGCCGGACGGTGACCGCGACGCGTTCGAGTGGGTCCTCCAGCACGCCAGGGCCATCTCCCAGACAGCCACCCTCTACGCGTACTACGACTTCTCCGACCCCGGGAAGATCGCTCAGGCCATGCTCTACCGCGACCAGGTCATGGCGGAGAACACCGTGTGGTGGCAGCGCCGCACCGGCCACCGGATGCTGCTGTCGGCCCACAACGGCCATGTCTCCTACGAGTCCGACAACCCGGAGCAGTATCCGAAGACCCAGGGGGAGTTCATACGGCAGACCGTCGGAGCCGACTACATGAACATCGGCTACACCTTCGGGCAGGGGTCCTTCAACGCGATGGACCTGACGGACCCGGAGGAGTCCTACCGCCGCTTCTCCGTGGAGCCGCTGGGCGCGGGCAGCAACGAGGAGGTGCTGGAGCGGGTCCTGCGCCGGGACTACTACGTCGATCTGCGGGCCGTACCAGGACGGACCAGGAACTGGCTCATGACGGAGCGGCCGACCCGGTCCATCGGGAACGCGTGGCCGGAGGACCCCTACCGGACATCGCTCGGGCGCCAGTTCGACGTGCTGGTACACCTCCATCGGGTCTCCGCCGCCGACCTCCTGTGAAGGACCGGAGACGGAAGCCCCGGGCTCGCGCGCCGGGTGCCTCCGCCTCGGGGAGCCGCCGGTCCGACGGCCGCGGCACACCGTGGAACACCCGCCCCCGGGCATGACCGGGGTGTGGTATGGCACACAACCGGCCGGTTCCCACTGTGCCCCTTCCGCCCCCTTAATCCCTGACGGGAGTACGGATGTGCGTCTTCGCGGCCGTCCTGCGCCCGCCGGCCGCTGTGACCCGGATCTCTACCGCGCCGGCCGTCTCCGCTGGCACTGTGGTCGGGTCACGGGGGACGCCCACTGCCGAACGACCGAGCGAGATGCCATGACCGCGACCACAGCCGACCACCGGACCCACGCCCGCGCCCGCACCGGTGGCCCCGAGGACGGGCCGAAGATCCTGGAACACATCCTGGGCTGGACGCTCGTCGTCGTCCTCGCCATGTTCGTCACCCAGGCGGGGCTCATGTGATCTGCGGCCCCCGCTCACGACGGGTGGGGTGGGGCGCCCGCCCGGCACCCCACCCCTGACCCGCCCTGCGGTGCGTCTACCCGCCGTGGCCGGTAGTAGTGCTCGGTCAGGTGCATTCGTCGGTGGCGCGTCCGGTTGAAGGGCTGTGCCGTTCGGCGCGGGAAGGCCCCGGTGCGGACGAGGGGCCGGTGCCGCCTACGGGAGGACGATGTTCCGGCCCGGACCGCCTTCGACCACGTCCTTCCCTGGGCCGCCGGCGATCAGGTCGCCGCCGGCCTGGCCGTGCAGCATGTCGTCGCCGGAGCCGCCGAGGAGGACGTCCTCGCCGTCCCC
>NZ_DATMVN010000077.1:0-4222 GCF_035563135.1 Streptomyces sp.
GCCCGTCGTCCCCCCGGCCGCCGGCGGTCCCGCCCCGGCCGGCGGCTGAGGGCGGCCCTCAGACCGCGTCCGCCAGGAGCAGCGAGTGGATCCGGTCCGGGGCACCCGGACGCGCGTAGTACCACCCCTGAGCGGTGTCGCAGCCGAGCTGCCGCAGCTGCTCGGCCTGGGCGCCGGTCTCGACCCCCTCCACCGTGACCGCGAGGTCCAGACTGTGGGCCAGCGAGACGATGCCCTCGACGATCTTGAGATCGACCGGATCGGCCGGGTGGTGCTGCATGCCCTGGGTGAAGGACCGATCCAGCTTGAGCACGCTCACCGGCAGCCGCCGCAGGTTCGCCAGATTCGAGTAACCGGTGCCGAAGTCGTCCAGCGCGATGTCGACGCCCATCTCCGCCAGCTGACGCAGCGGCTTGAGCAGGTCGTCGTCCGCGCCGATCAGTGCGGACTCGGTGACCTCCAGGCAGAGGGCACCGGGCTCCAGACCGGAACGTTCCAGTACGTCGACGGTCTCGGCGACCAGTCTCGGGTGGTGCAGCTGGGTGGGCGAGAGGTTGACGTTGATCCGCAGGGGGCCGCCGTCGGTGTGACGTTCCTGCCAGAAGTTCGCCTGACGGACGGACTCCTCCAGGACCCAGCGGCCGAGCGGAACGATCAGCCCGGTGTGCTCGGCGAGCGGGATGAACCGGTCCGGGCCGAGCACACCGTGCTGCGGGTGGCACCAGCGCACCAGCGCCTCGGCGCCGTGCACGCTGCCGTCCCCGAGGTGCACCAGCGGCTGGTACTCGATGAAGAACTCGCCGCGGTCCAGCGCCGTCGGCAGCGCCGTGGTCAGTCCGTGCCGGGTGATGGCGCGGGCGTCGGCCTCGGCGTCGGCGAGAGCGAAGCGGTTCCCGCCCGCCGCCTTGGCCCGGTACATCGTGATGTCGGCGCTGCGCAGCACCTCGGCCGCGGTGCGTTCGCCCGACGGGCCTTCGACGAGGCCGATGGACCCGCGTACGGTCAGCTCCCGGCCGTCGAGGCGGATGGGCGTGGCGAGCGCCGAGAGGATGCGCCCCGCCAGCTCGTGGACCTCGTCCTGGGTACGCGGCCCGGTCGTGAGGGCCACGAACTCGTCACCGCCGAGCCTCGCGACCATTTCGCCGGGGGCGGTCGCACAGCTCTGCAGCCGGTCGGCGACCTCGACCAGGAGCCGGTCCCCCGCCGCGTGGCCCAGGCTGTCGTTGATCGCCTTGAAGCCGTCCAGGTCGAGATAGCAGAGGCCGAAGCGCATGCCCTCCCTGGGTGCGAGAGCCTTCTCCAGACGCTCGAAGAACAGCGTCCGGTTGGGCAGGCCGGTGAGCGCGTCGTGGGTGGCCTCGTAGCGCAGCCGCAGATTGAGCAGCCGCCGCTCGGTGGTGTCCTCCAGGAGGGCCAGCTGGTACTCCGGCCGCCCCTCCGGGTCCCGCAGCAGCGAGACGGTGAGGTTGGTCCACAGCACGGTGCCGTCGTTGCGGTAGTAGGGCTTCTCCACGCTGTAGTGCTCGCGCTCGCCACGCACCAGCTCTTCGTAGTACTTCCATACGTACGGCGAGTCCTCGGGGTGCACCCACTCATTCACCTTGCGGCTGCGGACGTGGTGCTCCAGCCCGCCGAACATCCGGGTGAGGGTGTCGTTGATCTCCAGGACGTTCCCGTCGAGGTCGGCGATGCCGATCCCCACGGCGGCGTCCTTGAAGACGGCGCGAAAGCGCGCCTCGGTCGCGTGCAGCGCCTGCTCGGCGTGCGAGCGGGCGGTGAGGGCCGAGCGGGCGATCGCCTCCTGCTCGGCGAGTGTGCGCTCACGCAGCGCCTGGCTGAACCCGCCGGCGAGCGCGTGCTGGATCCGCGCGCAGCGGGCCCGGCTGTCCTCGGTGGACAGCTCCACCGGCCCGTTGCCACCGCAGTAGAGGACCAGGTAGGAGTCGACGACGCCCAGTGTGGAGCTCAGGGCGTCGGGGTCCGTGCAGTGCGCGTCGACGAGTGCGGCTCCGACACGGTGCGCGGGCGCCGCGTCGAAGACCCGTGTGTGGAGGATGTCGTTGAGCTCCCGGGCGAGTGGCAGCAGGTGCTTCTCGAACTCCGGACGGGTCATGGAGGTGGCCGTGGACGGAAAGATCGCCCTGCTCCAGATGGTGGCGAATCTCCGGAGCCGGCCTTCCGGGCCGTCGGGTTCCGCGTCCGGCGCGCCGGACGGCTGGGCGGGAATGCTCACGCCTTGCGTCCAACCCCGGCGAAGCCCGAATAGGTGAACGGGTCTTCCTGCGCGAGCGTCTCGGGGGACTCGGGGCGCCACTCGGGCATGGCGACGAGCCCGGGCTCGATCATCTCGTATCCCTCGAAGAAGCGGCTGATCTCCGTGCGCGAGCGCATGATCAGCGGATTGCGGATGGTGCGGTAGACATCGACCGTTCCACCCGCTTCCTCCTGGCTGAGCGGAATCCCCTCGTACGCGGCATGGGTCAGGACCAGCAGGCTGCCCGGAGCCAGGGCGTCGCGGAGCTCGGCGACCGCCGCGTACGGGTCGTCCGCGTCCTCCAGGAAGTGGAGTACCGCCACCAGGAGGAGCGCCACCGGCTTGTCCAGGTCGAGGAGGCCGTTGATCTCCGGGTGCGCCAGGATCTCCTGGGGCTTGCGCAGGTCCGCGGCGGCGATGACGGCACGTTCGTTGTCCTCAAGCACCGCCTGACTGTGTGCGACCGCGACGGAGTCGTGGTCGACATAGGCGATCCGGGCCTCGGGGTCGGCCGCCTGGGCGACTTCGTGGACATTGCCGAAGGTCGGTATGCCGGATCCTATGTCCAGGAACTGATTGACGCCCGAAGAGGTGGCGAAACGTACGGCCCGCCGCATGAAGGCACGGTTCGCCTGCATGACCTTGGGCAGTCCCGGCATGAACTCCATGGCCTTGCGGGCTGCTTCCCTGTCCACCTCGAAATTGTGCGAACCGCCCAGGTAGAAGTCGTACATGCGAGACACGCTCGGCACTGATATGTCAATGCCCTGCGGTGCCCAGGCTGGACGCTCCATCGATGTCTCCAACAAGTCGCCACGGCGGTCCGGCCATGTTCATGGTCAGTGTTGACCAGAGGCTACTGATCGACCGCCAGGAGAGCGAGTGGAAACGGAAATTAGAGATCCGTTATTGGTCACACACCGGAGGCATGTGCGGCCGATCCGTCGCTGCATGTGCACATTCGACGACGGACCGGTACCGCCGGGGTGTCACGAGTGCTGTTCGGGGCTTCGTCCGGGTGGGGCCGCGCGCCATGTTCCCCCGGCACCTCGGCCGTCGGTGTCCCCCGGCTCCGCGTCATCGGAGCAGGTGTGAAGGGGCCGGCGCCCGGACGGCTGCTGCTGGACGCCGGCCGGGCGGTTGAAGGTGGTGAATCGCTTTCCTTGCGGAACGGAAGTCCGGCGATGTCTGTCGCCGACGGGCCGTCCGCGTTCAGCGCCGCTTCCATTCCGGCCGGAGCGGCGGACCATGTCCCACCGGGCCCCTGCCCGTCGGCGTCACCGGGCTCGGAGCCCTCGGCATATCGGTACACCGGCCGGCCCTCGCCGGTCAGCCGCTTCGTCCCGCCGGCCTCGTGACCTCGCCGACCAGCGAAGCATCGGCCCCCGCGACAGCCTTGGCTCCCTGTGTGGGCACCACCGGCCAGCTCTCCGCACAGTCACCCTGCGCCCGAGGAAAGTACTCGGAAAAGTTTTCGACAGGCGCACCCGTGGATGGTTCGGCATCCCTCCATCAGGCGAATCAACTCCTCCCACCGCGTGTCCGGCGGCTGGAGGGAACATGCTGCCCGGCGTGTACGGATCACGCATATGGCGGCTGACGGCCGCCACCCTGCTCCTGCTGCTCGCCGCCCCGCTGCCGGCGGCCGGCGACAGCTGTGCGGTTGCCACCATCGGGCAGGGGAACGGCGGCTCGTCCGTCGCTGTGGCGGGCGAGGGGTGGTGCGGTGCGGTCATCGTCGAACCCGAACCCGAACCTGAGCCCGAACCTGAGCCCGAGCCCGAGCCCGAACCGGCGCCACCTCCACCACCCCCGCCGCCTCCCCCACCACCGCCGCCTCCCCCACCTGCACCGCCACCTCCTCCCCCGCCGCCCGCACCCGAACCCGCGCCCGCGCCCGCGCCCGCGCCACCCGAACCGGAGCCGGAACCGGAACCTGCGCCGTCACAGCCCACCGCACGCCCCGCA
>NZ_DATMVN010000078.1:0-7536 GCF_035563135.1 Streptomyces sp.
ACCCATGAACTGCTGGAACGACTCCTGCCGCCCCGCAGACAACGCTCCAACCCCCGCGTCATCAAACGCAAGATGAGCAACTGGCACCTCAAACACACCCACCACCGCAACCCACCCCAACCACCCACCAGGGCAATCACATTCGTCCCACCCACCAAAGCAACCAGTAGACGCCAGAAAACCACCTAAATCACCGGTATTGGCCTTAGAAGCCGTATCTCAACCGAACATGATCGCTTGATTTTCGCTGGTCAGGCATGGTCTGGCTCGGAATGAGGGAGGCATCCGGCGTCTTGTTTCGGCTCCGTGATCGAGGGGTGCGCTATGGCGTCGGTGCTGGGAATGCTGGAGGAGCGGGAGACGGCGGCCCGGGTGCGGGTGGAGGGGCTGCGGGAGGAAGTCGCGCGGCTTGCCGGGGTGTTGGAGGCCGCGGAGATCGAGTTGGACCGGCGGGTGATCGCGCGGGAGGAGCTGGTGGAGGCCCTGGCGGCCTCGGCTGCCGAGACCACCGCCGTGACCGAGACGCAGGCGGAAGCCGTGTCCTCGCCCGCGCCGGTGTCGGGCTCGATCGTGCCGCCATGGCGCGAAGCGCTGCCGGTGACGGTGCTTGCGCCGGACTACCAGCGGATCCTGGGCGTGCTCGAGGAGCGGCAGTCGGCGGGTCAGGGGCCGTTGAAGGCCAGGGAGATCACGGCTTTGCTGGGCTTGGAGACAACGTCGGCGAAGGTCGAGGGGGTGCGCTCGAAGGCCCGGCGTCTGGCCGAGCGCGGGTGGCTGGTGCAGGAGACGTCGGGGGCATTCAGTGTCGGCCGGCGGCCCGTGCCCGTGGCCGTGCCAGACGTCGGCTCATCCGTGTGACCATCGACCACCGGATCAGTGCCTCGCTGCTGGCCGGCAGCGTCTCGTAGTCCCGGGCCAGCCGGCGTGAATGCATCAGCCATGCGAACGTGCGCTCTGCCACCCAGCGTCTGGGCAGCACCACGAACCCCGTCATGTCGTCGGTGCGTTTGACGATCTCCAAGGTCAGCGCGAGTTTCTGACGGCACCAGTCGACGAGGGAGCCGGTGTAGCCGCCGTCGGCCCAGACGAGGGTGATGTCGCGGTGCAGACGGCGCAGCCGCTGCAGCAGGCCCGCCGCGGCGTCCCGGTCGCCGATGTTCGCGGCGGTGACACAGACGACCAGGAGCAGACCGAGCGTGTCGGTCACGATGTGCCGCTTTCGTCCGGGCACCTTCTTTCCGCCGTCGTAGCCGCGTGAGGCGGCCGGCACCGAAGCCGCGGCCCGCACCGACTGCGCGTCGATGATCCCCGCCGTGGGCTCGGCCTCACGGCCCTCGCGTTCACGGACCCTCCCGCGCAGCCGGTCGTGGAACTCGGCGATCAGCCCGTGCTCGCGCCACCGGCGGAAGAAGGCGTAGACCCGGGCCCATGCGGGGAAATCCGCGGGCATCGCCCGCCACGAGATCCCGCCCGCGACCAGGTAACGGATCGCGTCCAGCAGTTGGCGGTGGCAGTAGCCCTCGGGCTGACCGCCCCTGCCCTTCAGCCAGGCCGGCACCGGCAGCAACGGGCGGACGGCCGCCCACTCCTCGTCCGTCATGTCGGAGGGATACCGGCGCACCCGATCAGGATGATCTGCCGCGTTGCCGTACACGTGCGCGAGGCAGTCACACGATGGTGCAGCCGAGTTGAACTGGACGGGCTCGGACGCGTACAACAACGACACCAGGGCCTCCCGGCATTGCTTGGTCAGATTCGCATCCCCGAGCTACCGAGAGGCCCTGTCTTCATACGCGCACAACGGGAAGATCACCCCCGCGGGAAACCTGTTCGACCCGCACGTTCCATGATCGGTTGAGATACGGCTTCTGGGCCATGCTCTCCTCTGGGCCGACCTTGGAGCAGGCGGCGGAGTTCCGGACGACCGCCTACGAAGCCCTGGCCTCAGGCCGCACCCCCGCCGAGCTCGTCCAAGCCGCCGAGTACGGGGCCTGGTTCGCCACAGCCGACGTCCTCCAGGCCATCCAGCATCTCGAAGACCAGCGAACCTCCACCGCACCCTGCCGGGCCCCGGACGTTTTGGTCTGGGGCCCGGCCGGTGGATGACTGCGCTAAGCGACTGCCGCGGCGAATTTCACCGGCGGGATGCCGCAGCCTTCGGGAAGCTCGGCGAGGGGGCGGCGAGGGAGGCCGGAGACGATCCACAGCCGCATGATGTCGTGAGCGACCAGCTGACCGGAGCCCGTTCCGTCCTCGTTGAGGACGTCGACCTTCAGCAGCATCCGTTGCCCGGATTCCCCCAGCGCCCAGAGGTCCAGGAAGCAGGGGCGCCGGCACGTACGGAGGTTGCGACGCTGGTTCTTCCACCGGAAGCTCACGATGCCGCCTGCGAAGGCGGCCAGTGAGAGGGCACCGGAGGCGTAGGCAGAGCGGCCGTCCCAGATCCACACCATATGGCCGTGGTCCAGTTCGCGCCCCATGATCTTCGTCGGGGACATGCTCGCGTGCTGGATCTCCACCACGCATCCGCCGGCCGCGATCACATCGGCGATGTGATTTCCGCGCCGCTGTTCTCGTTGGGTCGCCGTGATGAGCAGATAGAACAGGCCGGGGAGCACAGCGGTCTCCGGAATGCAGCAGGTGTTTTCATCCCCTGCTTCCGGGAGCCCACCGGACAGCAGTGGCACTTCAAGTTGTTGATACGGCTTTCCCGAAGAACAGTGACCGACAACGTGGCGGCGTCGTTGAGTAGGACATTGCGTGCTGAACATCCGCCCCCGTGGATACGCGAGCGAGCCCCGAACCGATGCGGTCCGAGGCTCGCAGGCTGTTCAGGGCGTTCCGCCTACAGGTCGAACTCGAGGTGCTCGATATCCGTGAAGCGGACCTCGTCCAGGAAGGTCGCGTCAGTCGCACGGTGCAGAACGAGGCCCATCACTGTCGCCCATGTTCAGCGTAGGTCGTGCGCAACCCCGCGCTGTGAGAGGGACAGAGTGCGCCGCTCACGATCGAGGCCCGTCACGACGACCGTGATGGTGCCGCCGACACCGACAGTGTCTGCAGGAATTTGTATCGATGCGTCGGCCAGCTCTCGCTGGTGCACCAATCCCTCGACTCCGTCAGCGACCCTGACAATCACACCGAACGCGAGCAGTTCGATGACGTGACCGGTGAGCCAACTGCCCACCTCGACGCCCTCGACGAAAACCTGGAAGGGGTCAGGCTGCGTCAGCCGCAGAGAGAGCCGCGCCTCCGCGTTCCAGGTGTCGAACTGAAGGAACACACAGGACACTCGCTCCCCGACCCGCACCACGTCCGATGCCGCCTTGAAGCGCCGCCAGGACAGGTCGGGCATGGCGATCAACCCGACGCCAGGCAGAGTTGGATGATCAGGCCCCTCGTCCAACGCCACCAGCACACCGAACGATTTGATCGCGGCTACGGCCCCGGACAGGACGTCACCCGGCCGCAGTGACTCCAGAAACGCCCAGAGCTCTGGATTCTCAGATGGTTCGATCATCATGCCCATTCTCGTCGCGAGGATGCTGGCACGTCCTCAGATGCGGCCCTGCCGATGTTTCTCTCAGAGCCGGACCAAGTAGCCGTGAACCGAAAGGTGGCGGTTCACGTAGCCCTTTCAGTCGCCGATGAAGAGCAGGTAGCCAGATTGGCGGATCACGTGATGTCCCGCCTCGATGACGCGCTGCACCACAGGCTTCTTTTTCTCCTCCTCGGGCAGTGCTTCGAGCTCGACGACGAACCGTTCCAGCTGGAGGGCGTTGAACATTGTCAGGCCGTACGGCGAGACGCCATACAGGAGACTATTTTCCGGCGCACGCGCGCACATCTCGCGAAACCGGTCCTCGGCGTCGTCACCGAATTCCTCGACAACGTCTCGGGCGCGGTTCAGTCTGCGGATTCCTAGCCCCATACTAGCTTCCTGCTCTCATGTCAGATGTTTGGAACGATCGGGTACATCGTGATCAGAACTCCATGCATACTCACCACGATGGTGAGGTAATGGGTCTCCCTCTCCCCGGATTCCTTGAAGATTTTGCCGAACTTATTATTAGGATCGAGGCATACGTCCTTCTCCCGGTAGGCGCTACCGCCATTCGCCTGCTTCCATTCCTCTTGATCCACCATCACTTGGCAGAAGAGGTCTTTCATGTCACCGAGGGTGAGTTGTGAACCGAAAAGCCCCTTCTTGTCGCTGATGAACTCGCCGTCTTCGAAGTGGAAGTCGCGCAGACTCCTCAGCGCAAGCTGCTCCCCGCGCATCCGAGAATGGTCCCTCGTCGATGACCATCAGGTCAACGTCGCCCTGCTGAAGTTCCCTCTTGGTGCTGGGTACCTGGAGACTGGGGCGCGAGGTTCCGGAGGAAGTAGCGCCAGGTAGGAATCAGGAGTAACCACAGCAGGTGGTATACGGGGTAGTTCGAGGCCGAAATCGGGGCGACCTTCTGGGAGGCCCGCGAGGCTGCCCGGGTCGGCATATTTCGCTACATCGAGATCAAATACAACCGCAGCTGGCTGCGTCGGCACCCCGACTACGGATACGTCACCCCGCTCGAAACGAGATCCCTGCTCAGGCAGAACCTCGCCCCAGCAGCGTAAACACCCGCTGTCCAGCTCGCGGAGAGAACTGCAGTCCGCGCATCCCTCATCAGATCACTCATACGATGCCAACGAGCCCAAACCCAAATTTTTTCGGATAAATAAGAAATTCTCCGCTGAAAAGGGACGGGGCTGAAGGCTCAGTTGATGATGCCGAGTTCGATGTCTGCGCGGCAGTGTTTGAGTAGCCCGGCCCGCGTGGGCGCCTCAACAGCAGCGGCAAAAGCTCTTATGCTGACCACGACGCCGAAGACCTCGCTGGAATCGCGACCAAGGGCCTTCGGCGTCGGGCAGGTCAGACCGGGTGGGCGGGGGCGAGCCGGTACAGTCCGCCCCTCCCTTTCTTTTTTTGGAGTCCCGGTGAATTCTGCAGAATCTTCTCTGCGATCTGCTCTTGGGCGCACACGCTGTCGGGGAACCGCGGGGCTGGTTCTCCGTCGTACAAGGTGAGCGAGTCCCAGTCGTCTGGATCAGAGACACCGCGCCGGTCGACGATCACCGCACGGGTCGGCACGTCAAGTGCCACCGAGGCCGCGATGACGGCAGACTCCACATGCTCCATCTCTTCAGAATGAAGGCCGTCCAGAAAGAAAGTCTGGATCTCGCAGCCGAGGGGCTCGTAGGTGTATGCGTCCGTCACATTGATGTCTGCGGAGAACCACCAGTTGATCGTTAAGGGCGCGATACGAAGACCGAGTATCCGGCTGAGCTCCTCTTGCCGCATGGGGACAGCGTCACCTTCGACATTGAGCACCATCGCCGCGCCCATGACCGGATGTGTGAGCGCGATGCCATGCTCCTTAAACACTTTGACCTGCTCGTCGAGAACCGAGACTGCTGCCATTTCCCGGTACCATCGGATGAATGCGTCAGCCATGGCTAACAGCTCGGCAGTGTGAAGATGTGTACATTTTCTTCCCCGAATGCTTTCTTGGCCTGCTTCACAGCACTCTCCGGCGTATTGTCGGCCAGAAAGTAAATGGCCTTTACGCCGGCCTGGTCAGCCGCGTATTTGGATATCTTGAGACGCTGTCCGAAGTCGGCCGGGTTTTTGGCTTTGGCTGCTCCACCCACGAAGATATACTCTCCATTGGGGCCGTAGACGTCAAGGCCGCTAGCTCCCACGTTCGGCATGTGGATCTTAACATCCTGCCCCTTCTCATCCTTGGCAAGCACGCCTCCTACCAACTTCGCTATGTACTGCTCGCGGGTGAGACCCAAATCCTCGATGGCCGCTGCGGAAGCGGACAGTTCTTTCGTGTCACCTGCGGAACGCATCGAAGCGAGCGACGGCGAGCTTTCCTTCTTGTCAGTCACGCACGCGGGAAGTTTTTTCCACGCTTTCTCAATGATCTCCTCGCTCTTCTCGACCAGTTTTTTGGCCTTGGCCGACTTCTCGAGAAAGTCATTGATTCCCATTATCGCCTTGGTGATCTGTGGGATCTTTCCAGCGATTTTTATTGCTTTTCCGGCGGGTAGGACGGAGACAATGGCCCACAAGCAGGTCGGAATGTCCGGGTCATCGATGCACTCCATGATGTCCTCGGCAATAAGCTCCACCAAGAGTTCGGCACCGTTCTCCAGCAGGTAGTCGAGAAGATCCTTCCCCGAAAGAGCGAGCGCTGCCTCGTACTGCTCTACGGTGATGCCGGCGTCTTCGAGCGCTCTGCGTTGGGCTTCCTCGGCATCCGTTATGAGGCTTTCGCTCCCCTCTTTACTTCCGGCGGCCTGCTCCTGCTCCTTGCGCTCCTGCTCGCGTTGGTACGCCTCGGCTCTCTTGGCCGCTTCATCCGCCTCACGCGCGCTGGTGTCCGCGTTCTTAGCCGCAGTCTCTGCGGCCTTGGCGTGCTCTTCCGCGGACGTGGCGAGTTCAGCTGCGCCGACGGCGTCCTTCTCCGCCTGTGCTGCGGCGCTTTGCGCCGTGCTCGCTTCCTTCTCCGCCAAGGTGGCGGCGCTGTTGGCGGCCGCGGCCTGGTTTTCCGCTTCGGTAGCCGCGCCCCGCGCACGCTCCGCCGCTGCCTCTGCCTGCGTGGCCGCGGTGCGTGCCGCCGACGCGTCCGCAGCGGCGGCGTCGGCCGCCCGGCGAGCCAGTCTGGCGTCGGCCTGGGCTTGGGCGTCAGCCTCATCGGCCCGTGCTGCGGAAGCTCTGGCCAGGGCGCCGTCCTCCGCGGCCTGGGCAGCGGACTTCATGGCAACGACCGAAGAACGCGCCGCGTCGGCAGACGAGCGTGCTGCCGCGGCGGCTGCCGCGTACGCCGGAGCTACCTGCGCGTTTGCCCGCTCCGCCGCCGCCTGGGCGGCATCAGCGGCCTTGAGCGCCTCGGCGGCATTGGCCTCCGCGGCCGCGACCTGCTGCGCGCCCAGCTCGAGTGCGGCCCGGGCCACTGCGGCGGCGAAATCGGCGAGAACGTCCTCACCGGTGAAGGGAGCCGTCATCGTGATAGCGGTATCGGCTGGGGCAGCGATCCCTGCCGCTGTGAAGCGGGCCGCCGTGGCAGCCTGTACAGCGATCGCGGCCTGTACCTGCGCCGTCGCCGCCTCTTTGGCGGCTCCGTCGGCCTCCGCCCGGGTGTTGCCGGCGGCTTGAAGTGACTGGTTAGCCCTGATCGCGGCCAGCCCGGCCAGCCGGGCTGTCTCATGCGCGGCGATCCCCGCCCTGGCTTCCTGCGCGGTGGCCTCGGACGCCTTGGCATGCGCCCGCTGTGTCGCGGCGCGTGTCGCAGCCGCTTCGGACTCGGCCTTGTTCGCCGCCACGTTCGCAGCGAAGGCAGCGGCCTCGGCCTTGTTCGCGGCCGCGTTAGCGCGTGAAGCATGCGCTGTGGCCTCAGCCGCTGCCGCCCGTGCCCGCGCTGCTGCTCCCGACGCCTCAATGGCCGCTGCCCGGGACCGCACCGCTGCGCCGGAGGCCGCATCCGCGGC
>NZ_DATMVN010000079.1:0-11777 GCF_035563135.1 Streptomyces sp.
GACATGCAGGACACCGAGCTGAAGCACCACGAACACCGAGAGGACCTGTTCCCGGAGGTGACGAAAGGACCGGAGGACAAACCTCTCCGTACCAAAGGCGGGACGACCTACACCTACGAGGTTTCCCAGTAACAACCATCCGGCACCGTTGCCCGAGCGCGACAGAACAGAGCTCGGCCAGCAACCGTTGCAACGGATGAGCCGATCGCCCCGCGAGTAGCGGCCGCCCTGATACAGGGGCGGCCGCTTCGTCGTGGAGCGCGTCATCGGCAACGATTCGGACCTGTCCGACACGAAGGGAACGGTGCCCCCCTTCAAGGTCTCAGTGCTCGGCGGGTGGTGGCCGCCATGACGGCGGCCATGAGCACGGGGAGGTAGAGGGCAGTCGGCAGGGAGGTCCAGGAGGCGAGCGCGCCGATCAAGGCCGGCCCTGCGAGAAGACCGAGATACCCGGTGGCCGCGACCGTGCCGACGGCGCGGGGCCCTCCGCGGCCGGCGGCGGAAATCAAGGAGGGGACGGCGGTGGACAGCCCCAGCCCCACTGCGGCCCATCCGGCCATGGCGACCGGAATTGAGTTGGAGGCCACCCCGATCGCCAGGCCTACGGCCCCGAGCCCGGCACCGATTCTGACCACGGTGACGTGCCCGTAGCGGACCAGCATCCTGTCCCCGCACAGCCGTCCAACCGCCATCGCGGCGCTGTAGACCGCGAATGCGGCGGCCGCGAGAGTTTCCGATCCGCCCAGGTCCTTGATGTGTACGGCGGACCAGTCGACGGCGGCGCCTTCACAGAGCAGGCAGGCCGCCGCGAGGGTGCCCAGAAGCCACAGGCTGCGCCGGGGAAGCGAGGCTTCGTCTTCACCGCCGGGAGACGCGCTGGCGGGGGCGTCGAGATGACCCGCAGCCCGGACCGTGCGGCCGGAGGCGATGGCCGCCAGGGAGACCAGGACGCCGACAGCAGCGAACAGCAGGTCGTGCGGCAGCCATGCGGTCACCGCTGTCAGCGCGGCTCCGAGGAGCGCGCCGGCGCTGTAGGCGCAGTGGAACCCGGACATGATCGGACGGCCGTACGCCTGTTCGCACGTGACTGCGGAGGCGTTGGCTCCGACATCGAGCAGTCCGTGGAAGGCCCCGAACACCACGGCGGCGAGCGACAGCGTGAGGAGCGAGCGCCCCTGTCCCAAGAGGACCAAGGAGAAGCCGAAGCCAACAGCGGGAAGGACCAGCAGGCGGGATGATCCGAACCGGTGGGCGATGCGGCCGCCGATCAGGAGGCCTCCCACCATCCCGGCAGCGGCCGAGAGAAGAACTACGGCCAGGCCGCCGGACTGGAGATCAGCGGCGGCGCGAACGGCGGGCATTCGGGCGCCCCATACGGCCATGACCACGCCCAGAGTGGCGAAGTACCCGATCAGGAGCAGCCGAGAACGCTTCATCGAAGGAGCCACGCGGGCCGTGGAGGTCGCGGTGGTCGTCACCTGCGACCTCCGTGCTCTCGGCCGCGCGGCCGCGCTCCGTCACTGGTGTGCGGCGGGTCCTGGTGTGGAGCGGATGCGGCTGCTCGAGCCGGTGCTGGCTGCTGGGCGTACCAGCAGTGTCCGCGAGCGGGACCGCTGGCACGCGGGTCGGTGGCTGGAGAGCTTTGTGCGGGATGGATTGGCTGTCGCATGTCGGGATGGTGGGCCGTGAACCGGACACCCTCGTCGAGCACTTCACTTCCTCTGCCGGCCACGCAGTCCTCGCCGCCGGGCCTCCACTCGTAAGTGCTGCCCGGTCTCGCGGTGGTTGGGACACAAACGGGAGGACCGTTCAGACTGGCTGCGCTGCTCCGACCATCGGAGGCAGCATGGGCGGAGACTTGTTCGGGAGATTCTTCATGCTGTCGCTGGTGCCGTACGTGCCGCCGATCGCTCGTGACGCAGCGACTTGTGTGTGCGGTGTGTCGCGCTGGGTCTTCGAAGAGGTCCTATGCCAGTCCTGCCGGAGCACAGCAGTGAAGGAGCATGGCGAGCGCCTCACCCGGCTGCTGGCGGACATCTCGTACGACTACCGCGACATCCACCTGACGTGGTCGGCTGCCGGTGAGAGTCCGGAGTCGTTCAACCCGCGGGTTCTGTTCATGGCTCCCGACGTCACAGACCCTCGCCGGGGCAAGATCCAGTTGCGCTGGTTCCACTACTGGGCGGACGACATGCTGGTAGCCGCCTGCGCCGCCGGGGCCAGCGACGACGAGGTCCTGGCGCTCGCGGTCGCTCAGGCTCACTACGCAATCGCCACGCTCGCCGTCCACGAGGTGGGCGAATGGTTCACCTACCGCGGCAAGCAGGTCTTCCCGCCGCACCGTTCCGATCCTGGCTTTCCAGCCGACGAAGAGAACGGCCCGGACGGCAACGGAGCAGTGGTGCTGTGGCTCGCCTACGACCGCCAGAACAGCACGGCTCTTACGCCAGGAGCCGTTGCAGCACCGGCCGGTGGCCGAGAGCCGTACCTGACCGGCATCGGGACCCTGCCCGGTCAGAGGCTGGACGCCGACGATTCCGGCATCACGGTGGAAGGCCCAGGTGACGCCCCAGACACTCGGTTCTCCTGGGCCGATGTGACCGGAGCCTCCTCCCCCGGAGCTGGGGATGACCGGTCGAGAATCCTGCACGCCGTGCATCACAGCATCGTGTCCTCCGAACTCAGTGTGGTCGCACGGCATCTACTCGTGCGCGGTCAGCCTGTGCTCGCGCCAGCGCCCGGCTCAGAGGGCTCGGGACTGCCCTGGCGGTTCCATCTCACCTACGACGGATGACCAGGCGCTTGGCCCGTCAGTCCGACGGCCGAGAGGATTTTGCCGGGCCTCGGCGTCGAGAGCGCTCGAGATCAGACTGGGCCCACGATCCACACTCCTGTGCGATCCTCACCCCTCCGACCACTCCAGGAGTCGTTAGCCATGGCCCTTGAGGCAGACCGCTCTCTCCTCGGTCCCGAGCAGCCGCTCGACGACGAGGCCGAGCACGATCAACGAGTCCGCGCGCACCTGGCCAAGCTGGCCAACGCTCGCGGCCTGTCGGTCGACGAGGTCCTGGAGGCACTGAATGCGACCCTGTCGTCCGGGCAACCGCTGATCACAGATCCCGAGCACGACGGCGAGGCTTCCCTCGGGCTTCCGAGCAGCCGAAAGGGGGGCACGGTCACCCAGCAGCGGCCGGCGGACTCGGTCTGGGGCGTGACGTCAGTGGACTACCAAGGGCCACCTGTCGCTCAGCGCAGCCCCTGCGCGGGTACGGAGCGGTGCCCGTGGCGGCGGGACGCAGTTCTGGGTGCTTTCCCTGCAGAGGCCTTCCGTCTCTCCGCTCCGACGTCGTACCCGGACAGTGACCGCCGATTCGGCTGCCACTCCTCGTCTGCTGAAGCGCCGCGGGTTTGTGCTGGTTGGCTGCTTCGCGGCGCCTCGGGGAACCAGCAGGTGCTGAAACTGCTGGAAGCCGGGCTCATTCAGCTGCCGACGCTGCCTGCCGGGGTCGAGTTGTACGAGGACTACGTGGAGATGGCCGTGGCCAACGGTGTCGCGGAGGACGACCCGACGCTCGCCCCGATTCGTCGGGGCCGACCGCCAGGGGTGTGCGGAGACAACGAGACGCTGCCAGCAGGGGATGCGGCTGCCGAGGGCAAGCAAGACCGGCGGCCGGGCGGTGCCGGGTGACCGCCGAGGCCGACCAGTCGAGCACCGCGGCGTCTGACGTGCTTCAGGAGTGGATCGCCCGCTACCGGCAGGTGCCGCTGGGGGACGACTCATGGGTCTACGCCAGCTTCGCGGAGCTCGTCGCCCGCCACGGCCAGGCGTACGAGCCGGCTGCCTGGCCCATGCCCGACGCCCAGCATCCAGGGCGCTGCTTTCACGTCGCCCGCCGGTGGGCCGAGCGGGCGGGGTGGACGTACGTGGAAGGGTTCGTGCTCGTTCCGTCGGAGATCCCTTTCAGCGGTTTCGAGCATGCCTGGTGCCTGACGGCTGAAGGCCGGGTGGCTGATCCGGCGCTGCCAGACGGGTGGGCCACGGCCTACTTCGGAGTTCCGCTCTCTGACCGCTTCTGCCGGGAGCAGCGGGCGCTGCGCGGGACGGACGCGGTTCTGACCTTCGATCCGGTCAAGTTCTGGGGAGGGGCGAACACGACCATCCTGCGCCAGGGGCTGCCCTCGTATGCCGTAAGCCTCCCCGAGCGCACCGCCTGACTGGGGTCGCTCCTGCGATGCGTCGCTTCTCGCTTCGGGCCCTCGACCGTCAACCTGCGGAGTTCCGCACAGCGGCGTCCACGCGCTTCCGGAGGCTGTCCGCTTCACGGGGCAGGCTGCGCTCGTCTTGACCACCAGGACAGCGTCCGCCGCGGACCAGCCGCGGCAGCGCTTCGTACGTGTCGGGCTCCCCCGAGCCTGCACCTTTCTGTCCCGAGCGGACCGATCGGAGAGCGGCCATGCCCCAGCTTCCCTACGAGACGATCACCCTGCGGGTCCTCCTCGCACACGACCTGGACCGGACTGTAGCGACACTCTCCGGCCGTGCTTACGACGCCCACACGGCCGCCGGCAGAGAGTTCCAGGTCCACGGCAACCTGCACGACGCCAAGACCACCCGCCACTGGATGGCCCGAGGGGGCCCCGCTCCCCAGCCCCAGGTGCTGCTCAACGGGCTCGCCCACGAAGGCCTGATCGAGGACGGCGACTACCGGATCAAGGGATAGCGGGGGCAGGATTCGCCGCTGCTCCTGCGTAGCGGGCAAGGACGGCTTCACTCCTCCGAGCCCCCCGTCCCTCGGAGCGAAGGAATCCCACCCCATGACTCGGCAGACTCCCACCCACCTTGAGCACACCACCCTGAACCCGAGGGCCCGCGGGGCTCACGATCTCGTTCGCCAGGTCGAGGAAGGGCAGCTCGACGTGGATCCTCCCTACCAGCGGGGCAGCGTCTGGACTGAGGACCAGCGGGTGGCACTCGTCCGCTCCTGGATGATCGGTCTGCCTGCGGGTGTGATCATCATCAGTGATCGCGACAACCCGAACTGGGCCGCAGCCATGGGAGACGTGTACAAGGCCGGGGCGGCGATATGGGCGGCCGTCGACGGGAAGCAGAGGATCCTGACAGCGAAGCTGTGGTTCACCGATCAGTTCGCTGTTCCCGCCTCCTGGTTCGATCCGGCCGTCGTGGAGCAGACCGAGCTCACCGAGGATGGCCCCTACGTCCGCTATGGCGGGCTAAGCCAGCCCGGACGGCTCAAGTTCGACCGCCGCGCTCAGTTCCAGGTCGCCGAGTTCCGGACGGCCGGAACGATCCACGACGAGGCCGCCATGTACCTGCTCGTCAACGGCGGTGGCACGCCCCACACCGCCCAGGAGATGCAGCAGGCCCGGGAGATCGCCGTGACGAAGCCGTAGGCCCCCCTGGACAGAACTGCGCATTGAGACCATGTGGCCCGCAGCAGGGCCCTAGGGTTGCGGTCATGGAAGCGACCGCCCCGGCCGAGGCCCTGCTGCTCGTCACCGCCACCACGGTGCCGGGAACCGACATGGGCAGCCTCGGGCAGCGCCTCGCCGACACGGTGGTCCACCTGCCCGGACCCGCGGCCGCCCTCGTCGGGAGGAGCACCGTTCCGAAAGACATCGCTTCATGGGCCGCCGCGTTGGGCGAGCGCCAAGGCATGGCCGGTGCGGCCGCCGACCTGGTGCTGTACTTCGCACGCCTGTGGTTCCGCCCCAGCCCAGACCTGCCAGCCGACGCTGTCGCAGCCGCCATCGCATGCCGCCAGGTGTGGGAAATCCATCTGCGAGGCGTCGAACTGTCCGGCATGACCGACGTGGTGTGCTTGCCCGCGCCTGATGCGGACGCGTGGCTCCGAGGCGCATCGGGCTGTACCTCGCTCGCCAGGACCGCAGGCGCTCCTCCGGGCTTGATTCCCGAGAACCACGCGTAGCACGGGCGGGTTGCTCCATCTGGGCACTCCAACCGCACTGACTTCCCCATCAGGCGGCGGGTCGGCCTCGGGTGTCTCCGCCCCGCGAGCGCAGGGTCGTCCCAGCCTCGGTAAGCAGGAAGTGAACGAAGCCGTAGGAGCGTCCGCAGCCCTCGGCCAGGGTCCGGATCGAAGCTCCCTTGTCGTACGCCCGCCGCAAGTCGGCGCCCAGCTTCTTCCGCGCCAGTCCAGTAACCCACACACGGCTGCCCACCACGTCGTCTTCCTCTCTTTGCGCGAACACCCTTCAGTGCGCCAGCTGCACCCAGGAGCACGCTCACTCTCACAGTGAGCAGCACCCACGCCACCGGACATGAGCGCCGGCTTCGCCGCCTCCAGAGTCGCTGGCGGTGTCGCTCGTTGGGCAGTGGCAGACGGACTGCAGCGACACCGTCATACGCCGCGCTCCGGACGGTCAAGGGCCGGGACCCGTACTGGACGTACGACAGGACGCGGGTGCCCGGGGCCCCTGTTCGGCCGCGGTGTGCACCTATCCGCACCGTCCCCGGTGGGTAGCCCGTCGGATCGGGTGACCCCCGTTCCCGGATTCGCGCCGGCGCGACCCACTGCCGTGGAGTGCGGTTTCTTGCGGTCATGCCAGACAACGACCTTGCCCGTCGCCTCCGCGCCCAGCTCGCCGCCCACCCCGCCCCGCAAGATCCTCAAGCCTGGATCACTGCCCGCCTGCCCCGTACCGGCCACACGGGCCGCCCCATCGACGACGCTCGCGACGCCCTGGGCATCAGCGAAGAGGACGCGGCCGCCGTGCTCGATGCAGGTCTCCTGCCGGAGCAGTTGATGGCGGCGCTAGATCAGCTCTCCGACGGGGCTTCGACGATCAACTGGGAAGCGGCGTATGCCGCCGCCTACGGCCTCGAGGACGGTGACTTCAGCATCACAGCCGAGCATCAAGCACGCCGCCGTGTGTGGGGAGTCACCCACGACCTGATCACTGACGGCACCAGGCGCAGCGGCAGCCGCGGGCTACCGGCCAGCGTTATGCAGTTCATAGTGGCCGGTTGGGTAGACGACTGCCTGACCAGCGGGCAGGAGCCGACCTTCTGGCGTGACGAGCGTGGAATCTGGCGGACCTCCCACGGAACGCTATACGCGCCCCGGCTGGCCGAGGCCGCCGTCATCTACCCCGGCAGCATGCGAGGCACCGAGGACGCGCTCGCCGCGCTCGGCGCCTCAGAACTGACCTGGGTGGGCGTCCTCGGTGACCGCCGCCTGCACCACGCCATCGTCCCCGCCGACAAACTGAGTGCTCTCAGCCAGAGCGCGCACATTCGTACTCTCGGCACCCCGCCGCCGGACACCGTCTACACGTATCTACATACCTCCTGGCTGCGCACCAGCGGCGACGTCTGCCAGCGCTGCGGCACGGTGGCGTTCCTCGCCCGGGCCACCGACTGGCCCGGGGCTCCAGCCCTGTGCCCCGACTGTCACGAGGCGATGAGAACCGCTCAGGCAGCCGCTGGGCACCAGTGCGCGGACGGGTGCGCACAGCCTGTCGACCACACGGGGCTGTGCCTTCCCTGACCCGGTGTTCCTCCCCGGTGCCCGACATAGAGCACCGGGGAGTACCGGCCTCCCCGCACGTGGCGTCCGTCTCTGATCTGCGGGGTGGCTGTCCTGCGCGTGTTGGTCGACGACACGGGACCACGACACGGCCACGCCTTCCGATTCGCCGTCGCTGCCGTGCCGTCCCCCTACACCCGCACCATCGCCCCTGCTCCTCTCACACCGGACGACTAGGAGAACGACGTGGGGCTTTCCATCCGAGCAGGCCGACCGAACGGCCCGCTGCCCAGTGATCCCTTGCCGCAGTGGTCGTACGCGGGCTTCAGTCTCTTCCGCCGCGGGATCGCCAGCCACATCGGCATCAACCTCTCTCAGATGCACGGCTACGGCGGCGGCCGTCGATGGAGCAACGTGACCAGTCCTCTGCGTCACCTCCTGGACCACGACGACGACCGCGGCGAGCTGACGCCCGAGCAGGCGCGCGAGCTTGCCCCGGCACTGAGCGAAGCACTCGCCGAACTCGGTCGCAGTGACCCCGAGGGCCTCCTGTGGGGGCCGGACGGCTACAACGGGCGCGTCGGGAGGGAGTTCGTTGACCTCCTCACGCTCTGCGTCGAGGAGGACGTCCCAGTTGTCTTCTGCTGAACCCTAAGCACCACGAGTCCGTGGCACGTCGGCTCCTGCCGTCTCATGACGAAGGCGCCAGACAGCAGCCGCTGTCGATTCGGCTCGCCGCGGACTCGTCGCCGCAGGGGCCGACGCGACGGGCTCGTGCCGACTCTCTCCCGAGCAGACGGATCGGCTTGCCGTCCGCCATCGGTGCCTCCCGGGACCGGCCGCCCGCCCGCCATCAAACGTGGCGCGTCCGCGACCGAGCTGTCCTGACTGCTGCGTGAACGACTTCTGATGCCGTGTCCGCATCTGCTGACACCTTGCGTGCTGACAGACGACGAACGGAGAAGTCAGTGAACCGTGAGGAGCGACGCCGTGCCGAGCGTGCGGCGCGCAGGAACCGCAGGGGTCAGGAACCGGGGCCGTCCTTTCAGGCTCCGGCGGGTCGGATCGCCCGGGCGGCCGTGTTCTCGCCGGCCGACGAGGAGCGGCAGCGCCAGGATTTCCTGGCCGGCGGCGTGTTCGCGGACGGCGCCGGGGTGATGTTCCCCGAGGGCGACGGGCCCGGGCTGAGCCCGGTGTTCGTTGTCTACGTCCATGACGACGAGCGCACGTTTGGGCCGGCGCCGCAGCTTCGGACCGCTTTCGATCTGCTGGACGAGATGGGATCGGTCGCTCTGCACGAGCGTATGCCGGTGGCCACCTCGTGGTCGGGGATGAGCGGCAGCAGCCCGCTGGTCAAGCTGAAGCTCGGGTTCCCCGGGCCCCACCCTGCCAGGGGATCGGCGGACCTGGTGCTGCTCGCGGACCAGTACGCCGAGCTCTGGCAGTACATCGTCGGCGGCGGACTGATCGGAGTTACCACGCAGCAGCGCCTGGAAAAGGCAACGAACCATCCGGGAGCATCCTTCACGGATGGACTGGAAGCCTGCGTCCTTCTGGGGATCGGCTCTTCCCCGGTCCTGGAGCAGCTCATGCACCTGTACCGGTGGCCCCAGCCCACCAGTGCCGTCTGACAGCTCTGTCCGGAACGGCTGACACGTCAGCCACAGCGCTGTAGCGGCGGCGCCCATCCGTCGCCGGCCCGGCGTGACTGCCGATGCCGGGACCCCGCCCAGTAGGCCAGACACCCCCTTCTCCCCCACCCCGCTGACCGCCCGTGTGCAGGTCGGCATGACTCGTCACGCCCACTCGCCGCCCGCTATGCGGCTTACATCACTCTGGAGCTGATTTCAGATGCGCAACCTGTCCTCGAACGCCCGCCGTGGGACCGCCGCCGCGCTCACGTTCGCCGCACTCGCCGGCACCTCGCTTCTCGCCGCTTCGCCGGAGTCGGCGCTCTCCTACAAGTGCACCACCAGCACGAAGTCCATCGACAACCCGGCCTACTCCGGCCCGTGGGCGGACAACTGGGACATCAAGATCAGTCTCTGCTCCGCCCGCTCCGGCTCGACGGTGTACAGCTACGCGAAGGCGTCCTGGGACGGCCCCGTCGGAGAGGTCGACGACACGTCGATCTTCAACGGCGCATACCTGCGGATCTGGATAGCCAAGTCCGTCGCCGGCACGGATCCGGTTGTCCGCAGCGGCAACTACTACGGGATCGAAGCCAAGCTGGAGAACTCCGACTACTGGGGCAACTACAACAACAGCTACACCACGCCGACGATCAGCTACCCGGTCGGGAGCGCGAAGGCGTACGTCGACGGACAGCTGAAGCTCGAATGGCGCAACGACGGTAAGGGCTACCTGAACTACGACTACAGCGCCTCGCCGCTGGTCTGACCAGCCAAAGGTCCTACGACTCCGCGGGCAACTGTCGACCTGAGGCGCTCGGACGAGCCGCCGATCGGCGGCTCGTCCGAGCGCCTGCCCCCTGTAGGCGCCGAGGGCCTTCGACCGCCTCCACCGCTGACCGCCTGGCCGCCGGCAGGAGAGTCCGCAGCACCACATGCGCCCCTCTGCCGGCGGTGGACCGCGCCAACGCGAATTCGCGTGGAGAAGGGCTTTGGCGATCAACGGCCTCACCTTGGCGACGTCTAAAGACGACGCGATAAGGAGCGCCTCCAGCAGTGAGCACCATCAACATGACCAAGGGCTCTGCGTCCGCCCGCATGACCAAGTCCTCAAGCATCCGGGTGCGGTGCTGGTGGGACAGCCGAACCGACTACGACCTGTACGCCCTCGTCGTCTACACCGACGGCCGAGTTAAGACGGTCGCTACCTTCCCCGCGGAGGGAGTGCCCGCTCAGCTCGCCACGGCCGACGGGGCGGTGAAGCATCTCGGCGACGTCGGCCGTCAGGCGATCGGAGTTGCCGAGGAAATCATCGAGATCGCCCTGGACGACTCGATACGCGCCGTGATCCCAGTCGCCTACTCCGCTCAGTCGAACGGCAACGGGTCCTTCTTCGAGTACCGCGTCTCCATGGAACTCGACAACGGTCTCGGTGACCGGGTCGTCGTCACTGCGGAGAACGCCAACGACAACAGCCGCATCTACACGTGTGTGCCGGGCATGCTGGAGAACACCCCGGACGGGGTGAGCGTTCACGCTCTGGAGCATTACTCCAAGCCGAAGTCTGAGGATCGGCCGCTCGTCAGCCTCGTGCGGCGAGGCCTGATGAAGAAGACCGAGGTCGTGGCCATCGAAATGGACGCGGGTCCGCGCAACGCGTACAAGTAGCGTCCCTCAGCGACCACTGAGGGCCCAGCGCACGCTGCTCGCCTGAACCCCGTCCGTGCCATGCCTCGGCGGCTCACGCGGGCGGGCGAGGACCGCTACGTAAGCCGACAGGCTGACGAGGAATGCCGGGCTGCAGCGGGGGACTCCCCACCGAAGTTTGACCTACGAGCGTTCTGCTCGTAGGTTTCGCTTCAGGATCAAGGAGGACCGAATGAGTGACGGGCCCGGCGAGAACGTTTTGTGGACGGTCGCTCAGGCCGCCGTGTACTGGGGTGTCACCGAATCGCGTGCGCGAGCCATCCTCGCCAACAGGGGAATCAAGCGCGTCAGTGGATACCCCGCAGACCAGGTCCAGGCTGTCGAGCTAAGACAGGGAGCGCGTACAGATCTGCACGAAAGTACGGCAGCCGTTGAATGACCGACGCAGAGTCCTGCCATCGCACCTCTCACCCACTCCGCTGAGAAGTCAGGGAATATCTGATGAGCGCACGTGCCACCGAACGTCTCCGCGAGCTGTGGGGGCATCTCTCCTTCTTCACCGTCAGCGAGGTGATCGCCCGACAGCCTGAAGACGTCTCCTACATCGAGTTGCGCAAACCACCGATTGGCACCTATGCCAACGGTGAGAAGATGTACAACGGCAGCTACCGGCCTGACGAGGTCCCCGGCAGCGCGGATTTCCGGACGTTGACGGATGTCCCCGAGCCCCTGCGGGCCGATGCCCGCATCGTGTGGAAGCGGTTCACCGCGTACACGCAGGAGGGCGTCAGCTTCACCTACGACGCTCACCGCAAGCTCGACTTCACCCGGGATGCGACGCTCGATTTCGAGGAGCCCTCCAACCATCCGTACTGCGAGCGGCTTCCCGTGCCCGGCGAGTTGATCTGCGGAACGACCGGCTCCGACAAGGGGGCCCTGGACCGCTGGTTCTTCTGCGATGAGGCATTCCGGGTCCTGGTGACCAGCGTGC
>NZ_DATMVN010000080.1:0-3922 GCF_035563135.1 Streptomyces sp.
AGCAGTTCCTCCTGACCACGGGGCACGGCAACGTGGCTGCGGGCGAGGACATCCGCAACCTCCCCCGCGCGCAGGCCAGGACGCTGGGCCTGCCGGACCACGACTTCTGGCTCTTCGACTCCCGGCTTGTCGCGCGCTTCGTCTTCGACGAGGACGACACCACCCTCGGTGTGGTCCTGAGCGAGGACCCCGCCGACGTTGCCGCCGCTTGCCAGGCCCGCGACGCTGCATGGCACCACGCAACCGTCACCGCGGAATTTGCCAAGGCGGTAACTTCGACCGTGTGAGCACCGACTATCAATCTGCCCGGGTCGCCCTCGGTGCACGGCTCCGTGAGCTGCGTACCGAGGCCGGCCTCGACGGCAAGGGTGTGGCTGCGGTCCTCGGTTGGCAGCGCTCGAAGGTGTCACGCCTGGAGCTGGGGAAGCAGACCCCGTCAAGTGCAGACCTTGCAGCGTGGGCACAGGCCGTGGGCCGCGAGGATCTGGCCGGTGAGCTGAAGGGCAGGCTCGTCGGTCTGGAGACGCAGTACCGGTCGTGGCGCCGCCAGCTGGCCGGTGGGCACCGGGCCCGCCAGGAGCTGGCCATCGCGGAGACTACGGTGACGCAGACCATTCGCGGCCTGGAGGTCGCCCGAGTCCCGGGCCTGTTCCAGACGGCGGACTACGCCCGGCACACCTTCGAGGCGAACTCGGAATTCCGCCAGATTCCCCGGGACGTGGAGGATGCCGTACGTACCCGCATCCGCCGGCAGGATGCCCTGTACGAACCGGGGCGCCGGTTCCGGTTCCTGGTGTGGGAGGGCGCCTTGCACGTAGTGACGTGCCCCCGCGAGGTCATGGCGGCGCAGCTCGACCGCTTGGCCGGGCTGATCGGCCTGGACACCATCGAGCTCGGGATCGTCCCGTTCGGAGCGCAGCTGCGGCGTGCGCCCACCCATGGGTTCTGGATCTACGACCGGCGGCAGGTCATTGTCGAGACGATCAGTACCGAGATGTGGCTCGATGATGAGGAGACCATCGCCCTGTATGAGAGGGCGTGGGACTGGACAGCCGAGGCTGCGGTCTACGGCCCGCAGGCGAGGCGCCTGATCGGCCGGGCGCGGGCATCACTGGACCTGTCCTGAGCAACCCGCCTCAACTCGGCTGGCCACATTCGCAATCCATCGCAATCGGCGCGCACGTTCGCGCCCCTGATCTCTAACGTGCTGGTCATGGCCACACGGACACGCAATCCGGGCTCGGACTGGTCGGCTTCCTGCGCCCCGGACCCCGTACAGGTGCACCACGCGTGGGACCGCGACGAACTCGCGCTCGTCGCCACCGGCCGGTGCTGGCTGGCCGTCGAGGCCGCCCTCATGCCGAGCGTGACCACCATGCAGCGCATCGGCCCCGCCCGGCTCGGCCCCGTCCTTGTCCACCCGGAAGCCGACCGCGCATGGGGGCTGGCGCCGGCCGGTGTGCGGCAGCTCCTCGATGACCTGCCGCAGCTGACTGTGCACCCCGCCGGGTGGGCGCTGCGCTGCCCGCCGGCCGATCGGTACCTGGACGAACTGGGATGGCTGGAGAAGCCGGACGGCTCTGACCTGTTGACCGACCCGGCCATGCTCGGTGCGGCGTTCGGCCCCGGCGGGAACCTCCACCTCTCCACCGGAACGGTCCGTTGACGGCCGTGGAGACCGGCCGCCCGCTACCGAAGGCCGAGTCCCTGTCCCCACAGCAGCAACGCGGCGTGCACTGCGTCTGGTGCAGCACCCCATTACGCAACGGGCACGCCGTTGACCTCGGAACTCAAAAACTCGACCTCGACGGCTTCGTCGTCCGCTGGTTCCCTCGCTCCTGTCCTATTTCATGTCCGAAGGGATAACGACCGTGACCAACCCAGCTGCATTGCCCCCACGGAACGCCGCGCAGCCGAATCCGGAGCCCCCTACCCAGCCAAAAGTCCAGCGCCGCGCCGCCCAGAACTCGGTGCTGGACAACCTCATCTGGCTGCAGGGAACCCGGTCAGGCCGCCTCAACCTCGACAGCAAGCGCTGAGCTTCCGCCCCGGCCGCTCATTCCCTGGCAGGACAACGGCCGGGGCGGGCCGCCACCCGCCCGACGAAACGGAGGCACTTCATGCGTCCCCCTACCTGGTCGCCCACCCCACCCCCTGACAAGCGCCCGTGACCACCGCCCTGACCCCGACCGCCGTCACTACCTGCGAAGCCTGCTGGAACGCCCCGGTGGAGAGCGTGCGGGTGACCGCGGCCGGAACAGACCTGCTGTGCCAGGACTGCGCCCTCGGCCACTTCCCCCGCCGTGTCGACACGATCACGGTACGGCCACCTGAGCTCCAGACCCCCTCGCCCGACAAGCCAATCCGAGCCGAACCCTCCCAGCCGGTCCGGCTATTGGTCCTCGACATTCGGGCGGCCCAGGAGACACCGGGAAACCGCTACCCGGGCCCGTGCGTGACTGACTACTCTCACCTTCCTCTGACGAGCACTGATATGGGGAGCGCATGACGCAGCAGTTCACCGACCGCCAGGGCCGGGCCGTGGTGCTCGAGGAGATCACGGAGGACAACTGGCGTGATGTCGCCGACGTGGCGCCCGCCGACGAGCAGCGCCGGTACGTGGCCGCCCTCGCGGCGCGCTATCTCCTGCTCTCCCAGCGTGGCGAGGTATGGACGTCCCTCGGTATCCGCGCCGGTGACGACATCGTGGGCCACGTCATGTGGGCGTACGACGACGAGGACGGCACCCACTGGATCGGCGGCATGGTAGTGAGCGCGGTCGAGCAGGGCAAAGGAGTGGGCCACGCCACTCTGGGCACCGTGATCGAGCGCCTGTCGGCACTGCCGGAGTGCCGGGAGATCCGTCTCTCGTACCACCCGGACAATGCTTCCGCCGGCCACCTCTACACCTCGTTCGGCTTCCAGCCGACTGGGGACTTCGAGGACGAGGAGATCGTGGTGGCGCTGCCAGTCACCTAGCAGCCGTCCGGTCGATCATGTGACTGTCGCCTGATCTGCTCGTTGTTTCCGTTATGGGGTGGAGAGAACGCGGCGATCTGTCGGACGCCGAGTGGGAGCGGCTGCGGCCGTTCCTGCCGGTGAGCAATGGTCGGTGTGGGCGGTGGCGTGATCATCGGCAGGTGATCGACGGAATTCTTCACCGGGTTCGGACCGGGGTTCACTGGCGTGATTCGACGAGGAGCGATACAAGAAGCGCAACACCGTCGAGAGGGCCATCAACAGGCTGAAGAACTTCCGCGCCGTGGCGACACGCTACGACAAGCGTGGCCACGTCTTCCTCGGCACCGTCACCGCAGCTGCCCTCGTCATCTGGCTCCGCACCTGACCGCGTGCCAGGACTTCAACTCACCGAGGCGCCCGGCGCCAACACCAAGCCCGCTGCCGCAATGAAGTCCTCAAGGCTGATGACACCGCTGCCGCTGCCGTCATCCCATTCGGCCAGAAGCCCGAGAAGGCCCTCGTTCCAAGACTCCGGCGTCTCAGCGTCATCCTCAGGGCCAGGATGCCACTCGACGCGGCCCACGCCACGCCGGTATCGGAAATACAGATACTGGCCGTCCGCCGTCCAGGCATCCCACTGTGATGGGTATGCGGAACACGTCTGCACAACCCGCGTCAACTTCCCACCCTCATCCGTACTCATCCGACGATGGTCGCGCAGCATCAAGCACCCGCCAATCGACTTCAGACTGCCGACGCAGGCGCCCCAAGCAGCAGCCAGACGCACGCCATCAATGATCGGCCGGACAGCTCCTAGGCGCAATACCGGTGACTTTGAGGTGTGTTGGTCGTTGGATGTGTTGTGCCAAGGCCTGGGCAGGTGAAGTCGTCGGGTGAACGGTTGTCGGACCGGATCGCCTTGGGTGTGTTGACGCGGGTGTATCCACCCGGGGTGGTCGAT
>NZ_DATMVN010000081.1:0-2534 GCF_035563135.1 Streptomyces sp.
GCTCCCGCCGTCCTGGCGGGACGCGGCTCTCCGCGGTCCCGCAGCCGCCCCCGGACGCGGCCCCGGCCCTGGACGGCGGTCAGCGATCGCGGTCCTCGTGGCCGCGGTCCTCATGGCCGCGGTGCTCAGCGGCGATGCCGAAGCGGTGCCGTTCGCCCTGAGCGGATGACACGGAGCGGAACGAGGACACCGAGCTGATCACCTGCTCCTCGACCGCCCCCTCCTGCGCCGCAGCCTCTTCGTTTTCGAGTCGTTGCAGGTCAGCAGCAGACACCAGGGCGATCAACGGCTTTCCATGCCGGGTCACCACCACGCGCTCACCCCCGTAGACGACGCGGTTGATCAGTTCGGCGAGCTCCGCCCGGGCTTGCGTCACCGGAATCTCGTAGGCCATATCCCCATTCTAACCTCCTGTACGTCCTGTACATTTTTTACATACTCCGAATCGCTCGGTCCGAGGAGAGGCATCGCCATGTTCCGTCCCGCCGCCCGCTACGTCCTGCCCGAGTTCACCGAGCGCACCGCCTACGGATCCCGCAGCATGGATCCCTACTCGAAGCTGCTGTCCGAGCGGATCGTCTTTCTCGGCACACCCGTGGACGAGACCGCGGCGACCGACCTGATCGCACAGTTCATGTACCTGGAGCACGCGGACCCCGGCCGGCCCCTCTCCCTCTACATCAACTCGCCCGGCGGCTCCTTCGGTGCCATGACGGCGATCCACGACACCATGCACTTCCTCGCCTGCGAGGTGGAGACCTTCTGTCTGGGCCAGGCGGGTTCCAGCGCCGCGGTGCTGCTCGCGGCCGGCGCGCCCGGACGCCGACATGCCCTGCCCGGCGCCCGGGTAGTCATCCAGCAGCCCGCTCTGGACGAGCCGGTGCAGGGCCAGCCCTCCGATCTCGAGATCCGGGCCCGGGAGTTGGAGCGCGAGCTGCTCACGGCCATGCTGGCCCGTCACACGGGCCGTTCCGCGCGGGAGATCAGCGCCGACATCGAGCGGGACACCATCCTCGACGCCCCGGCCGCCCTGGCGTTCGGGCTGGTGGACCACGTCGTGGAGAACCGCACGCCGTCCCAGCCGCCGCACACCGCGAGGTGAACATCCGATGCTCTCCCCCCAGTTCCCGCCGCTCCCCGCACTGACCCGTGCCGAGGCCGAGTTCATCGACTGCTACCTGGAGGTGCTCGACCAGCTCGGCCGCATCAATCCCGCGCGTGGCGGTGACACGTACGGGGCGCTCCGGGCGGCCCAGGCGCTCGCGTCCCGGGCGTCGGCCCTCCGGGACGCACTGGTCCTGATGCACGAGCGGGGTGAGTCGCAGATCCACGCGGAAACCCTCGCCAGGGCGCTGCGGCTGCTGGACGGAGAGCGTCGCGCGGGACGGGTCGCCGTCCCTCCCGCGTCATCGAGTTGAGCGTTCGCGCTGCCCGACTCGGCGGCCGCCGCCGCTTTCCGACGCCCTTTCACGACACGCCCGACGGGCCGATGAGTTTTCCTCGCTCGATCGGCGTAGAAGCTCCCCCTCCCGAGCTACGGCCCAACTTGCGCAACCCGTGCGGACACTGGACGGCGTGCACCGTTCCGCCGCTGGTACGCGGCTGGTCCGTTGCCGCCGCCGCGACTCCGGACCGGCTGCGGCCACCCGATCGGATCAGAGGTGATGACTCTCACATATCGCCGTTTCAGCGATGAAATCCGGCAGTGCGTGCGTAAAGATCCCTGGGACGACAAGCCCCCGCCACCGCGGCGGGGCGGTCCGGGCGGACGCCGAGTCCTGCCGCTGTCCGGATGCCTGGTCGACAGGAGTGGATCGGCAGGAGTGGAGGACCCGAGCGCAACGGGCCGACCGGTGATCCGGGCGGTCCTCGGGGTGAAGCCGCCGTGTGCGGCCGGGCAACTTCGCCAGCCCGAACCCGACAGGTCATCCTTCACAGGCGGCTGACGAAGGGTTGCGCATGACTGCGCAGGTTCATGTCCCGTCTCTGTTCGCCCGGGTCGGTACGGCCTCGGTCCTGACATTCGCCGTGGGCACCACCATGCTGGCGCCTGGTTTCGTGAACGACGCCGAGGCCGCCACCCACTCGATGAAGGCGCTCAAGATCGCCGCCTCGAAGAAGGGCGCGCCCTACAGATGGGGTGCCACAGGCCCTCACCGGTTCGACTGCTCAGGGCTCACGCTCTACTCGTTCAAGAAGGCCGGCAAGAAACTTCCCCGCACGGCGCAACAGCAGTACAACAAGACCCGCCACATCTCCAGGTCGCAGCGGAAACGCGGCGACCTGGTCTTCTTCCATTCGGGCCGCAGCGTGTACCACGTCGGCATCTATGCCGGCAGCGGGAAGATCTGGCACTCGCCGAAGGCCGGCGCCGTGGTCCGGCTGGAGAAGATCTGGTCCGGCAGCGTCTGGTACGGGAGGGTCCGCTGACACCCCTTTCCCCTTGGTCCGGCGCCGCGGGGGCCCCGCCACCAGCACGAGCCCCAGCGCGGTGAGCGCAGGGCCGCTGCCGCCCTCGACCGCACGGGCGGTAC
>NZ_DATMVN010000082.1:0-5536 GCF_035563135.1 Streptomyces sp.
ATCTCCCCCACCGCCCTGATGGTGCGGAAGGGCAACCCGGAGAAGCTCACGGACCTGGCGTCCGTGAAGGCGGCCGGAGCCACCGTCGGCGTGATGTCCGGTGCGGTCGAGGGCTCGTACGCCGAAGGCGCGGGCATCGCCGAGGGGAAGATCAAGACGCTGCAGAAGCCGCAGGACGGTGCGGACGCCGTCAAGGGCGGCCGGATCGACGCCTTCCTGCTCACCGCCATCTCGCTGCGCTGGCTCGCGAGGACCAACCCGGACACCGAGGTCACCGAGGCCTTCGTCCCCGAGCTGAACGGCACGAAGCAGTTCTCCCCGGGCGGCGCGGTGTTCCGTCAGGGCAACGAGGATCTGCGGGACGCCTTCAACCGTGAACTGAAGAAGATCGTCTCGGACCGGTCCCGTTACGTGGAACTGCTGCGGGACTACGGCTTCGGCGCCGCGGAGATCCCGCCGGCCACGCTCAGGACAGCCGATCTGTGCAAGGGCTGACGGGGGCGGAGCACACACCGTATGAGTGACTTCTTCTCCACACTCCTCGACGAGTTCCCCCAGGTGGGATCCGGCCTGTGGGTGACGCTGGAGGCCACCGTCCTGGGCGCCCTCCTCGCCCTGCTCCTGTCGTTCGCCCTCGGTCTGGCCGCAGGCAGCAGACTGCTCCTGGTGCGCGGGGTCTCCCGGACCGTCGTGGAGTTCTTCCGCGGCACCTCGCTCTACATCCAGCTGTTCTGGCTCTACTACGCGATGCCGCAGCTGACGGGCTACGAGCTGACACCCATGCTCTGCGGCGTCGTCGCCTTCGGCCTGAACTACGGGGCGTACGGCTCCGAGATCGTGCGGGGCGCGATCAACTCCGTGCCGCGCGCCCAGTACGAGGCGGCGGTGGCGCTGAACATGACGCCGTGGCACCGGATGCGGAAAGTGATCCTTCCCCAGGCCTGGGTGCAGATGATCCCGTCCTTCACCAACCTCCTGATCCAGCTGCTGAAGTGCACGCCGCTGCTCTGGCTGATCTCCGCGGCCGACCTGATGACCGTGATCCAGCAGATCCGCGACCGCACGGGGGAGAGCCTCACCGCTTATCTGACGCTGCTGGCGGTCTACTTCGTCCTCGCCTACGCGCTGACCCTGCTGATGAACCTGCTGGAGCGGTCCGCCAAGCGGCGGCTCGGCCTGCACCCCGGCACGGGGAGCCTGCTGAGGACACGCAGCGCGGAGCCCGCCCCGGCGGCCGGAGGTGCCCGGTGAACACATTCGACCGGGAGGCCGTCGAGGACGCCTTCCCCCTGCTGCTCGAAGGGTTCCGGGTCACCCTCCTCGCAACCGTGCTCGGCACGCTCGTGGCCGCGGTCCTCGGCCTGGCGATCGCCGTGGCCGGGCGGGCGCCGTCCCGCCTCGTGACCGTGCCCGTGAAGGCGGTGATGGAGTTCATCCGCTCCACCCCGCTGCTGGTCCAGCTGGTCGGCGCGGCGGCCGTCCTCACCTCGGTGGAGCCCCTGACCATCGGCATCGTGGTGCTGGGCGTCCATTACGCCACGTACACCTCCGAGGTGTACCGGGCCGGGATCGACGGGGTGCCCAAGGGCCAGTGGGAGGCCTGCCGGGCGCTCTCGATGTCCCCGCGGCGCACCTGGCAGGCGGTGATCCTGCCGCAGGCGGTGCGCAACGTGCTGCCCGCCCTCGGCAACTACGCCGTCTCGATGTTCAAGGAGACCCCGTTCCTCGCCGTGATCACCGTGCAGGAAATGGTCTTCGAGGCCCGGAAGTACGGAGCCGACCACTTCGCGTACACCGAGGCCTTCACGCTCGCGGGACTGGTCTTCCTGGTCGCGAGCTACCCCACCTCACTGCTGATGAGAAAGCTGGAGAAGCGCCTTGGCCACTGACCCTGCCCCCCTGAAGGAGCCCGCGGACCGGGCTCCGGCCGCCGGGACGACCGGTGTGGAGCCGCTGGTGCGCTTCGACAAGGTCGTCAAGCGCTACGGCGGCCATGTGGTCCTGGACGAACTCGACTTCACCGTGCGGCGCGGCGAGCACGTCACGCTGATCGGGCCGAGCGGCTCCGGCAAGACCACCATCCTCCGGCTGCTGATGACACTCGAAAAGGTGAGCGGCGGTGTGATCTGGGTGGACGGCTCACCGCTGTCCCATGTGCGCCGGCCGGACGGCTCCCTGAAGCCGGCGGGCGAGAAGCAGCTGCGTGAGTCCCGGAAGAAGATCGGGATGGTCTTCCAGCAGTTCAACCTCTTCCCGAACATGAAGGTGCTCCAGAACATCACCGAGGCACCGGTCAACGTCCTCGGCATGGACCGTGAACTGGCCGAGGGGCGGGCCCGCGAACTGCTCGACCTGGTCGGGCTCTCCGGGAAGGTCGACGCGCACCCCTCCCAGCTCTCCGGTGGCCAGCAGCAGCGGGTGGCGATCGCGCGCGCACTGGCGATGCAGCCGGAGATCCTGCTCCTCGACGAGGTGACGTCGGCGCTCGACCCCGAACTCGTGGCCGGGGTGCTGGAGCTGTTGAGCGACATCGCCAGGACCACCGACATCACCATGCTCTGCGTGACCCACGAGATGAGTTTCGCCCGTGACGTGTCGAAGAAGGTCCTGATGTTCGACGCGGGACGGGTCGTGGAGTCCGGAACGCCGGAAAAAATATTCACCGATCCCGAACACGAACGTACGCGCGGATTCCTCAACGCGGTGCTGTGACCATGGCCTTGGCTTCAGGCAAGTGACACGGGCATATGACGTAAGGGTGTGCCCCGGTCGACGGGGCCGGGGTGCCTCGTCAACTCCCCGACACCCCCTCCTGTTCGGCCATTTGGCGACTATCGTGGGTGGTGAGCTTGCGGTCACCACCTGGTAGAGGCCCTGAAGGGGGAACCGTGGCGTTGAAGCCCGAGCCGAAGGCTCCGTTCCATCCGGTGCAGTACACCCTGCGCGTGCTCGAATCCGTCTCCGCCCACGGCGACGGGGTGACCGAGGCCCAGATCTCCCGGGAGACGGGGCTGCCGGCCGGCCGCCTCGCACCCCTCCTGCTGACGCTGCGCCGCGAGGCGTACGTCCAGCAGATCGCCGACGGCGCGTACGTCGCCGGCTCCTCGCTCCTGGAGCTGGGCTCCGGCACCGCGCGCAGGCGGGCCGTGGAGGCGAAGCTCCAGCAGACACTGGCACAGCTGCGGGACTCGGTCGGCGCGGCGGTCTACGTCAGCCGTTACGTCGACGGGGAGGTCCGCGTCACACAGATGGCCGACGGGCCGCGCACACCCGCCGTCAACGAGTGGGTGGACTTCCGCGCCGCGGCGCACGCCAGCGCGATCGGCAAGTGCCTGCTCACGCAGCTCGACCGGAACGGCCGGCGCGACCACCTCTCCAGGCACCGGATCGCACGGCTGACCTCGCGGACGATCACGAGCGAGAAGGTGCTCTTCTCGAAGCTGGACAGCCAGCCGGCGACGGTGCCGGTGCTCGACCTGCAGGAGTACGCCGTGGGCACGGTGTGCGCGGCCGTTCCGCTGACGGCGGGCTCCTCGGCCGGGTGCCTGGCCCTGTCCCTGCCGATCGAGCACGCGCACCGGCTGCGGGCCGCAGCCGCCACGCTGAACCGGCGTGCGGCACCGGTCCTCCTGTCGCTGACTCTCTGAACCGGGCGCGCGGGCACCGTGAGCGGGTGGCCGCCGGGGCCCCCGCCCCCTCGGCGGGTGAGGTGCGGACCCGCAGTTCAGGGGCGGGTTCGCACGCTCCGGAGGGCGCTCCGGGCCCTCCCGTGGGTGCGTGTCCTCAGCACCCCTGAGGACCAGGTATTATTTTCGAGTCAGCAGGCGCCGTTAGCTCAGTTGGTTAGAGCAGCTGACTCTTAATCAGCGGGTCCGGGGTTCGAGTCCCTGACGGCGCACCGACACCGCAGTGGGCGGTCTCCCTCCGAGGAGACCGCCCACTGTGTTTGCGCCGTGCCGTGCGGCATGCCGCGCTGGATCAGAACTTCACGTCGGAGCACGCGTAGAACGCGTTGCCGGTGTCGGCGACGTTCCAGACCGCCAGGATGATGTGCTTGCCCGTCTTCTGGGTGGGCATCGAGCCCTGGTGGGTCAGCGTCGCCGGGGGCTGCTGGTTCCCGTAGGGCACCGTCATGAACGGCTGCGATTCCAGGGCCGCCCTGGTGAGCGGCTTGGTGGAGTCCCAGCCGTTCTTGGTGATGTAGTAGCGGAAGTCGCTCGTGGAGTGCCGGGCGGTGAACTGCCAGCGGAAGCTGTAGCCCTGCCCCGCGGTGACCTGGGTGGCGGGCCAGTTGCCGCCCCGGGGGTCGTCGAGCTGAGCGAAACTGCCGTTCCCGCCGGCGCAGATCTTGCCGTCCGCCGGTCCTGCCGCCGGGAAGCCCTTGGGCCCCTCGACGCTCTGCGGCTCCCACTGGATGTTGCCGCAGCCGGTGACGGTGCCGTTGGCACAGAGCTTCTGCCGGCTGATGGGGGAATCCGTGTAGCCGTGGCTGCTGGCACTGCCGGTCGCGAACATGGAGACGCCCGCTATCGCCAGGCCGATGACGGCCGCGCTTGCCCTTTTCCGCATGCTGTGTCGCTCCTCGAGAACGTGGGGGATGCTCTGGGGATGTTCTGAGCCGTGCTGCGCGCCTCACTGTGCGGTCTAGACCAAGTCCAGATTATTGACGCTGCATGAACATGTCCAGACCAATGTGGATCGGGTTTCGCGCGTGCTCCCGGGCGACCGGAAGCGGTCAGGCCCCTTCCCCACCGCTCCGGCCGGTGTAGAAAGCCACCGTCAGGTCCCTGACCAGGGCCTTGTGTTCGTAGTCGTCGAGCTCGACGATGCCGCGCGCGGTCAGCCGGCCGACCGTGTCGTCCACCGCGTCGATCACGGAGGTCAGCACCCCGTCCCGGTGTTTCGCGTCGATGGCCGCCACCCGGCACCGCTGCATCGCCGCGGCGACCTCGGGGGCGTACTCGATCCCGGTCGGCTGCGCGGAGTACACCTCGATGCCCACGGGCGCGCAGTCCGCCTTCACCATGCGGGTCAGCGCCTCCCCCACCGCCTCCGCGTCGCGCAGGGTGCGGGTCTCCTCGTGGAAGGCGTCGGCGGGCAGCTGCGAGAGGACCCGGGCCAGCGCCGCCTCCACCTGGTCGCGCAGATACCGCTCGTGGTCCGCGACACCGAGCGTGGCCCGCGCGGTGTCCGCCACCCGCCAGACCACGAGGACCACGGCCCGCAGCGCTGTGCCGCTCGCGTCCACGGCGGGCAGCGGCTCACTGCGCCAGTGCCGCAGGCGTACGTCGACCCTCCGGCGCCGCAGGAGCGGGGAGATCCACAGGAGGCCGGTGCGCCGGACGCTGCCGCGGTAGTCGCCGAAGAGCGTCAGCACCCAGGCGTGTCCGGCCCGGCCACGCCCCAGGCCGTGGAGCGCGAACAGCACCACGGCCGCCAGCAGCGTGAGCAGGGCCCATGTCCCGGTGCCGATGCCGTCGTGACGACGCTCCCCGAGCCCGGTCCAGCCGGTCACGGCGGCGGGCAGTGCTCCCTG
>NZ_DATMVN010000083.1:0-3326 GCF_035563135.1 Streptomyces sp.
CTCGCACCCATAGCCTTCGACCTCCCGGAGGCCGCCGCACTCATGTCCAGCCTTGCCGTGCTCGGACCGAGCGTCAGCCAGAGTGCGACTTCCGCCATGCAGAAACTGGCCGCGGCGCTGCAGTCTCGTTAGCCGAACCGCTTACGTCAGCATTCGGCGGTTCGATCTTCGCGTCTCCCTCGTCCCGCGCCTGGGTCGACCGGGGGCCGACAAGTGGACCTCGCCGGGCGCCGACGGCGATCCCGCGCTCACCACAGTGGGTCGGTGTGCAGGTGAGAAGCCAACCGCTGACTTGCAGCACCAGCCAGGCGCGCCAGCGGCTGGAGACCGGATCAGCTGGTGCGCCGCTCGAGGCGCTCCTTGAGCCGGGCGAGGTTGGCCGGCATCTCCTTGTGAGCCTCGCGGCGGACGACGAGTGGCACGAGCAGCCTCCCGATGCCGTGTCCGGTGAAGTCGACCGCGATGGAGACGCGGGATCGGTCCGCGCCGATGTGCTCGACGGTGACGTCGACCGCGGCACGGATCGGCCCGTCGATGCCCCGCACACTCCACGTGCGCGGTGGGTCGACGTGCACGAGTTCCGATGTCGACGCCCGTTCGGCGCCCCCGATGCGGCGCACGGTGATGCACCGCCCGCAGAGCCCGGCGCCTTCGCCGTCCATGTGGCCGCTGACTACGCCCGCCTGCCACTCGCAGAAGCGCGCGGGATCGGTCGCGTAGGCGAAGACCTCCTCGGCCGGGCGGTCCACCTCGGCGGTGGCGAGGATCGGTGGCACGTCAGCTCACCCCGGCGAGCAGAGCCGTGTAGCGGTCGAGGTACAGCGGCCATCCCTTGTCGGTGGCAATGCCGTCGCGGACGGCCTCCCAGCCGGGGCCGTGCCGGTCGATGTTGCGGTGCTCGAGCTCGACGCGGGTGCGTCGCGGGGTCTCGGCGATGAACCGCACTTCGACCTCGCTGGCATTGTCCGGGTCGGCCACGATCAGCCAGTCCGGGCCGATGTCCCAGCTGAACACGACCCGCTCGTGCGGATCGTAGGCCAGTACTCGCGCCCAGCGGCACTCGCTGCCGTCCTCGGCGATGTCGACGATGTGCCCGCCAACCCGCGGCTCGAACACCGTCTTGGCGATCGGTGAGTCCAAGATGTTGTGCTCGCGCGGCTTGAAATCGCCGAAGTTCTCGGTGAACAGGGTGAACGCCCGCTCCTGAGACGCCTCGACGACGATCTGCTTGCGGACAGCGGCGGTGGCTGCCTGGGTCATGACCTCTCCTGTCCTGGTTCGACGACGTGCTGTTCCTCGATGTCGTCGGGGGAAGCGACGGCGTTCTGGTAGCCAGCCAGGGCCCGATTCCAGTAGGTGTCGAGCTGGTCGCGCATTGCGGCGACGCCGGCCGGGTTGAGCCGATATATCCGCCGGGTGCCGGCGACGCGCTCGAAGACCAGTCCTGCGTCCTTGAGCACCTTCAGGTGCTGAGACACGGCCGGGCGGCTGATCGGCAGCGCGTCGGCCAGTTCGCCGACCGCCCGTGGCCGCTCGGCGAGGCATTCGACGATGGCGCGCCGGGAGGGGTCGCCCAGCGCGCTCCACGCCACGTCTTTCTGGTAAGCGCCCACGAACGGTAAGTATCGACGAACGGGTTTTCTCGGTCAAGAAGGCGGACCGCCCCGGCATCCGACTGTCCCTCAATGCCGCTCGAGGCGAGTCGCTTCAGTGCTGAGCCACCGACGACCCGCCGACCTGTGCCGTAAGGCGAACCGTTTACGGCAACCTCTCGTCCTCGTTGACCTCGCCTGTGCCGCCTGGCTCGCAGCTCTCGGGCTCCTCCTCCTCCGCGCCGAGACCTCCACCGACGCCTAACCCACGGCGTGGCCCGCGGACTCGCGCAGGCGAGGCACCTCCGCGATGCCCGATGTCCCTGCGCCGGCGGGTCATCGTCGAGGAGGCGGTGACCGAGGTCGACGGCTCCCGCCTGGTCTGGGGCACGCCCAAGACCCACGGCCGCCGCTCGGTGCCGCTGCCCCGCTTCCTGGTCGACGAGCTGGCCTGCACGGTGGTGACCCGGCCGCGGGACGAGCTGGCCTTCCCCTCGCCGCAGGGCGCCGTGCTGCGCAATCGCAACGCCCGGTCCGCCTGGTTCGACGCCGCAGCCCGGGCCATCGACGAACCCGGACTCACCCCGCACGAACTGCGGCACACCGCGGCGTCGCTGGCGATCAAGGCCGGCGCCAACGTCAAGGCGGTCAGCGGATGCTCGGGCACGCCTCGGCGGCCATGACCCTGGACCGCTACGCCGACCTGTTCGACGACGACCTGGACGACGTGGCCGACCGGCTGGACGCGCTGCGGGCCGCATCCCGCGAACGAGTTGCGGACTCTTTGCGGACGGAGACCCCTTCGGAGGGCTCGCCGGAGCCCCCGACGGAGGTGAACCGCAGGTCAGAAGAGTGGAGACGAGGGGAATCGAACCCCTAACCCCCGCCTTGCAAAGGCGGTGCTCTGCCAATTGAGCTACGTCCCCGGGATGGCGCGGAGGCCGCGCCGCGGGCTCAGGAGGTGCGCGGGGTGCTGACCGCTCCTGGTCCGCTGGTGGCCTGGGCCCACAGGTCTGCCTCGCCCTTGCCGGCGGTGCGCTTGCGAACGGCGACCACGGCAGTGGCCGCGAGCGCCGCCACTGCCAGCTGCTTCAGCACGCGGGACCTCCTCGAACGACGGTGGTCTCCGCGGCGCCGGTGACCGCTGCGGATGACCGAAGGCGGGTCGACCGAGTTCCGATCGACCCGCCCAGTGGTGCACGGGTGGGCCTGGGAGGACTTGAACCTCCGGCCTCATCCTTATCAGGGATGCGCTCTAACCGCCTGAGCTACAGGCCCGTGGACCGTGGAAGAGCTTACCTGGCCCCTGGACCCTCACTCACGCGGGGCTGTCACTCCCGCTCGGCCAGGGTGACCTCCAAGCCGCCGACCAGGTCGGAGCAGAGGTTGTAGACGAACGCCGTCACGGTGCACAGCGCCGTCAGCAGCACGATGTTCACCGCGCCGATCACCGCCGCACCACCGAAGACGATGCCGGCGGTGATGACCTCGCCGCCACCGCCCTCCTCCTCACCGGACGCGGTGCTGAGCTGCCCGATCAGGTCGTTGAGGGTGTCGAAGACGCCCAGCCCGCTGAGCACGCCGTAGAGGACGCCGACGGCGACCATCCACACGAAGAACAGCGCGATGGACAGCACCAGGGAGATCTTCAGCGCTGACCACGTGTCGATGTGGCGCAGCTGCAGCCGCGCGCGGCGTGGGCCACGGCCGGCACCGCGCTTGGCGGGGCGCGCC
>NZ_DATMVN010000084.1:0-6501 GCF_035563135.1 Streptomyces sp.
CCGCCGGCCTGGGTGCGTCGATGGTGTTCGGTGCGGGCGCGGCGTTCGCGTCCGGCACGGCGGACACCGCGGCCCTGGCGGGCGCGGTCACCACTGCCGACTCCGTCACCCGGCAGGCGAGCGCCCAGAGCAAGGCCGCAGCCGAGGCGAAGGCCGGGAAGGCGGAGAAGGCCGCCGCCAAGAAGCAGGCCGCGGCCAAGAAGAAGGCGGCGGCGAAGAAGAAGGCCGCCTCCTGGGAGGCCCCGGTCGACAAGTACGTGCTGAGTGCCAGCTACGGCACCGGTGGCGCCCGCTGGGCCAGCAAGCACTCCGGCCAGGACTTCGCGGTGCCGATCGGCACCAAGGTCGAGGCCGCGCACTCCGGCCGGGTCGTCAAGGCGGGCCCGAACGGCGCCGGCGACGGCCCCGCGTACGGCAACGCCGTCGTGATCAAGCACGCCAACGGCAAGTACTCGCAGTACGCGCACCTGTCCAGGATCGACGTGAACGTCGGCGACCGCGTGAAGACGGGCGAGAAGATCGCCCTGTCCGGCAACACCGGCAACTCCAGCGGCCCGCACCTCCACTTCGAGATCCGCACCACCCCGAACTACGGCTCGGCGGTCAACCCGGTCTCCTTCCTGAAGAGCGAGCACGTCCACATCTGACGCGGCGCCCGGAGCCGCTAAGCGGCGGGCCCCGGGTCATGGGCCCTGGTCACCAGTTCGATGGCGACCTCGAGAGCAGCCTTGCGCTTCTCCTCGGGGTCGCCTTCGGCGTCCCTGAGGGCCATCATCCCGGCGTGCATCGTGAAGAGTGCGCTGAAGCACCGCACCTGGTCGGTGAGCGGGGCGTCGGGATCCTTGATCAGGTCGACCAGGGCGATGACCCGGTGCTTGACGGTGTGGCCGATGCTCAGTTCGCGCACCGTCGCCTGGTTCTCCTGCATGAAGACGAAGAGCGGCTCGGCGGTCTTGAGCACCTCGCTGTAGCGGACCAGGATCTCCTTCTTGGTCGCCAGGGTGCGCGGCTGCTCCTTGCCCCACTCCAGGAGGTCCTCGACCGGCCGGTTCAGGTCCTCGAAGATGCTGTTGAGGATGTCTTCCTTGGTCTTGAAGTGGTAGTACAGCGCCGCCTTGGTGACCTGCAGCCGCTCGGCGATCTCGCGGAGAGAGGTCTTCTCGTACCCCTGCTCGGCGAAGAGTCCCAGGGCGACGTCCTGAATGCGCTGACGGGTGTTGCCCCGGCGCGGCTGCGGCGTGCTGCCCATGCGACTCTCCCCAAAACTTACTTGACGCCCGGCTAGTTACGGGTCTACTTTCCTCAGTGTAGCCAACTAGCCGGGCGGCAAGTAAGTGCCAGGTCGGTGGGCGGACCGGTATCAGGGGACCAGGGGAGCGGACGGCATGGCAGACCTCAGGAAGACCGCGGCGGGCGGGGAAGCGGAACCACAGGCGCGCAGCGTCCGGGTGGTGGTTCTCGCGCTGATGATCGCGATGCTGCTGGCCATGCTCGACAACCTGATCGTCGGCACCGCGATGCCCACCATCGTCGGTGACCTGGGCGGTATGGAACACCTGTCCTGGGTGGTCACCTCCTACACCCTGGCCACCGCGGCCTCCACCCCCATCTGGGGCAAGCTCGGCGACATGTACGGACGTAAGGGAATCTTCCTCACGTCCATCGTGGTCTTCCTGATCGGCTCGGTGCTGAGCGGGATGTCCCAGGACATGAGCCAGCTGATCGGTTTCCGGGCGGTCCAGGGCCTCGGTGCGGGCGGGCTCATGGTGGGTGTCATGGCCATCATCGGTGACCTGGTGCCGCCCCGGGAGCGTGGCAAGTACCAGGGCATGATGGCCGGCGTCATGGCGGTCGCGATGATCGGCGGACCGCTGGTCGGCGGGACCATCACCGACCACCTGGGCTGGCGCTGGAGCTTCTACATCAACCTGCCGCTCGGCGCCGTCGCGCTGGCCATGGTCACCGCGGTGCTGCACCTGCCCCGTAAGGAGCGGAAGAAGACCAAGGTCGACTACCTGGGGGCCGTACTCCTCACCGTGGGCATCACCGCGATCGTGCTGGTCACCACCTGGGGCGGTACGGAGTACGCCTGGGGCTCGGCCGTGATCATGGAGCTCGTCGCCCTGGGCGTCGCCTCCCTCGCCGGCTTCCTCCTCGTCGAGACGAAGGCCGCGGAACCGATCGTGCCGTTGCACATCTTCCGCAACCGCAACTTCACCCTCATGTCCGTGGTCGGCTTCATGGTGGGCTTCGTGATGTTCGGAGCGGTGCTCTTCCTCCCGCTCTACCAGCAGTCGGTGCAGGGGGCGTCCGCGACCAACTCCGGTCTGCTGCTCCTGCCGTTGCTGCTCGCGATGATGATCGTCTCGCTGATCGCCGGGCGGGTCACCACCAGCACCGGCAAGTACAAGATCTTCCCCGTCGTGGGAAGCGTCCTGATGGTCGCCGGCCTGCTCCTGCTCTCCACCATGGACACCGGCACCACGCGTCTCACCTCCGGCATCCACATGGCGGTGCTCGGCGCGGGCATGGGCTTCCTGATGCAGATCACGATGCTCGTCGCCCAGAACAGCGTCGAGCTGAAGGACATGGGTGTCGCCTCGTCCACGACCACGCTCTTCCGTACGCTCGGCAGCTCCTTCGGGGTCGCGATCATGGGAGCCCTGTTCACCGGCCGGGTGCAGGACGAGATGACGGCGCGCGGCGGTGGCGGGGCCACCGAGAAGTCGGCCCAGCTGGATGCGGCGAGCCTGGCGCAGCTTCCGGCCCCGGTGCGCGAGGCGTACGAGTACGCCGTCGCCTCGGGGACCCACCTCGCCTTCCTCGTGGGCGGCTCGGTCGCGGTGGTGGCCCTGGTGGCGGCACTGTTCGTCAAGGAGGTCCCGCTGCGCGGCACGGCGAAGCCGGAGGCGGCCGCCCCGGACGACGACGGAGCGGCGGCAGCCCGGCCCGAGGCGCTCCAGCAGTCGCAGACCGCCTGAGCGGCCCCGGACAGGGGCGGGCCCCGGAGGCGAGACGTCTCCGGGGCCCGCCCCTGTCCGCTCAGCCCGTCTCTGCCTGCCGCAGCACGGGGAAGCTTCCGGTGTTCGTCGGCGCGTGCTCGGGCAGCCACAGCACGGCGACCGCTCCACCCGTGCCCCCGGCGCCCCCGGCGGGCCCCGCGTTGCGGAACGTCAGCCTGGCCCCCAGGACCCGCGCCTGGCCCGCGGCGATGGTCAGCCCCAGCCCGTGGCCGCGCCCGGCCCTGTCGCTGCTTCCGGTACGGAACCGGCTCGGCCCCTCCCGCAGCAGTGCCTCGGGGAAACCGGACCCGTGATCGCGGACCCGTACCACCCGGCCCTCGACCGTGACCTCGACCGGGTCCGCGCCGTGCTCGGCGGCGTTCCCCAGCAGATTGCCCAGGATGCGCTCCAGCCGCCGCGGATCCGTGGACACCCAGGCCTCGTGCACCACCCGCACCGTGATCCCGGGATCCAGCAGCCGGACCCGCCGGCTGACGAATTCGCCGAGCGGCAGTTCCTGCAGCTCGGCCCGCTCCGAGGCGCTGTCCAGCCGGGCCACCTCCAGGACGTCCTCGACCAGGGTCCGCATCGCCTGGGCCCGGTCCCGCACGAGCTCCGTGGGGCGCCCGGGGGGCAGCAGCTCGGCCGCGGTGAGCAGGCCGGTCACCGGGGTGCGCAGCTCATGGGCGATGTCGGCGGTGACCCGGCGCTCCGCCTGGATCCGCTCGTTCAGCGCGTCGGTGAGCGCGTCCACCGCCCTGGCCAGCTCGTCGGTCTCGTCCCGTACGACCCCGCCGACCGCTTCCCGTACGCGTACCTCCGTGTTGCCCTGGGCGACCCTGCCGGCCGCTGCCGCCGCCTTGCGCAGCCTCCGGGACAGCTGGCCGCCGATCAGGACGCCGAGCGCGCAGCCGCCGAAGACGACCGAGACCGAACCGATGACCAGGGCCCTGTCGAGGTCGCCCATGATCGTGGCGCTGCGGTCGGCGAAGCGGGTGTGCAGGGACAGGACGTCTCCGTTGCCCAGCGGAACGGCGGCCCAGACGTCGGGAACCCCGTCCGCGGAGTCGTCGACATGGGTGGCGCGCCGGTTCTCCTGGATCTGGCTGCGCAGGCTCACCGGCAGCGACGGGTCGTTGATCTTGGCGCCGAACTTCGGCGACGGCTTCTGCGCGGGTGTGGCCTCGTACAGCCGCTGTGCGAACAGCAGGCGCTCCAGTTGCACCTCGCGCGCGTTCTCCAGCATCGAGACGCGGGCCGCGTTGTGGACGACGAGGCTCAGGGCCAGCGCGATGAGCGCGCCGACGGCCGCGATCGCGATGCTGATCTTCCAGCGGACACCGGTCCGCAGCGCCAGCCGCCTCATGCGCGGAGCTTGTAGCCGAAGCCGCGGACCGTCTCGATCCGGTCCTGCCCGATCTTGGTGCGCAGGCGCTGCACATGGACGTCGACGACGCGGGTGTCCCCGCCCCAGCCGTAGTCCCAGACCCGCTCCAGGAGCTTGTCCCGGGACAGCACGGTGCCGGGCGCCGAGGAGAATTCCAGCAGCAGCCGCATCTCCGTCGGGGTCAGGCCCACGTGCGCGCCCCCTCGGCGCACCTCCATGCCCTCGGTGTCGATCTCCACGTCGCCGAAGACCAGCACCCCGCCCGGCTCGTCCGGCGTCCCGCCGCCTCCGGCAGGTGTCCCGCCCGCGCCGGAGGCGTGGCCGAAGCGCCGCAGCACGGCGCGGATGCGGGCGACGAGCACCGCTCCGTCGAACGGTTTGGTGACGTAGTCGTCGGCCCCGGCCTCCAGGCCGAGCACCACGTCGATGGAGTCGGCACGCGCCGACAGCATGATCACGGGCACGGTCGACTCGTCGCGGATACGCCGGCACAGGCTGACCCCGTCCAGGCCCGGCACCATCACGTCCAGCAGGGCGATGTCCGGGCGGTCCGCCCGGAAGGCCTCCAGGCCCAGCAGGCCGTCGGGCACCGCGGTGACCGAGAAGCCGACCCGCTCCAGTGCGAGCTGGGTGGCCTCACGGATGACGTCGTCGTCCTCCACGAAGAGGACATGGGTATCGGCCATGCGTACGGCTCTCAGCTCTGCGTCGTCGGCGGTGCGGGGAGGGAGCCCTCTCCGCTGCCGACGGCCTGGTTGAATTCGTTGTGCACCCTGTCGGTCTCGGCGAACCGGCCGGAGTCCCAGCGGTAGGTGACGACGTCCTCGCCGGAGGGGTACGCGACCGAGTCCTTCGACCCGTACACCTGTGTAGTCACCACCAGATCGCCCCGGTCGATGGTGCCGTAGACCGCCGGCACCTCGGCGGCGAAGACGTTCCTGTACGAACCGCCGGCATCCTGCCGGTAGACATAGGTGCCCACGCCCACCGAATCGCCGCAGGTCATGACGTTGACCACGACATCGGCCGCCGGGCCGCCGGTGAGCGTGCCGTACGAGGTGTCGACCGGGTACTCGTCACCGGTGCAGGGCTTCAGACCGTCCTTGAGCTGCCGGCTCACCTTCGGGTCGCCCTGGACGAGCCGGACGGCGTCGACCCGCGGGGAGGGCTTCGCCGTCCCGGTGGGCGCCGTGCTCGACGGAGCGGCCCGGGCGACCTGCCGGGTGGCGGCCGGGCCCTCGTCACGCGTCCCCGTGCCTCCGGTGGAACAGCCGGCGCAGAACAGCCCGAAGGCGGCGAGCCCGGCCACCGCCGTGCTCCCCGCCGCCAGGCCGGCCCCGAGTCCCCCGCGGCCGGCCGTGTCCTTCCTGCTGCCCGTCAGGCCGCGCACCGCTCCCGCCCCCGCTCGTCATGACGCCTGTTCCGCTGTGAGGGTATCCGCGCCGGCGCAGCCTCGGCCTCCTGGCTGCGGGCCGCACGGTCCTCCAGCTCCTGGCGCAGTCGTGCCAGAGCACGGTGCAGGGTGCTCTTCACCGTGCCGGCGGACATGCCGAGCGCCGCGGCCGTCTCCTCCGTGCTCATCTGCTCCCAGTGTCGCAGCACGACGACGCTGCGCTGTTTCGGAGCCAGTACCCCGAGGACATCCATGAGCAGGGCGCGGTCGGCGCGCTGATCGGCGCCGTCGTCGACACTCGCGTCGGGGAGCTGCTCGGTCGGAACCTCGTCGAGCTTGCGGGCCCGCCACCACTCCGTACGAGTGTTGATCATGACGCGGCGCAGATAGGCGTCGGCGAGGGACTTGTCGGCTATGCCGTCCCAGCGGCCGAAGGTCCGGACCAGGGCGGTCTGCAGGAGATCCTGCGCGTCCACGGGGTCGGGCACGAGCCGGCGGGCACTGCGCAGCAGCGCGTCCTGCCGGGTCCGTACGTACTCCTCGAATCCGAGCACCTCGCCCTGAGCCATTACGACCGCCTCCGTCCCCGTGGATCCCCGTGTACCGCCATCAGCCGGGTGGTCCCGTCGCCGACGTCCGGTGACGTTACGGAGGCGTTGTCACGAGGGTGTGCGGAGCAGCCGTACGCGGGCGCACGGCTGTCCATCGGTTGTGTAACA
>NZ_DATMVN010000085.1:0-7421 GCF_035563135.1 Streptomyces sp.
GCACCCCGAGGTCCTGGACCACCCGCAGCAGGGCCTCGGCCTCGTCGATGTCCGGCACCGTCTCCAGGGCCAGCACATCGGGGTTCGCTGCGGCCAGCGTCTCCGCCCGGGGCCGGTGGAAGCGCACCAGCTCCCGGACGGTCAGCCCGTACCGTCCCCGGTACTCGCTGCCGTCCGCGAGCATCGCGCCGTACGGTCCGATCGAGGCGGCGACCCACAGCTCCCGCCCCGCCACCGCACCCGCCCGGCGCGCCGCCTCCACACTGCCGCCCATCAGCTCCGCTGCCCGGGCCCGTCCGATTCCGCGCCGCGCGAACCCTTCGAAGGTCGCCTGATAGCTGGCGGTGATGAGCACCTGCGCCCCCGCCCGGGCGTAGGCCGCGTGGGCGGCCTCGATCTGCTGGGGCGCATCGCTCAGCAGCCGGGCCGACCACAGGGCGTCGGACAGATCGCAGCCCTGCGCCTCCAGCTGGTTGGAGAGACCTCCGTCCAGCAGAACGGTCCCCTCGGCGAGCGCCTCGCCGAGCGTACGGCCGGGCGGGACATCCGGTGTCGGGGCGGAGTGCACAACTGCTCCTTGCTGTCGGCTGATTTCCGTCGGTCCCGCGGTCGCGGTCCCTCTCTCGGCCCCGGGCCGTGGGCCGGCCCCTGCCCCTGTCCCGGTCCCGGGGCCCATGGGCTGGTGGCTGTCGGCCGAGTGGCCTGCGGGGCCCGTCCTGCCCCGGCCGGTGGCGCACCCGGCGGTGGCGCGGGCTCCGTCCTGCCGGCCGGGTGCTCCCGTCAGCCCAGCTGCGACTGGACCTGCGACGAGATCAGCTCCAGGTGCTCCAGGTCGTGCAGGTCCAGGACCTGGAGGTAGATCCGGGAGGAGCCGATGGCGGCATAGCGGCCGATCTTGTCGACCACCTCGGCGGGTGAACCCGCCAGCCCGTTCGCCTTGATCTCCTCGACCTCCCGCCCGATGGCGGACGCGCGCCGCGCCACCTCCGCGTCGTTCTTCCCGACGCACACCACCAGAGCGTTGGAATACACCAGGTCGTCAGGGGCCCGGCCGGCCGCCACGGCCGCGTCCCTGACCCGGCCGAACTGCTTCTCGCTGTCCTCGATCGACGCGAAGGGGATGTTGAACTCGTCCGCGTACCGCGCGGCCAGCCGCGGTGTACGGACCGCGCCGTGACCACCGATCAGGACCGGCACCTTCGCCTGGGCGGGTTTGGGCAGCGCCGGCGAGTCGGTGAGCTGGTAGTACGTCCCGTCGTAGCTGAACGTCTTGCCCGTCTCGGTCCCCCACAGGCCCGTGACGATCGCCAGCTGCTCCTCCAGCCGGCCGAACTTCTCCTTCGGGAACGGGATGCCGTACGCCTTGTGCTCCTCCTCGAACCAGCCGGCACCCAGGCCCAGCTCGACGCGGCCACCGGACATCTGGTCGACCTGGGCGACCTGGATGGCCAGCACCCCGGGGAGACGGAAGGTGCCCGCCGTCATCAGGGTGCCCAGGCGGATGCGCCTGGTCTCGCGGGCCAGCCCCGCCAGCGTGATCCACGCGTCGGTCGGGCCGGGCAAACCGTCTCCGGAGCCCATGCGCAGATAGTGGTCGGACCGGTAGAAGGCATCGAAGCCGAGGTCCTCGGTGGCCTTGGCGACGGTGAGCAGGGTGTCGTAGCTCGCCCCTTGCTGGGGCTCGGTGAAGATTCGAAGATCCATGCCTCCATCCTGCACCTTCGAGGCCGCCGCGCCCCGTCCCCCTGCCCTCTTCCCTGTGAGGGGTGGCCCGGGGCTGCCCGGCCGCCCGGCTCACGGCTGGCCGGCGACGAAACCCGCCGGTCCTCGGATCCCCCCGAACGGACCGTCGTGCTCCTGGTCCGGCCCCTGCTCGTCCCCCTGCTCGTGGTCCTGCTCGGCAAGCCGTCTCAACATGCCGTGGACCCGGTCCACCGACTCGTCGACGGCGTCTATCGCTTCGATGCACTGCCAGTAGAGCCCTTCCTCCTCCGTGCCGCAGGCAACGCCCACCAGCGCGATGCCCGCCTCGCCGAGCAGCAGCGCGAGGGCGGCCAGCACCCGTGGCGCGTGTGCCACTTCCGTGACCTGCGAGGCCCGCACACCTCCGGCCGGAATCATCGGGTGGTCGAGCAGCGCACTGCCCAGGGCGCAGGTCTCGCTGAGCGCGCGCGCCTCCGTCCGTAACTCCGCGGGACCGCACCTCGCCAGATGTCCTCCGACCGCGCGGGCGAGCGCCTGGGCCTGCCATGCCTCCGCCATGACGGCCGGCACTCCCCGGCTCCCCGCCAGCGCGCTCCTGCCCGCCGCGATCAGTCGCTCCGCTTCCATGCGATTCCCCCGTCGCCGAGACCACCCGTGAAAGAACCCACTCACCTCTTCATTACCCACAGTGAGGTGCTCGGCACACGAAAGCCAGAGGAAATCGGAAATCTGTGGACAGGAAATCGATTGTGGACAAGGCGATCACTCCGAAGAGTGACGATCTGTCGGCTCGTTCCCGTCCGGCGCGGGAAAACGCCGCTCGTTCCGGTCGATCTTGGCCGCCAGCGCCGCCAGCGCATCGATGCCCAGGACCTCGCAGAACTGCAGCAGATACGCCAGGACGTCCGCGACCTCGTCCGTGACACGGAACGCCGTACCGGGGTCCTCCATCACCCTCGCCGACTGCTCCGGAGTCAGCCACTGGAAGATCTCCAGGAGTTCGGAGGCCTCCACGCTCAGTGCGGCGCAGAGGTTCTTGGGGGTGTGGTAAGGCTCCCAGGCCCGGGACGCCGCGAAGTCGGCCAGTCGTCGCTGCAGTTGTGCTACATCCAGTTCCGTCACGGTCCCAGGTCTACCACCGTCGCACCGGCCGTCCTGCGGGCCGCTGCCGCGGCCGCCTCACCGACCGTCCCCAGCAGGCGCATGTGCCCGTCCGCGCAGACCGAGGCCGCCAGTGCGAGCAGTTCTCCGGCCTGCCGCGCATCCATGCTGCGGTCGAGGCCGTCGGCGAGGACGGTGAGAGCCCGCATGGCGGACGGCACCTCGGCGTCCGGATCGGCCGTCAGCACATGAGGCCCGGACAGCAGCACGAACACATGGGCGAGGTAACGGAGTTCTCCGTCGCCGAGGCGGCCGACGGGCGTGCCGCGCCCGGAGCCCCGGTCGGCCAGTACCTGCACGGTCCCGTCCGCCAGGCGCTCGACGGTCAGCCCCGTCACCTGCCCCGCGCACCCGGTGTCCGCGCCGGCGACCAGCCTGGCATGCCGCTGTGCGCCCTGACCGCGGGTGCGGTGGAGGACCTCGGCGAGATTGTCGCAGGACGAGGTCAGCCGCCCTTCTCCCGCAGGCACCGCCGCACGCATCCGCTGCGGCTGAGGATCACAGACGAAGGCCGACCGCAGCGCCACCACCGCCTGTTCGGCGGCGGCCAGCACCCTGAGCTGCCCCTCCGTCGTCCCCGCGACCCGCAACGGCAGCAGTGCCGTGCCGAGCCGGTCGTCGGGGAAGGGGGCGCGTGTCACCGGCACCGCCCCGGCGGTGTGCCAGGCGGCCTGCACGAAGGAGCGCCGGGGATCGCGCAGCGCCGTGCTCAGCAGGGTCTCGCCGCGGCCCGTCAGCCGCTCGCCGACGATGCGGAGCACGGGCTCGGCCTGCACGGCGAGATCCAGTCCCACCGGGCCGGCCGGGCCCTCCACCGTGCAGCCGAGCCGGAAGCCGCGCCGCCCCTGCGCGTCGGCGCCGGCGCGTTCGGGCACCCAGGCCACCGGGTCGGGGAAGACGTCCTCCAGAGGGTCTCCGGCAGCCAGCCGTGCGAGTGCCTCGTACCCGCGAAGGGCAGTCGACTTCCCGCTGCCGCTGCCTCCGGCGAGCAGCGTGAGCGGCCCGAGCGGGATGACGGTGCGGCGGTGCGAGGCGAAGGCGTCGAGCCGGAGCTCACCGACGAAAGGCCGGGCGGGCCGCGGCACGCCGGACGGCGACGGGGCCGTGGACCCCGAGGTGATCACAGTCATGAGCGGACCGTACGCACGCCGGTGAACGGCGAACCGTTCCGCCCGCACGGCCTTCCTACGATTGAGGTACGCCCACCGCGGTGACCCCCTCGACCTCCATGCCGACCGGTGCGAGCAGGAAGACATTGCGGTCGACCCGGTGCATCCCGCTGCCGAGTCCGAAGACCACGCCGCTGCTGAAGTCCAGGATCCGCTTCGCCACGTCGCTCTCGGCGCCGGTGAGATCCAGCAGGACCGGGATCTGTGCCACCAGGTATTCGGCCACCTCGCGCGCGTCCGCGAACACCTGGACCCTCAGGACGACCAGGCGCCGCTGCTCGGCCGACTCCCCCTGGTCCGGGACCGTCCTGTGGTCGACCCGGGAGGGCCATTCGTTGCGGCCCCTCAGGGGGACGACCTGGGCGAGCCCCTCCCACTGTTCGTCGGTGGCGTCGTATCTGTCGTACCTGCTCACAGAACTACCCCGTCCATGTGCCGGTCGGCTGTGCGCCGGCTGCGCTCGCTGTTCATCGGGCAATTCTCTCGCCCCTCACCCGTTCGGCGTACCACCGACACGGGTCGGAACGTGATCGGCAGCCTCCGGTGCCCCCTCGTCGTCCGGTCCGGGGAGCGCGTCGAGCGGCGTGAACCGGACCGGGAGGTGGGCCGGGGCCCGGTGGAAGGGGCCCGGCCGCCAGAGCAGTGCGCCGGGTTCGACCGCCAGCCGGAGGTCGCAGAGCTGGCTGGTGAGCTGTTCGATCGCGGTCATCGCCATCAGCAGGGCGGGCTGTCCGGCCGGACAGCGGTGCGGCCCGGCCGACCACGCCAGGTGGGCACCGTCGCCGGAACGCACGGCGGGGTCCAGGACGGACGGCGGTGACTGGGTGTTGGCGGCGGCGAAGGAGACCAGCACCAGTTGGCCGGCGCGCAGCGGGACCCCGTGGAACTCGGTGTCGTGGCGCGGGAAGTGCGCGCCCATGTTGGCCAGCGGTGGATCACGCCAGAGCACGTCGTCGATCGCCTCGCGGGCGGTCGTCGCGCCTCCGCGCAGGGAGCCCCCGTAACCGGTGTCGCTGAGCATGCGCAGCAGCGCGTTGCCGATCAGATTGGCCGTGGGCTCGTGGCCCGCGCTCATGATGAGCGTGATCTGACGCACGGCCTCGTCGTCGTCGAGGCCTGCGGGGTGCGCGAGCAGGTACGTGGTGAGATCGCGGCCCGGCTTGCGGCGCCGTGCGGAGACGAGAGCGGTGACGACGCCGACGAGTTCGTCGTGGGCCGCTGCCGCGTTCTGCGCGGAATCCATCATTCCGGCGGTCCCGCGGACCACCCGCTCGGTGTCCTCGGGGGCCACGCCGAAGGAGGCGGTGAAGACGTGCAGGGGGAGTCCGCGGGCGTACTGGGCGATGAGGTCGCCGCTGCCGGTGGCCGAGAAGCCGGCGATGAGCCGCTGCGCGACCCGGGTGACCTCCGCACGCAGCAGATGGGGTTCGATCAGGGCGAGGGTGTCGTTGATGGCCTCGCGGTAACGGGCGTGGACGGCGCCGTCGGTGAAGAGCGCGGTGGGCCGGTGGCCGAGCACGGGCAGGACCGGCGAATCGGCCGGCACACCCGCCTGCCAGGCACGCGGGTCCCTGGTGAAGGTCTCGGTGTCCCGCAGCAGGTCGAGGGCGGCCTGGTAGTCGGTGACCAGCAGCGCGTCGACGTCCGGGGCGATGCGCACCCTGGCCAGCGGCCCCTGGGCACGCAGCCTGCCGTAGTGGCCGTGCGGATCGGCGGCGAAGGCCGCGCCGTACAGCGCGAGCGGTTCGAGGGACGAGGGGCCGCTGCCGGGCGATGTGCGGGCCGTGTGAGGGGTCATGACGGTTCCTGGGGCGCGGGCAGACCGGTCAGCGCGTGCTCGGCGAGGGCGATCAGGGCGTCGATGCTGCCCCTGCGTTCACGGGCGTCGCACTGCACCAGCGGGGTGCGGGGATCGAGGTCCAGGTGCTTGCGCAGGACCTCATCCGCATGGGCGGGGGCGTCGGGGAAGCGGTTCACGGCGACGGCGTACGGGAGTCCCTGCTCCTCCACCATGTCCATGACGGCGAAGGAGTCCTCCAGCCGGCGGGTGTCGACCATCACGAGGGCGCCGAGCGCACCACGGGCGATGTCCTCCCAGAGGGGGAAGAAGCGCTCCTGGCCCGGGGTGCCGAACATGTAGAGCACCAGGTCGTCCTGGACGGTGAGCCGGCCGAAGTCGACGGCGACCGTGGTCGTGGTCTTCTCCGGGAGCCCCGCGGTGTCGTCGAGTCCGGTGCTGGACTGCGTCATCGCCTCTTCCGTGTGCAGGGTCGGGATCTCCGACAGCGTACGGATCAGGGTCGTCTTGCCCACGCCGAAGGGACCCGTGACGAGGAGTTTCACCAGGGTCTCGGCGGCGCTCGGCAGATAGCCGATGCCGCCCCGGTCAGTGGAGGGAACGGAGTCCAACGAGCAGCCTCTCGACGAGCGACCGGTCGATCTCACCGGCACTGGGGATCGGTGGTCGAGCGCGCAGATGTCCTGCGGCCACGAGGTCCGTGGCCAGGAAGACCGTGGCGCTGACCGGCAGGTCCAGATGGGCAGCGCACTCGACGACGGTGAGGGCTCCCGGCTCCAGCAGCTCACACAGCCCGCGCTGCTCGGAGCCCGTGCCCGGGGGCACGGCCGAGTCCGTACGGATGAGCACGGCGAGCCGGTCGAGCGCGGGGCCGGCGGGCGCGGAGCGGCCACCGGTGACCAGGTAGGCGGGGATCAGGCGGCGCCCTGGGCCGGGGGTCATGGCCGGGTGGCAGCGTCCGGTCGGCGGGCGGGGGCGTGCATGGCCCGGGTCAGCGCGGCGACCTGCACCTGCATCTGGTACGCGATGTTCCCCAGGTGCGCGTCCGGGGCCGCGAACAGGGCCAGGGTGGTGTTCCTGCCTGCCGGTACGACGACGGCGAAGCCCAGGTCGGACTCCACGACGGTCTGGGCCAGACGCGGCGATCCGGCCTCGGTGAAGGCGGTGGTGAAGGCACGGGCCGCCGCGTGCAGCGTCGCCGTCATCGCGGCCACGCGCTCGGCGGACGCACGGTCCAGGCCGGGCGACGCGCCCTCGACGAGTCCGTCGCCGGTGGCCACCACGGCGTGCTGCACTCCGGGCAGCTCCAGCAGGGGGGTCAGCACCCAGGCGAGATCACCGGCGGTGGGGGTGGTGCTCACGTCTCGTCGTCTCCTCGGTCGTCCGATGGGGGTGCTGGGGGTGCCGGTGGCGCGAGCGCCTTCCTGCCGCTGAGAGTGCCCTCCTGGAGGGAGGCCCAGGCCGCTCCGGCCCGCTCGGGGGTACGCGGCACGGGCTCGTCCTCCGCTTGCTGCCCGGTTGCGGACGCCTCGGAGGAGGCGGCCCGGGGGACTCTGCGCCGCCGGGTGGGCAGGCCCGCCGGGCTGCCT
>NZ_DATMVN010000086.1:0-20314 GCF_035563135.1 Streptomyces sp.
CCGGCGAGCACTGCGGCGTAGCCGTCGGCGGCGCCGATCGCTGCGCCCGCCCAGTCGTTCTGCCGGAGAGCCGGCTCGACCGCCGTGTTCGCCACGTCCTGGAGCTGGGCGTCGGTGAGGCGTGAGCCCTGGTCGACGGAGTACGCGTACTGCCGGTCGTGCGTGGCCACGGCCAGCAGCACGTCCTCCTGCCCCAGCCCGTTGCGGTTCGCGGTCTCGTCGGTCCAGGTCCGGGCGTCCCGGCCGGAGAAGTCACGGACGTACACCACGAACAGCTGCACCTGCCGTTCCTCGAACAAGCGGTCGAGGGCGGCTTCCACCTGGGACTCGCGGCCGCCGAGCGCTCCCACCCGGTCGGTGATCTGCCCGTCGCGGGACAGGGGCACGGGATCCTCGGCCCGGGCGCCCGGGCCCCCTGCCAGAGCGATCCAGCACACAGCCGTCAGGGCGGCGAGGAGAACCCTGCCGGGTATCGAAGGCCGGGACTTCCCGGTACGGCTCGCAGGCGGCATCACATTTGGGAGGCTATGTCCGCCTCCTGTCGTCCGCGACCCGGCACGTGCCGCCCGGCCGGCCGCATGTCCGCACCGGACCGGCCGCATGTCCGCACCGGACCGGCCGGAGGGGCTCATGGGTGCCGACGTCCACCGCGACAGCCTCGAAAAGATCTTCCCGAGGCTCGGCGGGACCGGTACCACCGCCGCGATCGTCACACTGCTCGGCTGGCCGCCGACGGGCCGGTGCCGGGGCCGCACGGGTGACTTCCGGGGTCCCACCGGCCGCGTCCGCCTCCGCCCGCGCGTACAGGTGTGTTCAGTGGATCAGCGAATCAGTCTGATCAACTGCAAATGCCACCAGAACGCATCATCCGGTCCCTTCCGGTACGGGGTGGGCCGGGCCGGCCCCGGAGGTATCAGCCATGGCCCATGTCGGCGTCCCACGCGGGGCGGCCCGAAAGCGCCGCTCGGTCGCGCTCCTGGCGACAGGTGTGCTCACCCTCCCGGTCCTGGCGGGCTGCACCTCGGACAGCGAGGGCCCCACCTCGGTGGCCGTCCCGCAGGACATCGCCCCGGCCTCCCGGGACCGGGTGGCCGAAGGCTCCACCCTCACCTGGGCGATCGACGCGGTCCCCGCCACCCTCAACACCTTCCAGGCCGACGCCGACCACGCGACCACACGGATCACCGGCGCCCTGCTGCCCTCCCTCTTCCCCATGGACGAGCGGGGAGAGCCCAGGCTGAACCCCGACTACCTGGAGTCGGCGGAGGTCATCGAGCAGGAGCCCAAGCAGGTCGTCCTCTACAAGCTCAACCAGCAGGCCGTGTGGAGCGACGGCCGGGAGATCGGCGCCCCCGACTTCGTCGCGCAGTGGCGCGCGCTGAGCGGCAGGGACTCGGCCTTCTGGACCGCGCGCAACGCGGGATACGAGCGCATCGAGAAGATCGAACGCGGCAAGGACGATCTGCAGGTCCGGGTCACGTTCGCCAAGCCGTACGCCGACTGGCGCTCGCTCTTCTCGCCGCTGTACCCGAAGGAGGTGACCGGTTCGCCCGGCACCTTCAACGACGGCGCCAGGACCACCCTCAAGAACACCGCCGGTCCGTTCCGGCTGCGCGGCGTGGACAGGAGCAAGGGGACGGTCGTACTCGACCGCAACCCGCGCTGGTGGGGCAACGAGGCCAAGCTCGAATCCCTGGTCTTCCGTGCCGTCCGGCCCGAGGACCGGGCCGACGCGCTGACAGGGGGGACGGTGGACGTCGCCGACATCGACCCGGCGACGGCGGACAGCATCGCCCTCGCGGCCCGCGACCGCGGTGGCGACGGAGCGCCGCCCGCCCACGGCCCGGGAGCCGGCCTCACCCCGGCCGCCGCTCTGCGGTCCTGGGCACTGGCCCACGGTTCCGACGAGGAGGCCGCCGAGACGGCGCGGGCCGCCCGCGAGAAGAACCGGCGGGCCATCGCCGTGTACGCCGCCGAGCAGAAGTCGCTGCGCGGTTTCACCGTGCGCAAGTCCCTGGAGCCCGCTTATACGCAGCTCGCGCTGAACGGTGAGACCGGGCCGCTCTCCGACGACCGGGTGCGGCGGGCGGTCGCCCGCACCCTGGACCGCCAGGAGCTCGCCGACACCGTGCTGAAGCCGCTCGGGCTGCCCGCGAAGCCGCCCGGCAGCCACCTCGCCCTGGCCGGGCAGCCCGCGTACAAGGACGGCAGCGGCGCGCTCGGCGAGCAGGACACCAAGGAGGCGCAGGCGCTGCTGGCCGATGCGGGATGGACCCCGGGCGGGGCCGTGCGCAGGACCGAGGACACCAAGGCGGGCAGCGAGGCCGAGAAGAAGGCCGGGAAACCGGGCGGGAAGGAATCGCCGGCCGGGGAGGAGGCAGGGAAGCCGGGCGGGAAGGGGTCGCCGGCCGGGGAGGAGGCCGAGTCGGACAAGGACGGCGAGGCCTCGCGCGAGGAGGGGATGTACATCGTCGGCGACGGGAAGCCCGGCGACCACCCCGCCGACGACACCGGGGCCGCCGCCCGGGACGAGCAGCCCGGCGGTGCCGCGGGCGCCTACGCTCCCGCGGGGACCGCGGCCCCCGTCGCGGTCAAGGACCGGCTCGGCAAGGGCGGCAAGCCGCTGACCCTCCGCTTCGTGCTCCCCTCGGGCCCCGGATCGCAGGCACTGCGCACGGTCGGGAAGAAGATCGTCGAGATGCTGGACACGGTCGGTATCAGCGCGCAGATCACCAAGGTCGACGACGAGAGCTACTTCAAGGACCACATCGCCTCCGGCGACTACGACCTGGCGTTGTACTCCTGGCCCGCCACCGCCTACCCGGCGACCGACGGCCGCCCCATCTTCGCCAAGCCGGAGCCCGCCACCGACGGCTCGCTGCTCGTCGAGCAGAACTACACCCGGGTCGGCTCGGACCACATCGACCAGCTCTTCGACCGTGCGGTCGCCGAGCTCGACGCCGACGCGGCGAGGGACCTGCTGAAGCAGGCCGACGCACGGATCTGGGCCGCCGCGGGATCGATTCCGCTGTATCAGAGGCCGCAGCTGGTCGCCGTCGACAAGAAGCTGGCGAACATCGGTGCCTTCGGCTTCGCCGCACCTCGCTACGAGGACATCGGATTCACCGGGCGTCAAGCGGCAGGTCCCCCCGCGAACCGGAAGAAGTAGCAGGTCAGAGCCACATCCCACAGCTCGGGTGCAGCTCGGCTCCCTTGCCCGCCGGAGCTCCGGGCGGGCAAGGCGGTGTCCGCCCGGACCCGGGCCGCCCGTCCTTCTGCGCCCCGTGCCGCCCGGCCGCCCGCCGGCTGGACGAGGACGTAATACCGGCTGAATACCGGCTGAATTGTGGCTGCGGTCCTGCCGTGTGCAACGGGCCGGGAAGCCCCGGACCCATCGGGCCCGTACCATTGGACTAGCCGTGGCGTGCCGCCCGGCGGGCGTACGAGGACTCGAAGACCGACTGAGACGCCTGATCCCACGATCCGAGAGAAGCGCAAGCCACCCATGCCCACGCGCCACGACATCCGTAACGTAGCCATTGTCGCCCACGTCGACCACGGCAAGACCACGCTGGTCGACGCCATGCTCAAGCAGGCGGGCGCCTTCGCCGCGCACGCCGCCGAGAACCTCGACGAACGCATGATGGACTCGAACGACCTGGAGCGTGAGAAGGGCATCACGATCCTCGCCAAGAACACGGCGGTGAAGTATCACCCCAAGGACGGCGGGGACCCCATCACGATCAACATCATCGACACCCCCGGCCACGCCGACTTCGGCGGCGAGGTCGAGCGCGGTCTGTCGATGGTGGACGCGGTCGTCCTGCTGGTCGACGCCTCCGAGGGTCCGCTGCCCCAGACCCGCTTCGTCCTGCGCAAGGCCCTGACCGCCAAGCTGCCGGTCATCCTCTGCATCAACAAGACGGACCGGCCGGACTCCCGGATCTCCGAGGTCATCGACGAGACCTACGACCTCTTCCTGGACCTGGACGCCGACGAGGACCAGATCGAGTTCCCGATCGTCTACGCCTGTGCCCGTGACGGCGTCGCCTCGCTGACCAAGCCGGAGGACGGCACCGTCCCCGCGGACAGCGACAGCCTGGAGCCCTTCTTCAGCACCATCCTCTCCACCGTCCCCGCGCCGGAGTACGACGAGGACGCCCCGCTGCAGGCCCACGTCACCAACCTGGACGCCGACAACTTCCTCGGCCGTATCGCGCTGTGCCGCGTCGAGCAGGGTGAGCTCCGCAAGGGGCAGACGGTCGCCTGGATCAAGCGTGACGGCACGATCTCCAACGTGCGCATCACCGAGCTCCTGATGACCGAGGCGCTCACCCGCAAGCCGGCCGAGAAGGCGGGTCCGGGCGACATCTGCGCCGTGGCCGGTTTCCCGGACATCATGATCGGTGAGACCCTCGCCGACCCCGAGAACCCGATCGCGCTCCCGCTGATCACGGTCGACGAGCCGGCCATCTCCATGACCATCGGCACGAACACCTCGCCGCTCGTCGGCAAGGGCGGCAAGGGCCACAAGGTCACCGCCCGGCAGGTGAAGGACCGCCTGGACCGCGAGCTCATCGGTAACGTCTCGCTCCGCGTCCTGGACACCGAGCGCCCCGACGCCTGGGAGGTCCAGGGCCGTGGTGAGCTCGCGCTCGCCATCCTGGTCGAGCAGATGCGCCGCGAGGGCTTCGAGCTGACGGTCGGAAAGCCGGAGGTCGTCACCAAGCAGATCGACGGCAAGACGCACGAGCCGATCGAGCGCATGACCATCGACTCCCCCGAGGAGCACCTCGGCGCCATCACGCAGCTGATGGCGACCCGCAAGGGCCGCATGGAGACGATGACGAACCACGGCTCGGGCTGGGTCCGCATGGAGTGGATCGTGCCCTCCCGCGGCCTCATCGGCTTCCGCACGGAGTTCCTGACGCAGACCCGCGGCACGGGTATCGCGCACTCCCTCTTCGAGGGCCACGAGCCGTGGTTCGGCGAGCTGCGCACCCGTCACAACGGCTCGCTGGTCGCCGACCGGTCGGGCACGGTGACGCCGTTCGCGATGGTCAACCTCCAGGAGCGCGGTGTCATCTTCACCGAGGCCGGCACGGAGGTCTACGAGGGCATGATCATCGGCGAGAACTCGCGCGCCGACGACATGGACGTGAACATCACCAAGGAGAAGAAGCTCACCAACATGCGTGCGGCTTCCGCGGACACCACCGAGAACGTGGTGCCCGCCCGCAAGCTCTCCCTGGAGCAGTCGCTGGAGTTCTGCCGCGAGGACGAGTGCATCGAGGTGACCCCGGAGACGGTCCGCATCCGCAAGGTCGTCCTGGACGCGAAGCAGCGTGGCCGCACGGCCTCGCGCGCGAAGAACGGCTGACGGCCGACCTGACCGGGTCCGTCGGCCGCGGCCGACGGACCGCCGGCGCGAGCCGTTGACATGAGGCCCGGGCCCCCGCAGACGCTGTGGGGGCCCGGGCCTTTCGTCAACCCGTTTTTCTGACCGACGTGTCCGGATATCGTGCGTCGCTCTCCGGAACATGTGTTAACGGTCCGTTTCGGGGGTGTCTGTCTGGGATCACTTTGTCCGGATTTCGGGCAACCATGGCTTCTGGATGTTGTCAAACCGAGACCCTTTAAGTGTGGTTTACAGCCCGGTGTTACTTAATAGTTGGCTCCATTGAGCTCGGGTCAATGGGTCGACGCACTGTGGGGAGTGCGGACTCACGAGCACACTCGGGGCACTGCACAACGATCGCCGTCAGGGGTGTCGGTGGATCTCTCCAGTGCCCCTCTTGTAGTCAAAAGTGGACTCATGAGGAGGAAACCCATGCGTGGTGCCAAGAGCGCCAAGTGGGTCGCGGGAGCGGCAATCATCGCCCTGGCCGCGACTGCCTGCGGCGGCGGAGACAGTGACAGTGACTCGGCCTCGAAGGAGAAGGGCAAGCCCGAGGGCTATGTGTCCATCGACGTCGGTGAGCCGCAGAAGCCGCTGATCCCTGCAGACACCAACGAGTCGCTCGGCAGCTACGTCATCCAGTCGGTCTTCACCCAGCTGCTCGACTTCGACTCGGACGGCAAGATCGTCTACACGAACGCCGAGTCCGTGAAGACGACCGACTCCAAGACGTGGACCGTCAAGCTCAAGTCCGGCTGGAAGTTCCACGACGGCACCCCCGTCACGTCCGAGTCGTACATCAAGGCGTGGAACTGGTACGCCAACGTCAAGAACGCCCAGCAGAACGCGTTCTGGTTCGAGGACATCAAGGGCTACGCGGACGTCCACCCCGAGAAGGGTGACCCCAAGGCCACGGAGATGTCCGGTCTGAAGGCGGTCGACGACACCACCTTCACGATCGAGCTCACCAAGCCCGTGCCGTACTACGAGTACAAGCTCGGCTACACCACCTTCGCCCCGCTGCCCGAGGTGTTCTACAAGGACACCAAGGCGTTCGGCCAGGCCCCGGTCGGCAACGGTCCCTACATCTTCGAGAAGTGGGACCACAAGAAGCTCATCCAGGTCAAGGCCAACCCTGACTACCAGGGCCCGAACAAGGCCAAGAACAAGGGTGTCCTCTTCAAGAACTACGCGACCGTCGAGGCCGCGTACCAGGACCTCCTCTCCGGCAACCTGGACATGATCCGCCAGGTCGGCCCGAAGGACCTCCCGAAGTACAAGGCGGACCTCGGCGACCGCGCGATCGACGAGCCGTACGCCGCGATCCAGTCGCTCGTCCCGACCTTCTACTCGAAGACCTTCAAGGACATCGACCCGAAGGTCCTGCAGGGTCTGTCGATGGGCATCGACCGCGACACGATCACCAAGACCGTGCTCAACAACACCCGCAAGCCCGCCACCAGCTTCACGCCTCCGGGCGTCGCCGGCAACCAGGACCTGGGCACCGACGTGTTCACGTTCGACCCGGCCAAGGCGAAGCAGCTCGTCACCGAGGGCGGCGGCGTTCCGGGCAACAAGATCTGGATCCAGTACAACGCCGACGGCGGTCACAAGGAGTGGGTGACCGCGGTCTGCGAGTCCATCCGCAACTCGACCGGGGTCGACTGCGTCCCGGACGCCAAGCCGGACTTCCAGACCGACCTGGAAGCGCGTGACAACGACCAGGTGAAGTCGATGTACCGCGGTGGCTGGGTGGCCGACTACCCGCTGAACGTCAACTTCATGCGGGAGCTCTACGGCACGACCGCCGAGGCCAACAACGGCCGGTTCTCCGACAAGGAGGTCGACGCGGCCTTCAAGAAGGGCGACAACGCCAAGACCCTGGACGAGTCGATCAAGGCTTACCAGGAGGCCGAGAAGCTCGTCCTGTCGAAGATGCCCGCCATCCCGCTGTGGGAGTACAAGACCAACGGTGGCTACTCCAAGGCTGTCGACAACGTGACGATCGACTTCCACGGTGACTACAACATCACCGAAGTCACCGTCAACAAGTAACACACGCCTGAGGGCCCCCACCCGGCCATCAGCCGCCCACACCAGGCAGTAGGTCCCGGGGGGCCGCTCTCCGCATCCGGAGGGCGGCCCCTGGGCTGCTTTATCCCTATCGGAGGCAAACATGGGGCGTTACGTCGCGCGGCGACTGCTCCAGATGATCCCGGTCTTCCTCGGGTCAACCTTGCTGGTCTTCTCCATGATGTACGCGCTGCCCGGAGACCCCGTGCGCGCGCTCGCCGGGGAGCAGACGGTGGACCCCACGCAGATCGCGGCCATGAAGAAGGAGCTCGGGCTCGATCTGCCGCTCTGGCATCAGTACTGGAACTACCTCGTGAACCTCTTCCAAGGTGACTTCGGCACGCAGATCGCCAGCGGCCGGCCGGTCGCGGACATCATCTCGGAAGCGTTCCCGATCACGGTCCGGCTGGCCCTGTTTGCCTTCATCTTCACGGTCGTCGTCGGTATCTCCATGGGCATCTTCGCGGGTCTGAAGGCCGACACCCTTCGCGACCGCGGTCTGCTCGTCCTGACGCTCCTGCTCATCTCGGTCCCCTCGTTCGTCCTGGGCTTCCTCGGCCAGTACTTCTTCGCCTTCCAGCTCGGCTGGGTCGAGCCCAACGTGAGTCTCGAAGCGACCTCCGACGAGCTGATCCTGCCCGCTGTCGTGCTCGGGTCCCTGTCACTCGCCTACGTGGCGCGGCTGACCCGCACCTCGGTCGCGGAGAACCTGCGCTCCGACTACATGCGCACCGCTGTGGCCAAGGGGCTGCCGCGCCGTCGCATCGTCGGCGTCCATCTGATGCGCAACTCGATGATCCCCGTGGTCACCTTCCTCGGGACCGACCTCGGTGCGCTGCTCGGCGGCGCCGTCGTCACCGAGGGCATCTTCAATGTCAAGGGCGTCGGTTACAACGTCTTCGACGCGCTCCGGCACCGTGAAGGCGCCACGGTCGTCGGCATCGTGACGCTGATCGTCGTCGTCTATCTCGTCGCCAGCCTGGTCGTCGACCTGCTCTACGCGGTCCTGGACCCGAGGATCCGTTATGCCTGAGACGCTCAAGGAAACCACTCCGGACCCGACCGTCGACGGGACGGCCGTGCAGGCCGCCCCCGCCGCCAAGGTGGGCAAGCCCCGCAGCCTGTGGTCGGACGCCTGGCACGATCTGCGGCGCAGCCCGCTGTTCGTCGTCTCGGCCGTGCTGATCTTCTTCCTGCTGGTGATGGCGATAGCACCGGGTCTGTTCACCGGCGCCGACCCGCGCTACGCGGACCTGGCCAACCACTACCTGCAGAAGCCCAAGTGGGGGAACTTCTTCCAGGAGGACTGGTTCGGCTACGACATCCAGGGCCGCTCGATCTACGCGCGTGTCGTCTACGGCGCCCGTGCCTCGATCATGGTCGCCGTCATCGTCACCGCCCTGGTCACGATCCTGGGCACCGTGGTCGGCATGCTCGCCGGCTACTTCGGCGGCTGGATCGACACGCTCCTGTCCCGGGTCACCGACATCTTCTTCGGCGTGCCCTTCATCCTCGGCGCGATGGTCGTCCTGACCTCGTTCGAGGAGCGCAAGATCTGGGTCGTCATCCTGGCGCTGGCCTTCCTCGGCTGGACCCAGATCGCCCGTGTCGCACGCGGCTCGGTGCTGACGATCAAGCAGGCCGACTACGTGATGGCGGCCAAGGCGCTCGGCGCCTCGACCAGCCGCATCCTGCTCCGGCACATCCTGCCCAACGCGATCGCCCCGGTGATCGTCGTCGCGACCATCGCGCTCGGCGGCTACATCTCGGCCGAGGCCACCCTGTCCTTCCTGGGCATCGGCCTCGCCGAACCGACCGTGTCGTGGGGTGTCGACATCTCCTCCGGCCAGGAGCAGCTGCGTAACGCCGCGTTCGTGCTGATCATCCCGTCGGTCATGGTGTCGATCACCGTTCTGGCGTTCATCATGCTCGGCGATGCGGTACGCAACGCCCTCGACCCCAAGCTGCGCTGAGGGAGGCGTACATGACCATCATCGACAAGACGGCGGATGTTCCTGCTCCGCGTGGTTCGAACGACTCGGGCAGCCCGCTGCTCGAAGTCCGCGATCTGCACGTGGAGTTCCACACCCGCGACGGCGTCGCCAAGGCCGTCAACGGAGTCAACTACAGCGTCAGCGCCGGCGAGACCCTCGCCGTGCTCGGCGAGTCCGGCTCCGGGAAGTCCGTGACCGCTCAGGCGATCATGGGCATCCTGGACATGCCCCCGGGCCGCATCCCCAAGGGCGAGATCTTCTTCCGCGGCCAGGACATGCTCAAGATGTCGGGCGAGGAGCGCCGGCAGATCCGCGGCCAGAAGATCGCCATGATCTTCCAGGACGCGCTGTCCTCGCTCAACCCGGTGCTCTCGGTGGGCTATCAGCTCGGCGAGATGTTCCGCGTGCACCAGGGCCTCTCCAAGAAGGAGGCCAAGGCCAAGGCCATCGCGCTGATGGACCGTGTGCGCATCCCGGCGGCGAAGGAGCGGGTCAACGACTACCCGCACCAGTTCTCCGGCGGTATGCGCCAGCGCATCATGATCGCCATGGCACTCGCCCTGGAGCCCGACCTGATCATCGCGGACGAGCCCACCACGGCGCTCGACGTGACGGTCCAGGCGCAGGTCATGGACCTGCTCGCGGAGCTCCAGCGCGACTTCAACATGGGCCTGATCCTGATCACGCACGACCTGGGTGTCGTCGCCGACGTCGCCGACAAGATCGCCGTGATGTACGCGGGCCGGATCGTCGAGACCGCACCGGTCCACGAGATCTACAAGCGCCCCGCGCACCCGTACACCAAGGGCCTGCTGGAGTCGATCCCGCGCCTGGACCAGAAGGGCCAGGAGCTCTACGCGATCAAGGGCCTGCCGCCCAACCTGCTGAACGTGCCGTCCGGCTGCGCCTTCAACCCGCGCTGCACGCGGGCCCGGGACATCTGCCGTACGGACATCCCGCCCCTGTTCCCGGTGACCGAGCAGGACGGTACCGAGCTGGCCGGACGCGGCAGCGCCTGCCACTTCTGGAAGGAGACGATCCATGGCTGAGCTCGGCAAGGAGTCCGTGGACGCCACCCCGAACGTCACCGAAGTGGCGACGGTCAACGCGGCGACCGAGACGGAGGCCGTGGCCGCCCTGGACGCGCCGGTGTCGCAGGGCGAGCCGATCCTCCAGGTGCGCAACCTGGTCAAGCACTTCCCGCTGACCCAGGGCATCCTGTTCAAGAAGCAGGTCGGCGCGGTCAAGGCCGTGGACGGGATCTCCTTCGACCTCTACCAGGGTGAGACGCTCGGTATCGTGGGCGAGTCCGGCTGTGGCAAGTCCACGGTCGCCAAGCTCCTGATGACGCTGGAGCGGGCCACCGCCGGTGAGGTCTTCTACAAGGGCCAGGACATCACCAAGCTGTCCGGCCGCGCGCTGAAGGCCGTGCGCCGCAACATCCAGATGGTGTTCCAGGACCCGTACACCTCGCTGAACCCGCGCATGACGGTCGGCGACATCATCGGGGAGACCTTCGAGATCCACCCCGAGGCCGCCCCGAAGGGCGAGCGGCGCCGCAAGGTGCAGGACCTCCTGGACGTCGTCGGGCTGAACCCGGAGTACATCAACCGCTATCCGCACCAGTTCTCCGGCGGCCAGCGCCAGCGCATCGGGATCGCCCGGGGCCTCGCGCTCAACCCCGAGATCATCATCTGCGACGAGCCGGTCTCCGCGCTCGACGTGTCGGTGCAGGCGCAGGTCATCAACCTGATGGAGAAGCTCCAGGACGAGTTCGACCTCTCCTACCTCTTCATCGCGCACGACCTGTCGATCGTCCGGCACATCTCGGACCGGGTCGGTGTCATGTACCTCGGCAAGATGGCCGAGATCGGTACGGACACGCAGATCTACGACCACCCGACGCACCCCTACACCCAGGCGCTGCTGTCGGCGGTCCCCGTCCCGGACCCCGATGCCCGTGACGGCCGCGAGCGGATCATCCTCTCCGGCGACGTCCCGTCGCCGGCGAACCCGCCCTCGGGCTGCCGCTTCCGTACGCGGTGCTGGAAGGCACAGGACAAGTGCGCCACCGAGGTGCCGCTGCTGGCGATCCCCGAGCGCTTCAAGGCCTCGGACACGCCGGCGGCGCACGAGTCGGCGTGCCACTTCGCCGAGGAGAAGGACGTCGTCCACGCGGTGTAGCGCACCCCGGACCGACGAGGACGCCCGGCCCCCCGAGGGGCCGGGCGTTTTCACGTCCCCGCAGCCCCGTACGGCGGACAAGGACATGCGACGAAGTGCCATATGAGGTGATATGAGGCATTGAGCCACTCAACCCCAGGAGGCACTCCATGCGCGGAGCCACACAGGCCAGGTGGGCCGCATGTGCCGTCGCCGCCGCGCTGGCGGCCACGGCCTGCGGCGGCGGGGGCGACAACGGCGGCAGCGGGGCCGACGGGATCGTGAGCTCGTCCTGGGGCGACCCGCAGAACCCGCTGGAACCCGCGAACACCAACGAGGTGCAGGGAGGCAAGGTCCTCGACATGCTCTTCCGGGGCCTCGTGCGGTACGACCCGGAGACCGGCGAGGCCGAGAACGAGATCGCCGAGAAGATCGAGTCGGAGGACTCGCAGAACTTCACCGTCACGATCAAGGACAACTGGACCTTCAGCAACGGCGAGAAGGTCACCGCGCAGTCGTTCGTGGACGCCTGGAACTACGGCGCAGCCCTGAAGAACAACCAGAAGAACGCCTACTTCTTCCAGTACATCGACGGTTACGACAAGGTGCACCCGGAGTCCGGGAAGGCGACGGCGGACACGCTCTCCGGTCTCAAGGTGGTCAACGGCACGACCTTCACGGTCAGGCTGTCGCAGAAGTTCTCGCTCTGGCCCGACACCCTCGGCTACTCGGCCTTCGTGCCGCTGCCGAAGGTCTTCCACACCGACCACGAGGCCTGGCTCTCCAAGCCGGTCGGCAACGGCCCGTACACCATCGACCAGTACGCCAAGGGCTCGTCGATGAACCTGCGCCGGTGGGACGGCTACCCCGGTGCGGACAAGGCACAGAACGGCGGCATCGACCTCAAGGTCTACACCGACAACAACACCGCCTACACCGACCTGACGGCGGGCAACCTCGACCTGGTCGACGACGTGCCCGCCTCGCAGCTCAAGAACGTCGAGGCGGACCTGGGCGACCGGTACATCAACACCCCCGCCGGCATCATCCAGACGCTCGCCTTCCCCTTCTACGAGAAGGCCTGGAACACCCCGGACGCGGTCAAGGTCCGCCGGGGCCTGTCCATGGCGATCAACCGTGAGCAGATCACCGGCCAGATCTTCCGGAAGACCCGCACCCCGGCCTCCGACTGGACCTCGCCGGTCCTCGGCGAGGAGGGCGGCTTCAAGAAGGGCCTGTGCGGCCCCGCGTGCGAGTACGACAAGGCGGAGGCCAAGAAGCTGATCGAGGAGGGCGGCGGCATCCCCGGCGGCCGGCTCACGATCTCGTACAACGCCGACACCGGCTCCCACAAGGAGTGGGTCGACGCGGTCTGCAACAGCATCAACAACGTCATGGGCGACAACAAGGCGTGTGTCGGCGGCCCCGTCGGCACCTTCGCCGACTTCCGCAGCCAGGTCTCCACCCAGAAGCTGACCGGTGCCTGGCGTGCGGGCTGGCAGATGGACTACCCCCTCATCCAGAACTTCCTCCAGCCGCTCTACTACACCAACGCCCCGTCCAACGACGGCAAGTGGAGCAACCAGAAATTCGACGACCTGATCGACAAGGCCAACGCGGAGAGCGACAAGGCCAAGGCCGTCACCACCTTCCAGGACGCGGAGAAGGTCCTCGTCGAGCAGATGCCCGTCATCCCGCTCTGGTACCAGAACGGCAGCGCGGGCTACTCGGACAGGGTCGAGGACGTCTCGCTGAACCCCTTCAGCGTCCCGGTCTACGACCGGATCAAGGTCAAGTGACCCCCTGAGGCCGGGTGGCCGGTGCGGTACACCGCACCGGCCACCCGGCCTCCCGGTCCTTCCGCCCCGACCCCCGGAGCCCCTCATGGGACGTTATGTGATCCGGCGGCTGCTGCAGATGATCCCCGTGTTCCTCGGCACCACGCTGCTGATCTTCCTCATGGTGAACGTGATGGGAGATCCCGTCGCGGGCCTCTGCGGCGACCGCCGGTGCGACCCCGCGACCGCCGCCCGGCTGCGCACCGAGTTCGGCCTCGACAAGCCGGTCTGGCAGCAATACCTGACCTACATGGGCAACATCTTCACCGGTGACTTCGGCACGGCCTTCAACGGGCAGAAGGTCACGGAGCTGATGGCCACCGCCTTCCCCATCACCATCCGGCTCACCATCGTCGCGATCGTGTTCGAGATCGTCATCGGCATCAGCCTCGGCGTCGTCACCGGACTGCGCCGCGGGCGGCCCGTCGACACCGTGGTGCTGATCCTGACCCTCGTCGTCATCGCCGTACCGACGTTCGTCACCGGGCTGCTGCTCCAGCTCCTGCTGGGCGTGGAGTGGGGCGTCATCAAGCCGTCCGTCTCCTCCGAGGCCCCCGTCGACGAGCTCATCGTCCCCGGGCTCGTCCTGGCCTCCGTCTCCCTGGCCTACGTCACCCGGCTCACCCGGACCTCGATCGCCGAGAACGCCCGCGCCGACTACGTCCGTACGGCGGTGGCCAAGGGCCTCCCCAGGCGCCGTGTGGTCGTGCGGCACCTGCTGCGCAACTCCCTCATCCCCGTCGTCACCTTCATCGGTACGGATGTGGGGGCCCTGATGGGAGGGGCGATCGTCACCGAGCGCATCTTCAACATCCACGGCGTCGGCTACCAGCTCTACCAGGGCATCCTGCGCCAGAACTCGCAGACCGTCGTCGGGTTCGTCACCGTCCTGGTCCTCGTCTTCCTGGCGGCGAACCTGATCGTCGACCTCCTGTACGCCGTACTCGACCCGAGGATCCGCTATGCCTGAGCAGAAGCCGTGGGACGACGCGACGGGCGGCGGAGCGATCTCGGGGGCCGGCGCGGGCGGAGCGATGGACCTCGCGATGGACGAGGGCACCACGCTGGAGAAGACGCCCGGCGGTCCGGAGGGCACCGGGCCCACGGGCAGGCCACGCAGCCTGTGGTCCGACGCCTGGCGCGATCTGCGCCGCAATCCGGTCTTCATCGTCTCCGGGCTGCTCATCCTGTTCCTGGTGGTCATCTCGGTCTGGCCGTCCCTGATCGCCACCCAGGACCCGCTCGACTGCGATCTGGCCAGGGCCCAGGAGGGCTCCCGGCCCGGGCACCCCTTCGGTTTCGACGGCCAGGGCTGCGACGTCTACACCCGTACCGTCCACGGCGCACGGACCTCGGTGACCGTCGGTGTCCTCTCCACCCTCGGGGTCTCGCTGCTGGGCGGCGTGCTGGGCGGCCTCGCCGGCTTCTTCGGCGGGGCGTGGGACGCCGTGCTCTCCCGCATCACGGACATCTTCTTCGGCATCCCGGTGGTCCTCGGCGGACTGGTCTTCCTGTCCGTCGTCACCAGCTCCACCGTCTGGCCCGTGATCGGCTTCATCGTCCTGCTGGGCTGGCCCCAGATCGCCCGCATCGCGCGCGGGTCCGTCATCACCGCCAAACAGAACGACTACGTCCAGGCGGCCCGGGCGCTGGGTGCCTCGAACTCCCGGATGCTGCTGCGCCACATCACCCCCAACGCCATCGCCCCGGTGATCGTCGTCGCCACCATCGCCCTGGGGACGTACATCTCGCTGGAGGCGACCCTCTCGTACCTCGGGGTCGGCCTGAAACCGCCGGCCGTCTCCTGGGGCATCGACATCTCCGCCGCCTCCCAGTACGTCCGTAACGCGCCGCACATGCTGCTCTGGCCCGCCGGGGCCCTGGCCGTCACCGTGCTCGCCTTCATCATGCTCGGCGACGCGGTCCGCGACGCCCTCGACCCCAAGCTGCGCTGAGGAGTCCGCTGCCATGTTGCTCGAAGTGCGCGATCTGCACGTGGAGTTCCACACCCGGGACGGCGTGGCCAAGGCCGTCAACGGGGTCGACTACTCGGTGGCGGAGGGCGAGACGCTCGCGGTCCTCGGCGAGTCCGGCTCGGGCAAGTCCGTCACCGCCCAGGCGATCATGGGCATCCTCGACATGCCGCCCGGGCGGATCAGCGGGGGAGAGATCCTCTTCCAGGGCCACGACCTGCTGAAGCTCGGGGCCGACGCCCGTCGCAGGATCCGCGGCCAGGAGATGGCCATGATCTTCCAGGACGCGCTGTCCTCGCTGAACCCGGTGCTCAGCGTGGGGGACCAGCTCGGCGAGATGTTCGTCGTGCACCGCGGGATGTCCCGCGGCGACGCCAGGGCCAAGGCCGTCGAGCTGATGGACCGGGTACGCATCCCGGCCGCGCGCGAGCGGGCCGGCGACTTCCCGCACCAGTTCTCCGGCGGCATGCGCCAGCGCATCATGATCGCCATGGCGCTGGCCCTGGAGCCCGACCTCATCATCGCCGACGAACCGACCACGGCCCTGGACGTGACCGTCCAGGCCCAGGTGATGGAGCTGCTCGCGGAACTGCGGCGCGAGCTCAACATGGGGCTCATCCTCATCACCCACGACCTCGGCGTGGTGGCCGACGTCGCCGACAGGATCGCCGTGATGTACGCGGGCCGGATCGTCGAGACGTCACCCGTCCACGACCTCTACCGCGCGCCCGCCCACCCGTACACCAAGGGCCTGCTGAAATCGATCCCGCGCCTGGACCAGAAGGGCCAGGAGCTCTACGCGGTCAAGGGCCTGCCGCCCAACCTGCTGCACATCCCGCCCGGCTGCGCCTTCCACCCGCGCTGCCCCATGGCGCAGGCCGTCTGCCGCACGGACGTGCCGCCGCTCCACACCGTGTCCGAGGAGCGCCGGAGCGCCTGCCACTTCTGGAAGGAGACGCTCGATGCACGCTGAGGGCGACCCCATCCTGGAGGTGCGCGGCCTGGTCAAGCACTACCCCCTGACCCGGGGCGTGCTGTTCAAGAAGCAGATCGGCGCGGTCAAGGCCGTCGACGGCGTGGACTTCGAGCTGGCCGCGGGCGAGACGCTGGGCATCGTGGGGGAGTCCGGCTGCGGCAAGTCGACCGTGGCGAAGCTGCTGGTGCACCTGGAGCCGCCGACCGGAGGCGTGATCCGCTACAAGGGCGAGGACGTCACCAAGCTGTCCGGGCGCGCGCTGAAGGCCGTGCGCCGCAACATCCAGATGGTGTTCCAGGACCCGTACACCTCGCTGAACCCGCGCATGACGGTCGGCGACATCGTCGGGGAGCCGTACGAGATCCACCCCGAGGTGGCGCCCAAGGGGAGCCGCCGGCAGAAGGTGCAGGACCTCCTGGACGTCGTCGGGCTGAACCCGGAGTACATCAACCGTTATCCGCACCAGTTCTCCGGCGGCCAGCGCCAGCGCATCGGGATCGCCCGGGGCCTCGCGCTCAACCCCGAGATCATCGTCGCCGACGAACCGGTCTCCGCGCTCGACGTGTCGGTCCAGGCCCAGGTCGTCAACCTGCTGGACCGGCTGCAGACCGAGTTCGACCTGAGCTTCCTGTTCATCGCGCACGACCTGTCGGTCGTCCGGCACATCTCCGACCGGGTCGGCGTCATGTACCTGGGGCGGATCGTCGAGATCGGCACGGACGAGGAGATCTACGACCACCCCACGCACCCGTACACCCAGGCGCTGCTGTCGGCCGTCCCGGTGCCCGACCCGAGGGCCCGGGAACACCGGGAGCGGATCATCCTGCACGGCGACGTGCCGTCCCCGGCGAACATCCCGTCCGGCTGCCGTTTCCGCACCCGCTGCTGGAAGGCGCAGGAGCGGTGCGAGCGGGAGGTGCCGCTGCTGGCGGTGCCGGCGGTCCTCCGGGACTCGGACTCACCGGCCCGGCACGACTCGGCGTGCCACTTCGCCGAGGAGAAGCACGTGGTGCCGGCGGAAGACCTGCGGGAGGCGCCCGGAGGGACAAAGACGGATGAGTGAGCATCAGGTTCGTTAACACAGAGGCAACTCGACCGTTGTCACACCGATATACGGACCTCCCACCATGGAGAGCGTACGGCCGTGCGGGTGCCGTGGGCCGGCCGGGGCGTTCATCACGTCGTCCCGGCCGGTCACCCGTCCCCTCCTCGCCCACAGGACCCCTTGTCCATCGGCGGACCGCGGTGGAGTATCGCCGGTGTGATACTCACACGGGGAGCCAGGATCACCGGAGCGGTGCTGTGCGCCGTGCTCGCGGCCCTTGTCACGGGCTGGATCGTGAGAGATCTGCGGGCTGCGGGCGATCCGTCCGCCCTGCTGCGTTACTGGGCCGGATACACGGACGGGTGGCCGGAGGAGCTGCCCGCCACCCTGCAGGCCGACCCGGTGCTGCTCGTCGTCCACGTCCTCGCCCTGTTCGCCGCGCTGCGCTCCCCGGTCGCCGCGTCGACGCTGGTCGTCACCGGACTGGTCACGCTCGCCCTTCGTCTGCCGGGCATCTGGACCATCGGCTCGACCGTGATGGACGGACGGTTCAGCGACGAGCTGCGCACCCGCGCCCTCATCGGCACCTTCGTCGCCCTGGCGGCCGCTCTCGCACTCGTCGTCGCCGGAGCCGCCGGCCGCAGGCAGTCCGAGGACCCGTACGAACCGCGGCCGGCCCGCCCCGGCCGCGGGGCCGGGATCACGGCCTTCCTGGTGCTCGGCACCTCCGGGGCCGTCATGATCGCCTGGGAGATCCGCCAGATCTTCCGGCTGCCCGACGGGCTCTACCCGGACTGGTTCATCGGCGGGGAGGCCCTCACGCTCGGGCTGACCGCCGCCCCGCCCGGCTGGAGCAGCGTGGTGCTCGGGGTGCTCTGCCTGGTGGTGGCGTGGACCGCCCTCTTCCGTGCCGTCCACGCACGTCCGCTCGGCATGATCGCCGCGGGCTTCCTGCTGGTCTCCGGTAGCTGCCAGATCGCCCGGAACCTCGACAACGGGTGGCTGGAACACTTCGGCGAGGCACCGGCCGAGCAACAGCTCAGCATGCTCACCTCGTTCCTCTTCGCCCTCGCCGGGGCGGCGGCGCTGCTCGTCCTGGCGCCCAGGGGGCCCGGGGACACCGCCGGACAGGGCGGGGGCCCCGGCGGCTACGGCTACCCGCAGCCCGGGGCGCAGAGCTACGGCTATCCGCAGTCCGGAGTGCTGGGCCACGGCTATCCGCAGTCCGGGGCGCCGGGTCACGGCCACCCGCAGGGCCCCACGCCGGGCTACGGCCCTCCGCAGCCCGGCTACGGCCCTCCGCAGAGCCGGGGCGGCGCCGGCAGCCCGCCGCCGCCCTCGTCCCCGCCGCCCGGCTGGTGACAGCCCCTACCCCCGGGAGAGTCCCAGGGACCGCCTGAGGAAGTCCACCTGGAGCAGCAGCAGGTTCTCGGCGACCTGCTCCTGCGGCGTCATGTGCGTCACCCCGCTCAGCGGCAGCACCTCGTGCGGGCGCCCGGCGGACAGCAGCGCGGACGACAGCCGCAGAGCGTGGGCGACCACCACGTTGTCGTCGGCCAGGCCGTGGACGATCATCATCGGCCGCACCTCGTCGGCCGGTTCGGAGAGACCCTCGTCGGTCACCAGGGAGTTGCGGGCGTAGACCGCGGGCTGCTCCGCGGGATCGCCGAGGTAGCGCTCGGTGTAGTGGGTGTCGTACAGCCGCCAGTCCGCCACCGGTGCTCCGACGACCGCCGCGTGGAAGACGTCGGGGCGGCGCAGCACCGCGAGCGCCGAGAGATAACCCCCGTACGACCAGCCCCGCACGGCCACCTTCGACAGGTCCAGCGGGAAGCGCCCGGCCAGGGCGTGCAGCGCCTCGACCTGGTCGTCGAGGGTGAGGGTGAGATCGTCCCGCACCGCCTTCTCCCAGCCGGGCGAACGGCCCGGCGCGCCCCGGCCGTCCGCGACGATCACGGCGAAACCGTGGTCCGCGAACCACTGGGACGTGAGGTGCGGATTGTGGGCGGCCACCACCCGGCGGCCGTGCGGGCCACCGTAGGGGTCCATCAGGACCGGGAGCGGACCGTCCGATTCCTCGTAGCCCGTGGGGAGCAGCACGGCGCACGGAATCCGCCGTGCGCCCCCCTCGGTCAGACGCACCCTCGCGGCCAGGACCGGCTCCTGGGCGAGATTCGCCACGGTGGCGATCCGCTTGCCGTCCCGCAGCACCCGCACGGCCGTCCCGGGGCGCTCCGGGGACGCCGACACCAGCACCGTCACACCGCCCGCGCGCACCGCGGAGTGCACCCCGGCGCCCTCGCTGACGCGCTCCACGCCCAGCTCGTTGACCCGGTACACATGGCTCTGGCCGGTCTCCGGATCCACCGCGTCCTCGCCCGCGGTCGCCTGCACCAGGATGTCCGACTCCCCGATGTCCAGCACCGCCTGGAGGTGCAGCCGGCCACCGGTCAGCGGACGGTCGCCGACCGAGAGCACCCGCGCGCCCCCTTCGTCGGCGATCCGGACGAGCCGCCCGTCCGGTGCCCAGGCGGGCGCCCCGGCGAAGAGATCGAGCCAGACGGCGTCCTCGTCGACATGCACCGTGCGGGTCGCGCCGGTCTGCGTGTCGACGGCCAGATACAGCTGGCTGCGCTGGTCACGCGCCTGCACCAGAAGCAGCGGGGCGCCGTGCGAGGACCAGTGCACCCGCGCGACGTAGGGAAAGCGGGAGCGGTCCCAGACGATCTCGGTGCGTGTCCCGTCCAGGCCCGCCAGAAAGAGCCCCACCTCGGCGTTGGCCGTCCCCGCCGCCGGATAGCCCACCTCGGCGGGCTTGCTCCCGGGGTGCGCCGGATCGGCGATCCACCACCGC
>NZ_DATMVN010000087.1:0-3905 GCF_035563135.1 Streptomyces sp.
GTCCGGGCCGAAGGCGAAGCGGTGGAAGGGGCACAGCAGTTCGTCGCCCTCCAGTGCGCCGAGCCCGAGGTGCGCCCCCAGGTGCGGGCAGTACGGGCGGACCGCCCGCACCTCACCGTCGCGGAGCCGGTAGAGCACCACGTCCTCGCCCTGGAGCGGCCGGGTCAGCAGCGCCCCCCGCACCACCTCCGAGGAGAACGCCACCGAGAACCAGCCGTCGGGGTACGGCAGGACTGGCTCGTGCGCGTCGGCCGGGCTCGGGCCCTCCGTGAGCGCCCGGGTGTGGCCGCGCCTCACAGCTCGACCAGCACCTTGCCGAAGGACGCCGCACGGTCGGTGTACAGGCTGCGGTAGGCGGCGGGAACGGAGTCGAAGCCGTGGTGCACGGTCTGCTGGTAGCGGATCTCGCCGGCGCGCACCAGCGGCCCCAGCTCGGCGTGCAGCGCCGCCCAGTTGTCCTCGGTGAACCACTCCAGCGCGAAGATCCCGCGGATCGTCGTGCGCGGGAACATGATGTACGGCAGCAGCCGGAGCCCGGTCCACTCGCCGCCGACCTGGCTCGCCCACTGCCAGCACACCGCGACCCGGCTGTCCACGGTGAGCATCGTGAAGACGGTGTCGGTCATGACCCCGCCGAGGTTGTCGAAGTACCGGTCGACGCCGCCAGGAGCCGCCTTCGCCAGGTCCTCGCGGAGCTGCGCCGGGCCCCCGCCGTGCCGGAAGACGACGACGGCGTCGAAGCCGAGCGCCGTCAGCCGCGCCGCCTTCTCCGGCGAACCGGTCGTGCCCACCACCCGCGCGCCCGCCCGCTTCGCCAGCTGCCCGACCAGCGTGCCGATCGCGCCGGACGCGCCGCTGATCAGGACCGTGTCGCCGGGCCGTACGGCCAGGAAGGTGGTGAGGGCGCCCCACGCGGTCATCCCGGCGCCGCCGAGGATGCCGAGCGCGGTGCTCAGCGGCAGCGCCTCGTCGTAGTGGGCCGGGTCCAGCTTCCGGTACGCGGGGAAGACCATCGGGAACGTGCCGGTCTGCCACAGTGCCCCCGCGCCGTTACTGACCAGGTGGGTGCGCCAGCCGCCGAAGCCCTGCACGAGGTCCCCGACGCCGAACATCGCCCGCGGTCCGGCCGCCAGCACCTCCATGATCGAGTCGGCGCCCATGTGGTCGCCCACCGGGGTGTCCAGGGCGATCCCGTGGAGGTAGGGGTCGACGGAGACGTACCGCGTGCGCAGCAGCATCTCGTCCTCGGCCAGGTCGGTGTTGAGCTCCTCCACCACCTTCACGTACATCCGGTCCACGTCCGGCACGCCGTCGTTGTGCTCGCTGACGATCCACTTCTCGGTCTTCACGGGGTCGCTCCTGCGGGTTCGATGAGTTGTACGGGGAGAGGGGCGCTGTCGTCGACGGAGGCGGTGAACGGCCGCCCGTCGTCGCGGCAGACGAAGTGCATGACGTGCCGTCCCGAGGCCGCGGCCCGGATCAGGCCGCCGGTGGTGGCCCAGACGCCGGACAGGTAGAAGTCCGCGAGCCCCGGCAGTCCCGGACCGTGTCGCTTGACCTCCTGCTCCACGGTCTCGCCGCTGTCCACGAACGGCTGCCAGCCGAGCACCGTGCCGTCGTAGTTGCCGGTGTAGCGGACCTGGGTGAGCGGGGTGGACACGTCCCGCACCACGATCGCGTCCCGCAGCCCGGGGTGCCGCTCGTCGAGGAAGTCCACGATCGTGTCCCGCACCTGCCGCTTGGCCCGCTGGTAGTCGCGCCCGCGCCCGACCGGCAGCGTGTGCAGCTCCTCGCCGCGGCGGATCCGGGTGAACTGCTCGGGACCGGTGCTCAGCTCCCGCCACGGCGCGATGTCGCAGAAGTACGTGGCGTACACCACGGAGGTGCCCGGCGGCGACAGCTCCGGGTAGTGGCGGCTGCGGAACTGCACGTTGACGCTGGGGTGCCGGATGCCGGTGAGCCGTTCCGCGACCGCGTCCCCCAGGAGGTACGTGGTGCAGGGCTCGCCGTCCGGGAAGGGCCGGCGCAGCCCCAGGAAGACCGTGAGGTAGCCGGGGAAGACCATGCCGGGTTCCGTGATGGTCCGGGTGTACAGCTCCCGGTACGTGTCGGTGAGGTAGCGGCCCTTCAGCAGGTCGAGGAGCGTGGTGCGCCCGTCGCAGGCGGAGACCACGATGTCCGCCCGCAGCTCCGTGCCGTCGCTCAGCCGGACCCCGGCCGCCCGGTCGTTCTCCACCAGGATCTCCACGACCCTGGCGTTGTACATGACCTCGCCGCCGAGCCTCCGGTAGCGCTCCTCGACCGAGCGGGCCAGGCCGAGCGAGCCGCCCTCGGGGACACCGGCCGAGGCGTCGGCGTGCGCCGCGAGCTGGAAGTAGAACGGCAGCACGGGGAAGTTGGGATGCTTCTCGTACAGGATGAAGTTGAACGCCTCGCGCAGCAGCGGGTCCCGGAAGCGCTGCGAGTAGTCCCGCATCAGCGTGCCGATGGAGCGCCGGATCACGTTGAAGTAGGGGACCAGGGACGCCAGCATCCGCCAGCGCTCCAGGCGGCCCATGAGCCCGACCGGGGTGAGGAACGGGTAGCGGGCCAGTGCCTTGCGGAAGGTCCGCAGCCCGGCGCAGAAGTCGCGGATCACCCGGGCGTCGCCGGGGGAGAGGGCGAGCAGGTGCGCTTCGAGGCGGTCCGGATCGGAGTAGAAGTGGACCGCCCGCCCGTCCCGGCCGCGCACCGTGTTGAACACATCGAAGTTGCGCATCCGCTTGCCCTGGAGCGCGCCGAGCTCCAGCCAGATCTGGTGCATCTCGTTGCCCGGCCCGCTGCCGAGCAGCCAGCTCACACAGCAGTCGAGGGTGAAGTCGCCCCGGTCCCAGGCCGTGCAGGAACCGCCCGGGATCTCGTGCATCTCCAGCACCCTGCTGCGATAGCCGTTCATCTGGGCGTAGCAGCCGGTGGAGAGCCCGCCGAGCCCTCCGCCGACGATCAGCATGGTCCTTCTGGTCATTCGGTCACCGCCGCCTTCCCGGCGTCGCCCCGCTGTTCGAGTCGTGGCAGCCGGCCCAGCCTCCCGGGATGCCACGGCCCGGCGCCCTCGCTCGGCCAGGCCCGGAACTCCCGGCCCAGCTCGTCGCAGAGGAACTGGACCGCGTACCGGCCGCTGGTCGCGGCCCGGATCAGGCCGCCCATCCCGGTCCACTGCCCGGCCATCGAGAAGCCGCTCAGCCCCGGCAGCCGCATCCGGTCCCGGTCCACCAGCGCGGTCGACACGTCGTCGGCCTCGGAGAACGCCTTCCAGGCCAGGATGCTGCCGTAGGTGTTGCCGGTGTACCGCTCCGTCGTCGCCGGCGTCGCCACGTCCACCAGCTCGATCCGCTCATCGAGGCCCGGATGACGCTCGGCCAGGAAGCCCCGCAGGAAGTCGACGACCTCCTGCTTGCGCTCCCGGTACGCCCGCCGGTCCGCCTTCCGCAGATCCTGCCAGGACCGGTGGTCGGTGAAGTACGTGCAGTGCAGCACCGACTTCCCGGCCGGCGCGAAGCCGTCGGCGTAGTCGGACCGCCGCTGCACCACCAGACTGTGCTGGAGGCTCCCCGGCAGCGCCGCGCCCCGCTCCGGACCGAGGAGGTACGTGGTGCTGTGCGGCTCACCGGCGGGCAGCGGGCCGTCGATCCCGACGAACGCGGAGACCACCGCCGGGTACAGGTTGTCCGGCCGGTCCAGCAGCTCCGTGTACAGCCGCTCGGTGCGCGGGCTGCTCCACCGCCCCTCCAGCAGCCGGTCCAGCACCGTCGGCCCGTCGCAGGCGGCGATCACATGGTCGGCGAAGTGCTCCTGCCCGTCCCGCAGCCGTACGCCGACCGCCCGCCCGTCCTCGACGAGGATCCGCTCCACCCGGGCGCGGTAGC
>NZ_DATMVN010000088.1:0-8150 GCF_035563135.1 Streptomyces sp.
GCGGACTTGCCGAAGGAGGGGTTGTGCACGGCGCCCAGCGTGATGTGCACCGCCTGCTGGTCGGTGTAGAAGTCGATGGAGCGGTAGCCGCCCTCGTGGCCGAGACCCGACGCCTTGACGCCGCCGAACGGGGTGCGGAGATCGCGGACGTTGTTGGAGTTCAGCCACACCATCCCGGCCTCCACCGACTGCGCGAAGTTGTGCGCCCGCTGCAGATCGTTGGTCCAGACGTAGGCGGCCAGCCCGTAGCGGGTGTCGTTGGCCAGGGCCAGCGCCTCCTCGTCGGTGTCGAACGGGGTGATCGCCACGACGGGTCCGAAGATCTCCTCCTGGAAGATCCGGGCATCGGGCGCGACGTCGGCGAACACCGTGGGGGCGACGAAGTTGCCGAACTCGAAGCCCTCGGGGCGGCCGCCGCCGGCGACGAGGCGCGCCTCGCCCTTGCCGATCTCGATGTAGCCCATGACCTTCTCGAAGTGCTCCGGGTGCACGAGCGCACCCACTTCCGTGGCCGGGTCGTGCGGGTATCCCACGCGCACGCGCTCCGCCTGCGCGGCATAGCGCTGCACGAACTCGTCGTAGACCTCCCGCTGAACGAGGATGCGGCTGCCGGCCGTGCACCGCTCGCCATTGAGGGAGAAGACCCCGAAGATCGTGGCGTCGATGGCCGCGTCGAGGTCGGCATCCGCGAACACCACCGCCGGGGACTTCCCGCCGAGCTCCATCGACAGGCCCTTGAGGAACGGCGCAGCGTTGCCGAAGATGATCTGGCCGGTCCGGCTCTCGCCGGTGAAGGAGATCAGCGGCACGTCAGGGTGCTTCACCAGCGCGTCGCCGGCGTCCTCACCGAGGCCGTTCACGAGGTTGAAGACGCCCTTCGGTACCCCGGCCTCCTCGAAGATCCCCGCCCACAGCGACGCGGACAGCGGCGTGAACTCGGCGGGCTTCAGCACGACGGTGTTGCCGGTCGCCAGCGCCGGACCGAGCTTCCACGACGAGAGCATGAACGGCGTGTTCCACGGCGTGATCAGCCCCGCGACGCCGATCGGCTTGCGGTTGACGTAGTTGATCTGGCGGCCGGGCACCTTGAAGGTGTCGTCCGCCTGGGCGACGATCAGATCGGCGAAGAACCGGAAGTTCTCGGCCGCCCGGCGTGCCTGCCCGAGCGCCTGGGTGATCGGCAGGCCGGAGTCGAACGACTCGAGCTCCGCGAGCCGGGCGTCGCGGGACTCGACGATGTCGGCGACGCGGTGCAGGACTCGCGAGCGGTCACGGGGGAGCAGCCGCGGCCACGGTCCCTCGGCGAAGGCTCGGCGGGCGGCGGCGACAGCCCTGTCGATGTCGGCTTTCTTGCCGGCGGCGGCCTGCAAGTACACCTGGTTCGAGACAGGGTCCAGCACGTCGAACGTGTCGCCGTCCGCCGAGTCGACGAACTCGCCGTCGATGTAGTGCTGGATGCGGGTAGGCAGGTCGGTGGGGACGTGGCGTTCCGCGCCGAGCGTGGCGATGTTGGTCATGGGGTCTCCCGGATAGGGGTGAAGAGGCTGCAGGCCTCATCGGGGTGTTCGTGCGGCATGGAACTGCGGGGCGTCACCGACCGGGGTCTGCGTGCGACCTGTTCGGGCCGTTGGACGGCTTCATGGCGTCGGTGTGTGAACCTGCTGGAGGGCCTCGTCGTAGCGGGCGCGCCAGTGGGCGTTCATGGGAAACAGCCCGTCCACCGGGTGTCCCTCCGCGACCCGGGCGGCAACCCAGGCGTCTTCGTCCTCCTGGGCGAGGGCCGCGTCGACGACCTCCTCGACGAGCGTGGGCGGGATGACGATCACCCCGTCCGCGTCACCCACGACGACGTCGCCCGGCTGGACGGTCGTGCCGCCACAGCCGATCGTGACGTCGACGTCCCACGGCACATGACGTCGGCCGAGGACGGCGGGATGCGCGCCGCTGGTGTAAACCGGGATGCCGACCGCAGCGACGGCCTCGTAGTCGCGCACTCCGCCGTCGGTCACGATGGCGGCTGCCCCGCGGGCGTGGGCACGGATGGCGAGGATGTCCCCGAGCGTTCCGGAGCGGGTCTCCCCGCGTGCCTCGATGACGATGACCTCTCCTTCGCCCACCGCGTCGAAGGCGCGCTTCTGGGCGTTGTAGCCGCCTCCGTGGGAGGCGAACAGGTCCTCCCGGTGGGGGACGAAGCGCAGCGTGCGGGCGGTCCCGACGACCTTCCGGTCCGGGTGCATCGGGCGGACACCGTCGATCGTGACGTCGTTCAGACCCCGCTTGCGCAGCTGTTGGGACAGGCCGGCGACGGGCGCCTTCTCCAGCTTCGCCCGCAGCTCCGGGGTCAGGACGCCGGGGGCTGAGGCTGCCGAGGAGGCGATCGGCTCGGCGGGGAGTCCGGCGGCCTCGCGCGACCCCCACGCCTCGGCGCGCTGTGTGTCGTCCACCGCGGGAAGCGACCCGAGTGAGGCGTCGAACGACGCCGTGCCCTGGACCACCGTGGTGACGAGCCGTCCTGAGCTCGGTGCACCGGCCACGCCCGGCGCGTCGACCTCGACCTCGACGACGTCCCCGGGAGCCACGACGGAGGAACCCGCGGGCGTGCCGGTGAGGATGACGTCCCCGCTCTCCAAGGTGAAGTGCTGCGACAGGTCGGCGACCATCTGCGGGAACGTGAAGAGCAGCCCGGCGGTGGTGTCGTCCTGGGCGATCTCGCCGTTCACCCACACGCGCACGCGGAGCGCATCAGGAGGCACGATCCGCGCGTCGATGAGCTCGGGGCCGATCGGGGTGAAGCCGTCGCCGCCCTTGGACCGGACGTTCGACCCGCGGTCGTTCGCGCGCAGGTCGTACAGGCCGAAGTCGTTGCTCGCGGTCACCCAGGCGACGTGCGACCACGCGTCCTCGGCCGACACGCGGCGGGCGGGCTCGCCGATGACGAGCGCGACCTCGCCCTCGAAAGCGAGGAGTTCGGTTCCCTCGGGGCGCTCGATCGCGCCGCCAGAGGCCGCCACCGAACTCGAGGGCTTGAGGAAGTACGAGGGGTGAGCCGGTCGCCGGCCGCGCTGGTCGGCGCGCGACGGGTAGCTCAGGTGTACGGCGATGATCTTGCCTGGTCGACCGGGAAGACCCGCAAAACGTAGGTCTGCGGCGTGCCCCTCGTGGCCGTTGTGAGTCGTCATTGGCTCCCCTTGGATCGTATGCGAAATCGTATATGGTGACCTGGAGCGCAGTCAAGCCACTCCCGGCGACCTCCGCTAGGGGGTCCGACGACGAAGGAACGCCGCCATGAGCGAGAGCCGCGAATCCGTTCTGCTGGCCGATGTCCCCGATGGACTGTTCATCGGCGGCGACTGGCGTGCTGCTGAGGGCGACAAGAGGTTGCGGGTGTTCGACCCTGCCACGGGTGGGGTCGTGAAGCAGATCGCAGATGCGTCCGTCGCCGACGGCAGGTCGGCGCTCGACGCGGCGGACGCAGCCTTTTCCGCCTGGTCGCGCACACCCCTCCGGGAGCGGGCGGAGCTGCTCCGCCGCGCGTTCGACCTGCTGCAGGAGCGCAAGGAGGACTTCGCCCTGCTGATGGCGATCGAGATGGGCAAGCCGATCGCCGAGGCCCGGGGCGAGGTCGCCTACGGAGGCGAGTTCGTCCGGTGGTTCAGCGAGGAGGCGGCGCGGATCCAGGGTCGCTACGGGCCGAACCCCGAGGGCACCGGCCGGATGATCGTCTCCCAGCACGCGCTGGGTCCGTGCTACCTGATCACGCCGTGGAACTTCCCCCTGGCGATGGCCACCCGCAAGATCGCCCCGGCGCTCGCAGCGGGCTGCACGGTCGTCATCAAGCCGGCGGAGCTGACACCGCTCACGACGCTCTACTTCGTCAAGCTGCTCCAGGACGCCGGGCTGCCGAAGGGCGTGGTCAACGTGATCACGACCAGCACGTCCGGTGCGGTGTCGGAGCCGATCATCCGCGACCCGCGGCTGCGGAAGCTGTCGTTCACCGGCTCCACCCCGGTCGGGCAGAAGCTGCTGGCACAAGCCGCGGAGGGCGTGCTCCGCACCTCCATGGAACTCGGTGGCAACGCGCCGTTCGTGGTCTTCGACGACGCCGACCTCGGCAAGGCGGTCGACGGGGCCATGGCGGCGAAGTTCCGCAACATCGGCCAGGCGTGCACCGCCGCCAACCGCTTCCTCGTGCACCGATCGGTCGCCGACGAGTTCGCAGCTCGGGTGACCGAGCGCGTCGAGGCCATGCGGATCGGTCGGGGCACCGAGGACGGCGTGGTCATCGGGCCGCTCATCGACGACCGGGCCGTGACCAAGGTCGACGCGCTCGTCACCGATGCGGTCGAGCGAGGCGCGACACTGCGTACCGGTGGGAAGGCGGTCCCCGGTCCGGGCACCTTCTACGAGCCCACCGTCGTCTCCGACGTCACGTCCGGGTCGGACATCCTCCGCGAGGAGATCTTCGGCCCGGTGCTCGCCATCGTCCCCTTCGACGACGAGGACGAGGCGGTGCGCCTGGCCAACGACACCGAGTACGGCCTCGTCTCCTACGTCTACACCGAGAGCCTCGCGCGCGGGCAGCGGATGATCGACCGCCTCGAGACCGGGATGATGGGCCTGAATGTCGGGGTGCTGTCCAACGCCGCCGCTCCCTTCGGCGGGTGGAAGCTCTCCGGCCTCGGCCGCGAGGGCGGCGCGGAAGGCATCAAGGAGTACCTCCAGACGAAGTACACGCTGACCGGGGACCCCTTCGCCTGAGTGGGGCGGTCACAGCGGCGGCGGATGGCGGAACTGACCGTCCGTCGCCGCTACGACCGGACGGCGTGCTCGGCGGCCATGCTCGGGTCTCTTCGCACCCGATCGCGACCTCGCTGGGCACTGGGCACCGGTGCTGTCCTCTCCGCCGGCCGGTGACCAGTCGGCTCATCCAGGACCCCGCAGGGCGCGCTGGCCATGGAGAGCGAGGCCCGGTGGGCAGTTGGGACACGTCGGCGAGCCGGAGCCGGTCGGGAGCGACCGCGATGGTGTTCGGTTTCACGACAGCGGCAGCCGCCGCGCGGCGGCACTCGCCGATCAGCGCGAAGGGCTGCTAGAGCACTCCCCGGAGACGCGTACGGGGCGAACTGCCCGCGGCAAATTCGTATATCATCACGTCGTGGCCGCGATCGTCGTCCGTGAGGACGTTCCTGGGTGATGGTGAACGCCGTCGCGGATGTGCCGCCGAGCAAGGTCCAGCTCTCGTATCGGTGGATCCGCGAGCAGATCACGAGCGGTCACTTCACGCCGGGGTACCGGCTCGTGCTGGCTCAGATCGCCGGCGAGCTGGGAGTGAGCGTGGTGCCCGTCCGTGAGGCGGTCCGGCTACTCGAGGCCGAGGGCCTGGTCACCTTCGTGAAGAACGTCGGAGCACAGGTCGCCCTCGTCGATGAGGCGGAGTACATCCACACGATGCAGACGCTGGCCCTCGTCGAGGGGTACGCCACTGCATTGGCCGCCCCACTGCTGTCTCCGGACACCATCGCTGCAGCGCGCGAGGTCAACGACCAGATGCGGGCATGCCTCGATGACTTCGACCCGCATCGCTTCACGGAGATGAACCGGGCGTTTCACTCATTGCTGTTCGATCACTGTCCGAATCCGCATGTGCAGGACCTCGTCGGGCGTGGCTGGAGCAGGTTGGCTGCGCTGCGTGACTCCATCTTCGGCTTCGTCCCCGGAAGGCCACCCGCCAGCGTGGCTGAACACGAGGAGATCCTTGAGGTGATCGAGCGGGGAGCAGACGCGGTGGAGATCGAGCTCACTGCGCGGCGGCACCGCACAGCGACCTTGGAGGCTTTCCTGAGCGCCCGGGCCGGGGGAGAAGGGCAGCACACGGCCGGTGGGGGCATGACGCGGGACGGCAGCATCCGCTAGGGGGAACCCGGGTCTGGGTCCTGGCCCACTCAGCCACCCGCCACTGCGCCGTCACCGGTCTCTTTGAGAAGTGGTTGTGCTACCTGGCGGCTCAACCGTTGCAGCACGAGCCTTCGACGGGCCGTGTGTTCTCCACCGAGTACGGCCTGATCACGCTCACCGTCTACCAGTACGTCCACCCCGGCATTGGCGGCCAGGCGGCGGCCGGGCGGTGCGAGCGCGGCGAAGTATCAGACGGGTATCGGGACGGCACCAGAGGCCCCGACAACAGGACACCTGGGGCTCTTGACCTGAAGGGTCCCGCGGGTGAACACCTGTCCGAGTAGGACTTCAACGACCTCACGCACGGGTTACGGCTCCAGCTTGAAGGCAGCCTCCGGCCTGTCGCCGCGGGAGTCCAACGGGCCGCGCTTGACCGCCATTGCTCCTCGTCCGGGACAGGTCGCCTCCGTTCGTGGGCGCCCCGCAGATGACTTGACCTGCGCAGGATGCACAGCAGCGACCGTCGACGAACTGACTTCGCACGTTCGGGGCTACAGGGTCCCGAGTTGCGCGACCGACCGTAGGAAGTGCACGGCCGGACCGTCGCCGGCCGGGGGTCGGGCGGTGCTCAGGCCTGCAGATGGTGCCACGATGGTGGCCAAGCCATGGTGTTCACGGTCGTTTGCGGGCATTCATCGGCGAGCGCACTTTCGGCTCGACCTGCGTGAACGCACGGTGGCGAATGTCCAGGAACCCCCACCAGCCGCCCTGGCAGTGTGGGGGTCAGGGGTTCGAGTCCCCTCAGCTCCACCCCGTCGACCAGGCCGTTCTCCGACTCGGAGAGCGGCCTGAGTCGTCTCCGGTTGCAATCGTCGTTGCAGGTGGCCCCGTCGCTCGCAGCAGCGGAGCGCCCGTGCGGTCGGCGGCCTGGCGGGCCAGTGCCGGCATGACGTGACTAGGGCCGAGCCGTGACAGTGCCGGGGCGGCGCTGCGGGCGCGGGTGGTCACGGTAGGGCCACGTGCTCGTTGCGGATCCCGATCGCCATGAACCGCGAGAACAGCTGCAGCAGCAGTGGAACCCGGGACATGAGGCGCAGGGGGAGCGGGACCCCGGCGGGTCGATCGGGAGCACCCGTTGCCCTGATCATCTGTCGTTGGACCGCTCGCTGGACGAGTTGCGTGACCCGGGTGGGGAAGGCGCGGCGGCGCTGCACCCGGCGGAGGTCGCGTTCCCTCACGGTGCCACGCCGCAGGGGCGCGACGAGCGCATTGGCTGCCGCCACCGCGTCCTGGATGGCGAGGTTGATGCCGACTCCCGCGACCGGGGACATGGCGTGGGCGGCGTCCCCGACGAACAGCAGGCCCGGCCGGTACCAGCGGCGCAGCCGGTTGACGCGGACCTCGAGGAAGCCGGTGTCCTCCCAACTGCGCAGTGCCGTGTCGAGCCGGGAGCTCAGGAAGGGCATCGCCTTCCTGAGGTCCGACCGCAGCGCCTCGATGCCCGCCACCCTCAGCGACGCCACCGTGCCCTTCGGCATGGTGCAGGCGCCCTGCCAGTAGCTGCCCCGGTCGATCATGGGGAGCAACCGGCCAGGCACCAACCGCGCGAAGGACCCGTCCGGATCCCCGGGCGCCTTGGGGAGGCGGTACCAGAGCACGTCCAGCGGGGCGCCGGCTGGTCCACAGCCGGCGATGCAGACGGTCGTGACCGTGGGAGGGGTTTGGGTCATGGCGGTTGTCCTCTCCGGCGAGGTGGGCGGGCGGGGTCTTGGTGTCCTGGGTGTGAGCTCGGCGGAGGTCCGGAGCGGTCGGTCCCCCGGTGCGGTGGGTGGGGGCGCGACGGGCGGCCGGAAGCGCCCTGTCGGCCGTGGTGCTGCAGGGGCCGTCCGGGGCTGGTGCAGCGTCGTCCCGGCCCCGGGAGAGCCGGCGTAGCAGGGGCGCCGGGAGGAACGACTGCCTGGACCCGGGAAAGCCCCGAAACGGGCCAGCAGCAGCGTGACGCCGGGGCGCATCGACCTTCCCGAGGGAGCGGGCCCCAGTGATCCGGTGGACCGCCCGTGCCTTCGAGCAGGACGAGGCCGGCTGCGATGAGCGAGCCGGCACCGGGCCCCGCGACCACCGTGGCTGCGCGGGAACATCCCGGCGGGGGCGTGCGTCAGGTGTGGGGCCACGGTCGTCTGCGACGATGCGGTGCGCGAGGACGGTCACGCCCTCGCCGCTGTCACCATGACCTCCACCAGCAGGCCGGGCTGCCA
>NZ_DATMVN010000089.1:0-4066 GCF_035563135.1 Streptomyces sp.
AGCTACTCGTGGACGCGCACCCCGGCGCCGCCGTAGGCGTCCACCAGAGTCACCGCACCGTGGGCGTCGACCTCGTCGTCCAGATCGCCGTCGGGACGTGGAGCAGAGGTCTTCCGCGCAGTTCCCCCGCGAACACCGACCGGTCGAGCTCGACCGACCGGTGTCGGGTGTCGGTGACCACGACTCAGCGTGGGCCGCCCAGATGGCTCCGGAGCGCGTCGCGCCAGTCGCGGGGCCGGAACCCTGCCTCTCGGATCTTTGACAGGTCCAGGACGCTGTTGAGCGGACGGGGTGCGATACCGGTCTTGCCGGCGAAGTACTCGGCGGTGCTGATGGGGGTGACGTCGTCGGCGGAGCGGCCGCGGGCGGTGAACACGGCCTTGGCGACGTCGGCCCAGGAGGCGGGTTCGCCGTCGCTGGTGAGGTTGTAGGTGCCGTGCGGGGCGCCGGTCTCCACCAGGTGGCGGATGCCGGCGGCGAGGTCGGCCGCGAAGGTGGGCCGGCCGATCTGGTCGTCGACGACAGTTGGGCTGATACCCCGGTCGGCCAGACCCGCCATCGTGCGGACGAAGTTGCTGCCCTCCCCCACCACCCAGGTGGTGCGCACCAGCCAGTGCCGCTCGATCCCGGTGGCGTGGGCGTCGCCGTCGGCCTTGCTGCGTCCGTAGACACTCAGCGGCGAGGGCGGAAGGTCCTCGGGGATCGGGCCGGGGTGGGTGCCGTCGAAGACGTACTCACTGGAGATGTGGACCAGCGCGAAGCCGTGCTCCTCGGCCGCGGCGGCGAGGTACCCGACGGCATCGACGTTGGCCGCACGCACGGCAGCGTGATGGGCCGGGTCCTCGGCGGCGTCGACAGCGGTCCACGCGGCGGCGTTGAGGACGACGTCGACCCCGGCCCAGTTCTGGGCGCGGACAGCGGTCGCGTCGGTGACGTCCAGCTCGGCGCGGCCGAGAGCGATGGCGTCGGGGAACTCCTGACGCAGCGCGCGGCCCAGCTGCCCGCCGGCGCCGAGGATGACGGCGTTCACTGGCCGCGAGCGGCGTAGCCGGCCTCGACCTGCTCCTTCTGCGGCCGCCACCACCCCTCGTTCGCCCGGTACCAGTCGATGGTGGCCGCCAGGCCGTCCCGGAAGTCGGTGTAGCGGGGGGACCAGCCCAGCTCGGTGCGCAACTTGGTGGCATCGATGGCGTACCGCAGGTCGTGCCCGGCCCGGTCGGTCACATGGTCGAAGGCGTCGGCGGGCTGCCCGGTCAGCTCCAGGATCAGCCCGAGCACCTCGCGGTTGTTCCTCTCCCCGTCCGCACCGATCAGGTAGGTCTCCCCCGACCGCCCCTGGTCCAGGATGGTGTGCACCGCGGAGTTGTGGTCCTCCACGTGGATCCAGTCCCGCACGTTCTCCCCCGCGCCGTACAGCTTGGGCCGCAGCCCGCACAGCACGTTGGTGATCTGCCGGGGAATGAACTTCTCCACGTGCTGGTACGGCCCGTAGTTGTTGGAGCAGTTGGAGATCGTGGCGTGGATGTCGAACGAGCGCACCCACGCCCGCACCAGCAGATCGGAGCCGGCCTTGGTCGAGGAGTACGGGCTGCTCGGGTTGTACGGCGTCTGCGGGGTGAACTTGGCCGGATCGTCGAGCTCCAGGTCGCCGTAGACCTCATCGGTGGAGATGTGGTGGTACCGGACGCCGTGCTTCCGCACCGCCTCCAGCAACGCGAACGTGCCCACGATGTTGGTCTGCAGGAACGGCCAGGGGTCGCGCAGCGAGTTGTCGTTGTGCGACTCGGCGGCGAAATGCACCACCACGTCGCAGCCGGCCACCAGCCGGTCGACCAGATCGGCGTCGGCCACCGACCCCTGTACGAACTCGACGTCCTCGCGGACCGGGGCGAGCGACGCCTCGTTCCCGGCGTAGGTCAACGCGTCGAGCACCACGACCTCGTACTCGGGATGGTCCCGCAGCGTCTGGTGCACGAAATTGGCGCCGATGAACCCCGCACCACCGGTGACGAGCATCCGCATCGTCTGCTGACTCCTTCATTCTGTCCCGCCGGAGCGGATCGTCCACCGGCTCCCGCGTGACGGTTGCCGTCCCGACGTCGACCGTAGTAGTCCTCCGGGCCAGGGCGCGCCGCGATCCCCCCGACAGGGTCAGACGGTCGGAACTGACAGCACCCCTGTCAGGAGGCAGCGGCGATTATCGCGTGGCCATTCAACGAAATCGGTGACAGCGCCCGCGAATTTGCCGGTCGGAGTCATAGGGGCTACCGTCGCAACCAGTACGCGACCACTAGCCCTACGTTGCCGAATTGCTCTTGGCTCACGGCTGAGGACACGACCACATGACCTGGTTGGCCATCATGGGACTTGTGTGGGCGACGCTCGCCCTGTTGGTCGCACTGGGCGTGGGCGCGGCCATCCGTGTGGCTGATGAACGCGACCGCAGGGGTGACCTGGATGAGGACGGCGGACACCTCGTTCCGGATCAGGGCGAAGTCCCGACGACGCTCGTCCCAGTTCCCCGGTCAGCCCGGCACTGAGCGTGGTCGCACGTCGTTGCGGCCGGGCCTCTGCCCCATCGGGGTGACGAAGCCTCTCCCGTGCCCCGAGGTCTCCGTACCGTCAGCTGCCCATATCCGCTGACGGGAGGATGACCATGGACGATGACGCACGTGGCCATCAGAGCCGGCGGAATGACCTGAAGATTCTTTCCGCACCCTCGTCACAGCAGTCGGCGGGTCCCACCTCTCGAGGGGGGCCGCCCCGCCGACGGTCACGAGCGCGACGGCTTCTCGTCGCGCTGGGCGTGCTCATCGTCGTCCTCGCGGTGCTGGTCGGTGGCGGCCTCTGGTTCGTGGCTGAGCGGTATGGCGGCAACGTCCAGCGGATCTCCGATGTCTTCACCGACCGCGACGATGCAGCCCGCCCCGCGTGGGCCACGCCGTTACAGGAAGCTGCAGCCGAACCAGTCACCTTCCTGTTCGTGGGATCGGACACCCGGGTGTCGCCCGGGGCAGGCGCCAATCCCGCAGGGCGATCGGACGCCATCATGCTCGCCCGATTCTCGGCGGACCGGGAGCGCGCCCAGATCATCTCGATACCCCGCGACTCGTGGGTGGACATTCCCGGACATGGCAAGGAAAAGATCAATTCCGCGTACGCCCTAGGTGGCCTCTCGCTGCTGATAACGACGATCGAGCAGCTCACTCAGGTGCGCATCGACCACTACGTCGCCATCGACTTCGATGGGCTCACCCAGGTCACCGACGACCTCGGTGGCGTTGACGTGACGGTGGCCGAGCCCACCAGCTGGGGCCCGTACACGTTCCGGGCAGGAGTCAACCACCTCGACGGCGACCAGGCGCGGTGGTACCTCGGCCAGCGCTACGGCCTGCCGGGCGGGGACTTCGACCGCGTGCGCCGTCAGCAGCACTTCCTCCAGTCGATGGTGAGCAAGCTCCGCAGCACCAACACCTTCACCGAGCCGGCTCGACTGGATGCGGCCTTGCTCGCGGTGACGAGCGCAGTGGCGGTCGACGACACGCTCACCAACTCGGATCTGCTGGCCCTCACCTACTCGATGCGTGCAGTGAGTCCCGAGGACATCGACTTCTTGACCGCCCCCGTGCTGGGCGTCGGAACAGAGGCCCCGGCGAGTGTGGTCTACCTGGATCAGACCGCCGGCGACCGGATGTGGGCCTATCTCAGGACCGATTCTCTCGGCCAGAACGTCGAGGAGTTCAGCAACGAGGTACTGCCCGACGTCCCCCGCTGACGGCTCCGCTACGAGGACGACTTTCCGAGCGCCCATCGGCTCCCAGCCGTATCCGGCTGCGTCGGACCACGGCGCGCCGCACAGGGCCAGGCGCTCACCGCGCCATGATGCGACCGTGATGTTCCTCGTGGGCTCGACCTGGCTGGCCGCCAGCGTGTGGCTCAGCGAGCACGGCGCGCTGCTGGCGGCCGTCATCCTGGCGAGCGTGACGTGGCGTCCGAGCGTCGACCGCTCCGTAGCGGGTCAGTAGGCGCCTGATCCGCGGATGACCGCACCGATGGTCTTCCACAG
>NZ_DATMVN010000090.1:0-3135 GCF_035563135.1 Streptomyces sp.
CGGGCAGAGCCCGTACACCGACGTCCCGCACATCTTCCAGAACGTCGGGGACGGCACCTTCTTCCACTCCGGTCAGCTGGCCGTCCAGGCGTGCGTCGCCGCCGGGGTGAACATCACCTACAAGATCCTCTACAACAGCGCGGTGGCCATGACCGGCGCGCAGGACGCCGAGGGGGCGCTTCCCGTCCCGGACCTCACCCTCAAGCTGCAGGCCGAGGGCGTCGCCCGCATCATCGTCTGCGCCGACGAGCCGGAGAACTACGGCCGGGCCAGGTTCGCCGACGGCGTGGCCGTGTGGCACCGGGACCGACTGGACGAGGCACAGCGGATCCTGCGCGACACGCCCGGTGTGACGGCCCTGATCTACGACTCCCGCTGCGCGGCGGACGCCCGGCGCCTGCGCAAGCGCGGAAAGCTGGCGCAGCGCCCGATGCGCGTCGTCATCAACGAGATGGTCTGCGAGGGCTGTGGCGACTGCGGCGTGAAGAGCAACTGCCTCTCCGTGCAGCCGGTCGACACCGAGTTCGGGCGCAAGACCCACATCGACCAGAACTCCTGCAACACGGACTACAGCTGCCTGGACGGCGACTGCCCCTCGTTCATCACGTTCACCGTGCCCGACGGCGCCCCGAAGAAGGTCCGCCGCGAGCGGCTGGCACCGCCGGCCGTGGCGGACGTCGAGTTCACCCTGGGCGACGAGACCGTCAACGTGTTCCTTGCCGGCATCGGCGGCACGGGCATCGTGACGGTCAACCAGGTCCTCGCGACGGCGGGGGTGGTGGCCGGCCTGAAGGTGCAGGGTCTCGACCAGACGGGGCTGAGCCAGAAGGCCGGGCCGGTCACCTCCCATCTGCGCATCGCCCGCAGCCATCTCGAGCCGTCGAACCGCATCACCCCCGGCTCGGCCGACTGCGTCCTCGCGCTCGACCTCCTCGTCGCCACGGACACGCGGTTCATCGGGTACGGGGATCCCCGGCGGACGATGTGCATCGCCTCGACGAGCCCGACGCCGACGGGGGACATGGTGTACGACCCGTCGATCCGCTATCCGGAGGAGGAGGACCTGCTCGGGCGCCTGCGGGCGGCATCGCGGGAGGTCGTCTCCTACGACGCCCTCGGGGTGGCCGAGGCGCTGCTGGGGGGAACCGCCGCCGCGAACTTCCTCCTGATCGGGTCGGCGTACCAGTCCGGCGCGTTGCCGCTGCCCGCCGACGCCATCGAGCAGGGGATCAGGATGAACGGTGTCGCGGTCGAGGCGAACATCGCGGCGTTCCGGTGGGGAAGAGCCGCGGTCGCGCTGCCGGAGGAGTTCCGGCGCGCCGTCTCCGAGGCGCGACCGTCCGCGGACGTCATCCACGCGCCGGTGCCCGCGCACCTGTTCACCCGCTCGCGCTTGGCGGGTGAGACCCGCCGGGTCGCCGAGCGGCGGGCAGCCCATCTCGTGGACTACCAGGGAGAGCGGATCGCCAAGCGCTACCTGCGCGTCGTGGAGGCCGCCTGGGACGCGGAGCGGCGTCTCGGTGATCGGACCTCCTTCAGCGAGTCGGTGGCTCACGGCCTGCACCGCTTCATCGCCTACAAGGACGAGTACGAGGTCGCTCGGTTGCTCACCGATCCCGCGATGGTCGCGAAGGTCAAGGCCGAGGTGCCGGCAGGGGAGAACCTCACCTACCGCCTGCACCCGCCGATGCTGCGCACGATGGGAATGAAGAAGAAGATCGGCCTGGGGCCGTCTACGCACGTCCTCCTCAGGACCATGGCGCGGGCCAAGCAACTGCGCGGCACTCCGCTGGACCCCTTCGGATATGCCCACGTGCGTCGTGTGGAGCGGGCACTGCGGGACCACTACATCGCGATGATCGAGGCCCTGGCGCGGAACCTCGAGGACGGCAGCTACGAGGCCGCAACGGCGGCAGCAGCAGCGGCTGACCTCGTCCGGGGGTACGAGCACGTCAAGCTCGGCAACGTGCAGCGGTACCAGGAGGCGCTGGCCGGGCTGGACCTGCCGCCGTCGGTGCCACCCTTCCCCGCTGTCGCCGGCACCGCGCCGGAGGCTCGTCCCCACGTCACGCTGGCCGGCGTACCGACGGAGGGCTTGAGTGTCCACACGCGGTCACAGCCCGACGCCGAGCAGGTCGAGATGACTCCCGACGAGCCGCTGCACGGGTGAGCGGAAGCACCGCCGGCGCCGTTGCGCGGTGGTGCGGCGGCGTCAGAGTTCGGATTGCTTTCCGGGGCGTTGACCGGAACGGACGTCCCGGACGCCTCGAACCGGTCGCCGGGCCCGCACGTCTACGGACGTGCGGGCCCGGCGAGCGGCGGGCCACCGGCGTAGGCGACGATCCCCACGGCGGCGTCGACCTCGTCGAGCATCACGGCCCGCGGTGGTGCAACAGGCCGATCAGGGGAGTCGCGACTGCAGTTCGGCCAGGCGGAGGTGGTACTTCTCGACTCCGGCGAGCTTGACGTGCTCGTAACCGCGCACCAGGTCCGGCAACTCGGCGATCTCGACCGCCTGCGGCAGGGATGTGCCGTCCAGACGGTCCAGGATCTCCTCGATGGTGCGGCGGTACTCCGTGACGAGGGCGCGCTCGATCCGCCGCACCTCGGCGTAGCCGAAGAGGTCCAGCCGCGTGCCGCGGACACGGCGCATCCGGTAGAGCGCCTGGAAGGCAGGCTTGAACCACGGGCCGAGCTCGAGCTTGTCCTTCATGCCCAGGGCACGCAGGACCGGCGGGTGCAGCCGGTACGACGCCCGGCTGCCCGGGCCGAACTGAGCGGCGAGCTGCTCGTCCATCGCGGGGTCGAGTGCCAGGCGGGCGACCTCGTACTCGTCCTTGTAGGCCATCAGCTTGTACAGGTTCCGGGCCACCGCCTCGGTCAGCTGCGTCGACCCCGGAACGGCCTTCTCCTCCGCCTGCCGCACCTTCTCGACGACGTCGGCGTAGGCACGGGCGTAGCGGGCGCTCTGGTAGGCCACCAGCTCGGGCACCCGCCGGTCCAGAACCGCCCCGACCTCGCCGTCGGCCCGGACGCGCGACCGGACGGCGTCGACGGCGGCCGGGTCCACCACGCCGGGCACGGTAGAGGTCACAGCCGGCGCCTCGGTCACGGAGCTGGTCCCCCCGATGACCT
>NZ_DATMVN010000091.1:0-6226 GCF_035563135.1 Streptomyces sp.
GGCGGCCACGACGGCGCCACTGACGCGGGACATGGACGGGCGGCGGGACTGCTGGAACGTGACGCGCTTCGACATACGGGGGAACCTCCGGGGTGACTGGACCCAGTGCTCGACCGGGCTTGCTCCACCTTGGTAACCCGCACCCCCGGAAACACTCAAACGCCCCATCTACGATCAAAAGCCGTAGCGGCGGGGGCGGGAATGCATGACGGCCACCGAGTCGACGGCACCGGACGATCTTCCGGACATTTCCTGCGAAACGGGTTTAACCCCAGCTCCGAAGCCACCCTTCCTGGACACCAGCCCGAAATCCGGGCATAGGCCCCCAAACGCTAAAATCCCCTTCCGGAGCAGGGCGGAGGTCCCTGGCCGGGCCACCGTGACTTCCCCTAACGCGCCTAGTAGGCCTCCGAGAGTCTGTGCGCCTTGTCACCGCCGGCAGGCCGGAAGCCTGTCCGTTTCGGGACCTTCGGCCCCTCGGGCCGAAAGGCGCTGCCGGGCACGTGTCATCCGGCAGTGCCCGGCAGGTACCGCGGCAGGCCCGCACGGGGTGGCGGCAGGCGGGACGAATGCGTTCCCCAGCCGGATCCGGACACCGCCTGCCTGGGCCTGGAGGCATCGTCCAAGCCCTCACCCCCGGCTCACCGCTCCCCCCGCCAGACCTCGACGGGACAACGGCTGGGCATCGAGAAGCCCTGGACGCGCACAAGGGGCTGCCCCGGACCGGTTCCGGTCCGGGGCAGCCCCTTCGGTGCTCAGGCGCTACGCGCGCCCTACGCTTCCTTCGTCAGGTTCGGGCCGCCGCCCGCTGCCTGCTCGATCGGCGGGACGTCCGGCAGAGCCGACTTCTCCTCACCGCGGAACGAGAACTTCTTCTCGTCCCCTTCGCCCTCGGTGCCCACGACCACGATGTGACCGGGACGCAGCTCCCCGAAGAGGATCTTCTCCGAGAGGATGTCCTCGATCTCGCGCTGGATCGTCCGGCGCAGCGGCCGGGCGCCCATCACGGGGTCGTAGCCCTTCTTGGCCAGGAGGGACTTGGCCTCGGCGCTGAGCTCGATGCCCATGTCGCGGTCCTTGAGGCGCTCGTCCACCCTGGCGACCATCAGGTCGACGATCTGGATGATGTCTTCCTCGGTGAGCTGGTGGAAGACCACCGTGTCGTCGACACGGTTGAGGAACTCGGGCCGGAAGTGCTGCTTGAGCTCTTCGTTGACCTTGACCTTCATCCGCTCGTAGTTCGTCTTGACGTCGCCCTGGGCGGCGAAGCCCAGGTTGAAACCCTTCGAGATGTCCCTGGTCCCGAGGTTGGTCGTCATGATGATGACCGTGTTCTTGAAGTCCACGACCCGGCCCTGGGAGTCGGTCAGACGACCGTCCTCCAGAATCTGGAGCAGGGAATTGAAGATATCGGGGTGGGCCTTCTCGACCTCGTCGAAGAGGACGACGGAGAACGGCTTGCGGCGCACCTTCTCGGTGAGCTGACCGCCCTCTTCGTAGCCCACGTAACCGGGGGGCGAACCGAAGAGCCGGGAAACCGTGTGCTTCTCGCTGAACTCCGACATGTCGAGGGAGATCAGCGCGTCCTCGTCGCCGAAGAGGAATTCGGCGAGCGTCTTGGAGAGCTCGGTCTTACCGACACCGGACGGGCCGGCGAAGATGAACGAGCCACCCGGGCGCTTCGGGTCCTTCAGACCGGCCCGCGTACGGCGGATCGCCTGCGAGAGGGCCTTGATGGCGTCCTTCTGGCCGATGACGCGCTTGTGGAGTTCGTCCTCCATGCGCAGCAGCCGCGAGGACTCCTCCTCGGTCAGCTTGAAGACCGGGATGCCGGTGGCCGTGGCCAGGACTTCGGCGATGAGCTCACCGTCGACCTCGGCGACGACGTCCATGTCGCCGGCCTTCCACTCCTTCTCGCGCTTGGCCTTCGCCGCCAGCAGCTGCTTCTCCTTGTCACGGAGCGAAGCTGCCTTCTCGAAGTCCTGGGAGTCGATCGCCGACTCCTTGTCGCGACGGACGCCCGCGATCTTCTCGTCGAACTCGCGGAGGTCCGGCGGCGCGGTCATCCGGCGGATGCGCATCCGGGAACCGGCCTCGTCGATCAGGTCGATCGCCTTGTCCGGCAGGAAGCGGTCCGAGATGTAGCGGTCGGCCAGGGTGGCGGCCTGGACCAGCGCCTCGTCCGTGATGGAGACCCTGTGGTGGGCCTCGTAACGGTCGCGCAGGCCCTTGAGGATCTCGATGGTGTGCGGCAGCGACGGCTCCGCGACCTGGATGGGCTGGAAGCGGCGCTCGAGCGCTGCGTCCTTCTCCAGGTGCTTGCGGTACTCATCGAGTGTCGTCGCACCGATGGTCTGGAGCTCGCCTCGCGCCAGCATGGGCTTGAGGATGCTCGCCGCGTCGATCGCGCCCTCGGCGGCGCCCGCACCCACCAGGGTGTGGAGCTCGTCGATGAACAGGATGATGTCGCCGCGGGTGCGGATCTCCTTGAGGACCTTCTTCAGGCGCTCCTCGAAGTCACCTCGGTAGCGGGAACCCGCCACCAGGGCACCGAGGTCCAGGGTGTAGAGGTGCTTGTCCTTGAGGGTCTCGGGCACCTCGCCCTTGACGATGGCCTGGGCCAGGCCCTCGACGACCGCCGTCTTGCCGACGCCGGGCTCGCCGATGAGGACCGGGTTGTTCTTGGTACGGCGGGAGAGCACCTGCATGACCCGCTCGATCTCCTTCTCGCGCCCGATGACCGGGTCGAGCTTGGACTCACGAGCGGCCTGGGTGAGATTCCGGCCGAACTGGTCGAGCACCAGGGAAGTGGAGGGCGTGCCCTCCGCGGGGCCGCCCGCGGTGGCCGCCTCCTTGCCTCCCGAGTACCCGGAGAGCAGCTGGATGACCTGCTGCCGCACCCGGTTCAGGTCGGCGCCCAGCTTCACGAGGACCTGGGCGGCGACGCCCTCGCCCTCGCGGATCAGGCCGAGCAGGATGTGCTCCGTGCCGATGTAGTTGTGGCCGAGCTGAAGGGCCTCACGGAGCGACAGCTCCAGGACCTTCTTGGCCCGGGGGGTGAAGGGGATGTGCCCGGACGGGGCCTGCTGGCCCTGGCCGATGATCTCCTCCACCTGCTGGCGGACCGCCTCGAGCGAAATCCCGAGGCTCTCCAGGGCCTTAGCGGCGACACCCTCACCCTCGTGGATCAGGCCCAGGAGGATGTGCTCGGTGCCGATGTAGTTGTGGTTGAGCATCCGGGCTTCTTCCTGAGCCAGGACGACAACCCGCCGCGCGCGGTCGGTGAACCTCTCGAACATCGTTAATCGCTCCTCAGAGCGGTCAGGCAGTAAGGGGTCGGTCCCCTCCCTGTCCTTCCGCAGCTTAGTCCCGCAAGCGGGGACCGCTCATTTCAACTGCCGACACCCGTCCCTGCTTCCAGGCGGATCCCCCGCCCCGAACGCCGACAACTGCTCCAACCCGATGGTGCGAGACGATGTTCCCGCAGGCCAGGCAGATAGCCCTTTCGTCAGTACGCCGATGGCGAACGTGAGACGTTTTTACCCGCGTGTCGCCCCTTCCCACTAGGGATGTCTTACCCGCACCCACCGGCAGTCCATGCGGCGCACCCCTGTTCCCTCCGCTACGGGCGAACAACTTCGTGCCGGCCCGCGCCTCCACGCGCCCCCTTCGGCGGGCACCCAGGGCAGCGGATCACGCGCGGGGCGTAACTCCGGGGCCGGTTCGGCGGTTCATCGGGCATGGCCTCCCTCGTCCCGCCGCCCCGCTCGTCACCGGAGTCCGGGCACTGCGCGCAGTGGTACGCCCGCGAACTCGGCTGGGCCACCGCGGGCACATCGCCGGTGCGGCTGCTGACGGGGCTGAGCTTCGACGTGCTGGAGCTGCCCGCCGCGGCAGGTCACGCGGCGCTGCGCCGCGTGGGGCGCACCGGGCCGGTGGCACTGGCGGGGCGGCGCATGGGGCTGCTGGTGGCCATGGGCAGCGCCGACGAGCTGCCGGGGCTGCTCGACTGGCTGGAGTGGGGCGGGATCGCTCTCGACCTGACCGCCGTCGGGACCGGCGGGCACATCACGGCCCCGGTGCCGCCGGGCGGGGCGGCGGGCTCGCCGGGGGCCGCCTGCTGGCTGCGGCCCCCCGGAACGCGCCAGGAGGTGGAATCGTCCCTCCCGGCCCTCAACGGCCTCGGGAGCAGCGGTGGGGATGCTCCCGATCTCGTACGCCTCGTGGACGTGGCGGCGAATGAATGCCACCGGGCCAGGATCGCGCATGCCCGGACACACCTGTGGGCCCATCGGCCGACAGGTCAGCCGTTGGCCTTCTCGTAAGCCTCGCGGATCTCGGCGGGAACGCGGCCACGGTCATTCACGTTGTGGCCGTTCTCGCGCGCCCACCTACGGATCTCGGCGGTGTCCTTGTTGCCACCGGAAACGGCGCGGCCCTTGCCGCGGCCGGTCGCGGCGCGGCCACCGGTGCGACGTCCGCCCTTGGTGTACGGCTCGAGAAGACCACGGAGCTTGTCCGCGTTGCTCGTGGTGAGGTCGATCTCGTACGTCTTGCCATCCAGAGCGAACGTGACTGTCTCGTCCGCCTCGCCACCGTCGAGGTCATCGACAAGAAGGACCTGAACCTTCTGCGCCACCGGATTTCCTTTCATCGAAAATGCAGTACGCGGAAAGGAAACCGCTTTTCCCCGGAAAACACAAACCCCTGGGAGAGGATCAGGAGCGCGAGAACGCGGGAAACATGCGCGATTCGGACATAGGGCTCCGGCGCGTTCCGCCGTTCACAGGTGCAGAAGCATCCGGCTGTTGCCCAAGGTGTTCGGCTTCACTCGTTCGAGACCCAGGAACTCGGCGACGCCCTCGTCATAGGAACGCAGCAGCTCGCTGTAGACATCTCCGTCGACCGGAGTCTCTCCGATCTCCGTGAAGCCGTGCGCGGCGAAGAAGTCGACTTCGAACGTGAGACAGAAAACCCGGCGGACGCCGAGCCAGCGCGCGGTCTGCAACAGCTTGTCCAGGACCTGGTGCCCCACTCCCGCGCCCTTGACACCGGGGTCGACGGCGAGAGTACGGACTTCGGCAAGGTCTTCCCACATCACGTGGAGTGCGCCGCAGCCGATGACACGGGCGTCCTCGTCGCGTTCGGCGACCCAGAACTCCTGGATGTCCTCGTAAAGCGTCACCGTCGCTTTGTCGAGCAGGATGCCTTCCGAGACGTAGCCGTCAAGGAGCCCGCGGACGGACGCCACATCGCTCGTCCTGGCGCGGCGGACGGTGATGGCCGGCCTATTTACCGACGGGACGGTATGAAGATCTGCGCGAGATCGGGTTTCCGGCCTGCTTTGAGCTCCGGTTTGCGACTCGGTACGGCGCTCGGTCTGCGACTGCTCTGAGGACATCCCCCGACGCTATCGCCCGCTCTCCGGCGGCGCCCCATCGGCTGTGGTTCCGTCATCGGGGCGGGACCCGGCCGGTTCGGGGAAGGCGGGCGTGACGACGCGCATCGCATCCCGGAGAGCCTCACGCTGCTCCGCGGACATCATGCCGAAGAAGGCGACCAGTGCCGCCGCGGGGTTGTCGCTCTGCGACCAGGCCTCGTTCATCAGTGCGGCCGAGTATGCGGCGCGCGTGGAGACCGCCGTATATCGATATGCGCGGCCGTCGACTTCCCGGCGCACCCAGCCCTTCTGATGGAGATTGTCCATTACCGTCATGACGGTCGTGTACGCGATGGACCGTTCCCGTTGAAGGTCCTCGAGAACTTCCCGCACGGTGACCGGGCGGTTCCATTGCCAGACCCGTGTCATCACGGCGTCTTCCAGCTCTCCCAATTGGCGGGGCACACCGTCACCTCAGTGTTAGATGTCCGGAATGGGATGATTCGGGGGTGCCAAAAAGGGCGCACGGCTCCGGGGGAGCCGTGCGCCCTTCACGCTCGGGTCCGGGTCAGACGCCCTCGGGCCGCGGCGTCCGCTCGGCCGCTTCGGCACGGGCGAGTGCCGCGTCCACGGCGGCGTCCTCCTTGGCCTTGTTCGGGCCGCCCTGGCTCTTGATGATCGTCATGACGAGGCCGATGAAGAAGACGGCCATCACCACGGGGGGAACGAGCGCGGATACGTAGTCCATGCCGTCCAGGGTAGCGAGCCCGGCATTCCGGCCACTCCCGGGCACCCCTCAGGCGCGTCGCCGCCCCCAGGACGCCGCGCACTCCTCCGGCGCAGGAG
>NZ_DATMVN010000092.1:0-8971 GCF_035563135.1 Streptomyces sp.
GCCGCCGGCCGCGATGTGACGCGGGAGTACGGGCAGCTCATCGCGGCCGGCGCCGATCCCGGCTGGCTCGCCCAAGCCCTTCCGGACCACCACCGGCGGCAGGCCCTCTAGCCTCCGTCCGGTCGGCGACGTTCCGGAGCCGACCCCCTAGGGAGGCCGAGTTCGGCGGCTGCTATCGAGGCCATAGCCGGGGCACTCTCGCTCACCGCCCAGACATGATCCTGTGGACGGCGGCCGACGGGGTCTTGCGGCTGCCTCCTGCGATACCGCAGCAGCCCGTACCGTGTGGCGACATGCACGATCACGAGCTGTGCCCAGCGGGCGGCTGCCGCTCTGCCGCCGAGCTTCGTCACCAGAGCCACATGATCGATCAGGACATCACCCGACCGGATCCGCCCGGCCTCCAGCAGCCCGACCAACTGCCGGGCCAGGCCGTCCCCCAGCAGCGCGGGGCTCACCGGCCCCGTGAGCGGGGCCAGTTCGGCCGCCGTGAGCTCCACAGGGCCCCGGCCCCGGGGAGCGGGAATCACCGCGCCAGGCGGTGCGGGGCGTCGGATGCCGCCCCGGCGGGGCTCGTGGGCCAGCCGCAGATCCTCGGGGACACGCTGCGCCGGGTGCCGCCCCGCAGCATCCTCGGCCATGACCGCTCCGCTGGCACCGCCGGCGAGCGAGAGAGCCTGGATCTCCTGCTCGCAGAGTCCTTCGCGGTGCCACAAGGGCTCGAAGCAGCTGCCGGCATCAGCTGACTCCTGCGGTTTGACGGCCGTCCACTCCTGCCACTGGTCAACTCCGTGCCCGTCGGTATGCAGGACCAGGCATCCGTGCCCGTCCCACCGCCGCAGGACGAAGCGGTGCGTGTCCGTGGACACCAGCCGCAGCCCGGCGACGCCCGAGAAGACCGGCACGCCACCGGCCGGGGTCTCCAGACAGGGGACCATCACGGCGAGAAGAAACGAGAAGAACAGAGGATCGGGCCGCAGATCGAGATGGAAGCAGGCCTGGCCCAGCCGCAGCCCGGCCGGACCGGGATCCACGATCCCGTCATCCTCGGCCTGCGCCCACACGCGCAGGAGCTCCTCCTCAAGAGCCTGCTGTCCCAGGCACCCTCCCCGGCGTGGCAAGGCCAACCATGTCGACATACGGCGAGGCTAACCCAGCACGGCGACCGCACACGGCCCCACCTCCCTCACCGGCCAGTACCCAGGGTTCCGTGCCCGGCCGATTCCCGAGAGGAGCACCGTGCCCGTCCGGTCGCGGCGACACTGGGCATGCCGAGGGGTGTCAGGGCAGGGGGGCTGATGGGGTACACCGCTGTGCATCCGGTCTGGGGCCGGCTGGACGTGTCGCTCAACGATCTGGGGTGCGGGCACACCTGGGGGGAGATCCACCGGGTCAAGGGACTGCGGCTGGCGTGTCCGGAGTGCGGTGGAAGAGTCTTCGCCCGATCCTCCCGCTACGGCCTGCGCCACTTCTACCACCAGGTACGGCCGCCGGACTGCGAGCTGGCGAACGAGTCACCGGAGCATCACTTCCTGAAGCTGGAGCTGGCCATGGCGGCCCGGGCGGCCGGGTGGCGCGCGGAACTGGAGGTCAGTAGCGACCTACGGGACTGGCGGGCCGACGTCCTGGTCTTCGACGACCGGGACCGGCCCTTCATGGCGCTGGAGGCGCAACTGTCGCCGATGACGCCCACCGAGGCCAGGATGCGCACCGACCGCTACGCGCGCGACGGGGTGGGAGTGTGCTGGGTCGCCCTGCAGGACCGCCCCTGGACGCGCGCCGTGCCCACACTCAGGGCCAGCGCCCCCGCCGAGGGAGAGGAGTCCTGGACGGTGCGGCACGGGCTGGCCCGCTACACCTGGACACCCCGCACCCTGAAGGCGAAGGCCACGTGGGAACACATCACCTGCCCGCTCGGCGACGCCCTCGCATGGATCCTCCAAGGGAAGGTGCGCGTGCACACGGCGGTGAACGGGACGGTGTGGTGGACCGCGCCCGCCTACGAAGAACGGGCCCTGGAGCGTGCCCGGCTGGAGGCCGAGGCCGAAGCCGCCGAGCAGGAGGCCGCCGCGGAGCGCCGCCGTGAACAGGCCGCGGCCGCCGACCGGCGCCGCCGGGCCGCCGAGCAGCGGGCCCTGGACCGCCAGGCCGACCTTGAAGAACGGCACAACGAGATGCAGCGGCTGGCGGGGTTCTTCCAGCGCACCGGGTTCGACCTCACAGCCTGGGACACCTTCACCAGGCTGGTCCGCTCCGCCTCCGGAAAGACGATCGCCTACGGGGAGCAGAGCCCCCGCTACGGCAACGGCTTGCTGGTCCACGCCCGGGCCCGGGGAACCGACGGCGGATACACCCTGGCCGCCGTCGTCTGCCCCGACCCGCACGCCCTCACCCGCTGGCCGGAGAAGCTCGACATCCTCGTCCCCGACCACACCTGGCTCGCCCGCATCCGGGCCGCCGCCAGGGTCCCGCTGCGGGTCGCCGTACTGGACCCCCGCACCGGACGCAGCACCTTCGAACGCATCCCCCCATCCTCGGTTCACCGTCCGGGGCCGGACCGCCCCGGATGAGCCCACCACAGGAGCCCACGCGCTGTTATCTCTCAGCACGGCTGGCCGGCGCGCGCGGCCGCCTCATCACCGAGCTCAGCCGCGCCGTGACCGACTGGGGCGGGCAGGTGCCCGAAGACCCCCCGGGGTGGCCGAGCTGGCCGTCCTCCTGGAGGACGCCGCAGCGAACCTCCACCACGTCACCTCCTCCTCCACCCGGGCCGAACTGTCCGGTGCGGTTGGCCACCTGAGGGCTGCGGACCGCCTCGGCGGGCTCCTTCCGGCCGTGACCCTGTGGCACCTGGGCCAGGCGCTCCAGCGGGCCGCCCCCTCCCGGGGGCCCAAGAGCCCACCACCGCTCCCGGTGAACCGGAGCCGCAGACCTGCTGAGCCGACAGCAACGTCTCCAGCCACCGGATCAGGCGGGAGGTAATCCGAGTGGCCATCCGTGCGCTTCTTTTTGCTGCGGCGGAACGGTAGGGGGGATTTACCCCTTCTTGCTCGATCGGTTGAGCGAATTACTGCTTGCCGGCAGTGCCCCGCGCCCCCACCGATACCCGCGAGGAGCGCTCAGCGGGGGCCGACTCACCGGTGGTGACGCGGTGGGCTTCGGCGAGGAGAGCCCCGCGCCGGAAGCCGAGCGCGCCTGGTCCTGCAGCGCGTTGAGCTCGGCCAGTCACTCCGTCGACCCGTTCGGCCATGCGGTCAAGGCGGGCTTCCCGGAGCGACCTGAACGAGGCCCCGCACCGGCGAAGACCGTTCCCGCGCACGGCAGCCGCGGCTGCGGTGCGCGGGAGGCGGCCGAACCGGCAAGGACGTCCATCGCCCGCATTGCGCACCCGCCCGGGACCGGAGGCCGCCGATGACAACGCGGACAGCGCCCGGGTGTCAGTGCCCCTCCCTACCCTTGAGCTCAAGGCAAGTTGCGGCCCGGGCCCGGGCCTCTGCACGAGAGCGGGACGCGCGTGACCTCGATCTACCTCTCCTCCGACAATCCACGCTGGGTACCGCGGTCCGAGGAGGACCTCCAAGCCGCGATCGACGGCGGCCTGTTCGAGGAGAACCACCACCTCGACCTCAAGAAGGCCCCGGGCACCAAGAGCGACAACAGGGAGCTGGCCCGGGACCTGGCCTCGTTCGCCATCGACGGCGGCACCCTGGTCATCGGCGTCCAGGAGAACAAGGAGAGCCGGACCTTCGAGCTCTCCCCCCAGCCGCTCAACGGGCTCCCGGAGAAGATCGAGTCGGTCGCCCGCACGATCCCCGACCCCCCGCTCACCGTCACCACCGAGGAGATCACCTCCAAGGCAGCGGACGGCACTGGGTACCTCATCGTGCACATCCCGGCCAGCCCCGTGGCCCCGCACATGGTCGACAACAAGTACTACGGCCGCGGCGACAAGACGAAGTACCAACTCGGTGACGCCGAGGTCGTCTCCCTCCACGTCCGGCGGCGCAGCGCCGAAGCCGACACCATGACCCTGCTGCGCACGGAGATGGACAACGACCCGCTGCGCAACGTCGACGACCAGTCCCACCTCTTCCTCGTGGCCCGCCCCACAGCCGCGCGCCGCGACGTGTGCCTGCCCATTACCGGCGCCCCCGAGTGGCAGATGCGCCTTACCGCGTTGATCACCAAGGCCCGCACGAGCGAGGCCCTACCCACCGCCCTGACGAGGTTCCACCCCGACCTCGACTACGTACACCAGCCGCAGCGCCGGGCCAGGGGAGTGGCGCTGGCCTCCAGGGGCCTCAACTCCGACCGCACGTATACCAATGAGCACCCGGAGTGGGGTGACAACAGCGTGATCGAGGTCCAGCTCTTTGAGGACGGGGGGCTGCGCCTGTACATGTCCCGCCTCTCCACCGGCGTCTCCAGTCGTTACCAGCCGGAGAAGGGCGAGGAGCAGATGCTGTTCGACGGCGCCGCCGTGCTTCTCACCTGGCGCGTGCTGGAGCTGATGCGGCTGGTCTCCGAAGAGGTCGGCTACCACGGTAACTGGGCGATCGGGGCCGGCGCGAACCGGCTGCACGGGCGCCGACGGTACGGCGGAGAGTCGGGCTTTCCCACCGACGACCGCTACAGCGACGACACCTACGAGGAGACCACCGGCACCACCCTGGCCGAACTCCGCGACCAACCGGGCACCGTCACCCGCCGGCTCCTGGGCCCGCTGCTGCGCTCCCTGGGCTCGGAAGCCCTGTTCGCAGAGGCACTGGGTGACCGGCCCTGACGACAAGCCCGGCCGCACCGGCCACCGACTCCGGCCTGGTGGCATGAGGCTCACCGACCTTCGGCCGCTGATGGGCCGCCGCCGGGACGGCGCGCTCAGTTTCGAGCGCTTCCGTACCGATCCGACGGTGGCCGCCCTGCGGTGGCCGGACGACGTCCTGGAACAGTTCCTCTTCGACCACGGCGACAACACCGCCTTCGTCAACGACTACAACACCATCAACCTGCACATCATCACCTGGCAGCTGGAGACCCTCCCCGCCGCCCACTTCACCGGCATGCCGACCGGAGCCTCTGACGTCGGCTGCATCGAGAGCTACGCGCAAAACCCGGTGCACTGGGTCACCGTCCGGCCCCCGCAGATCGCCCTCCACTGGGAGACGCACGGGACCTGGCTGCGCCCGCCGCTCCTGATCGAGCGGCGTCTCCTGGACCCGGACACTGGCGGGCTGCAGGTCCTGGAGGGCCGGACACGCGTCGGGGTCCTGCGGGGCCGCCTGCGCGAGCACCTGCACGTCGCCCCCACCACCAGGCATGGGTCGGCCGCCGGTGACAAAAGGGGCCCCGTTTCTGTGCGTACGCTGCGCTCGTCCGGCCGTTTTCACAGAGAGATACGGATGATGGAGAACCCCTCTGTACCCGGCCAGCGCCGGGGCATGGCGATGCACAACGACTGGTTCGTCTCCGGATGGGAGCACGTCCTGCCCCGCCAAGCCCTCGCCCTGACCATGCTGACGGGCACCGCCTCCCAGCCCGGCTTCACCGGCTCCCTGGACGACCTCCTCCAGGAGATCTTCGACGGCCACTGGGACATGATCGGCGGCGACCTCGACGGTGTCCTTACCTTCACCTGGCACGCTGAGGAGTGGGACTACGAGGAAGCCCCCGAAGGCCGGGAGGCGTGCGAGGCGGCACGCTGGGAGAAGTTCGACGCCATGCTCACCGCCGCCGGCTACCCCGTGCCCACCACGGTGAGGGACCTCGTCGAGCTCTACCTAACCTGGGGCCTGGCCCGCCGCCACGAAACCTCCCAGGGAACCCGGTGGTCGATGCCGACCGTCCTGCCGCTCCCCGGCGACCTGCTGCCCCTGGACACCGAACTCACCCGGCGCCTCGACAAGATCCGCTGGATCATGCGCACCGGCCCCCTCGTCGACGTCCTCGTCAACCACCTGATCAACGAACTGGGTGAACCGCAGGAAATTCTCACCTCCCTGGACCGCCTGGCCGCCGCCACCAGCCAGGACGTCAACGACCTGCGCCTGGCCGTCGCGGAACTCGTCCAGTGCGACGACGCCAAGGTCCTGCGCGGGCAGGATCCGGCCGACCCCGAACGCCTGGAGCCACACCACCGCTTCCGCCTGATCATGGACTGGGTCCACTTCCACGACACCCGGATTGAGCTGAGCCTCGCCCACGACGACGCCTGACCCAACAGCCGGATCGGCCACCAGTCCAAGCAGGTCTGCGCACCCCACTGCACGACGAACGCAGTGCCCCGAACGTGGCCACGGAGAAGCAGACTGGGGCCGGTGCGCACCCTGCTGCGGACCTGAGTCCCTTCGAGCGGGCCGTCGCCAAGACTGCGACGGTGGTGATTCTGCAGCTCGCCCCCGCGAACATCCCCAAATCCTCCCAGAACCCGGCCAGGAAGAGAGTTACCCAGCGCTCTGCGACCACGCGCCGCGGCCTGCTTCGGCGCCGTACTCACTCGAAGGCCTTGGCGTTGAGTTCGGCCACGTGCTGCTCGTAGTTCTTGTCGGCGGTGCGGCCCCAGCGGCCGTTGCCGTAGCGGACGGCGATCCCCGTGGCCGGGTCGAGGAAGTCCACGGTGCAGCTGCCGTGCTCGTGGTCGCACCGGCAGGTGCAACGTTTGTGGGTGACCTGCCAGTCGGCCCCCGTGGGGCCGTCACCGAGGAGCCGGATCAGCTCAGGGCAGGGCGGCCCGTCGGTGGCCTCCATCCGGTAGCCACCGTCCGAGCTCCAGGCGTCGGTGGAGTTCACCGTTCCGGGGCCGGCCGTTGCCCGGATCCGGCGCAACAGGGGCGAGAAGACCGGGCCGGGTGGGAAGGGCCAGCCGGAGTCAACGTCGTAGGCGGCCCGTTCGCCCGGGGTCCAGCCGGTGTGAGGCTGGAGAAGGCGGCCGTCGTGGTCGCGGTGCATCCGGTCGGTGATGCGGTCCCACCAGCGGGCGGGGAACCCGGTGAGGGTGATCCGGGCGGGCATCCCCGGCCGGTGGAGATGGACGCCGCCGCGGTCGCGGTGGTACCGGAGCCCGGGGACGCCCGTGATGAGGTCGCGGGGATCGCCGGAGGGTTCGCCGGTGGACCGGGGGAGGAGCTCGTCCGCCCAGCACATGACCACATACGGTGCGTCGGTCACCCGGATGGTGAGCCGGTCAGCCTCTGGGCGCAGGCGGACGATACCGAGCGGATGCGCGGACAGACCGCCGACCGCGCGGAGCCCAAGGAAGACTTCCGCCTCCAGCCGCGCCTGCTCCTCATAGCGGGCGGCCGGGATGAGGAGCACGCTGTCGTCGCCCGGGAGGAGCGGGGCGAGGGCCTGGTGCAACTCACCCGTGCTGCGGCGCCGGTCGGCGGTACGGCCCAGGGCCTTCGATGAACTCATCGCGGTCTTTCCACGCCGGACCGGCCCCGTACGGCCGGCGGTCAGGGCGACGGCTCACAACGATGATGAAACGGATGAAAGCGAGCTTCTGACCGGTCCTGGGCGAGGGATCAACGGGGCTGCTCCCTCGCGCGGCCGGGCGCCCACGGGCCCAGGACCGATGAAACGCCTCGGGCGCGGGGCTGGTCAAACTGCCACGCCGCGGCAACTCCCAGCGGGCCGGATGGTCACCGTCTCAGGACCGAAAGCACCCGAATCCGTCCATGGGCGGAACCGATCACTGGCCCCGGCGACCTCTGCCAGCCGCTCGGGGCGCAAGGGTGTTTCGTGCGGAGAGCCGGGGTGTACGCTCCGCCCATGAACACCACCCCGAACCCGCACAGCACCCGGCAGGACCAGGACCCCGGCTGGGGCCTCCTCGCCTCATGAACGACCACCGCCGCGCCGGGAAGGACCTTCTGGGCGCGACGGTGGAACGAGCGGCCCGGCTACGACATACTCCGAGAACAAGGCCCGTAACACCTGTGGGATGAACGAATCAGGCGGTCTGAGGCGGGCCGGGCGCCTTTCCCAGGCAGTTACGGGACATCGTTCAGTTCACTGCGCAGATCGCGCCCCGGCACGGCTGCGGCCTGGTTCAGGGCGGCGAGCTCCTCGTCGCTGAGGCTGTCGATCCACATCTCCAGCTGCCGCCGCTTCGTCTCCTCTTCGTCGCGCAACTGCTGGTCGTACCAGTCGAGTTCCGGCTCAGGCTCGATGCCGCGGTACCGGCGCCTCGCCTCCTCCCCGACGTGGAGCGCCTCTCTCTCCCTCTCGGCCCGGTCGACGACGTCGCAGGGGTACACGGCGGGGGACTCGGGCTCGGCGACGATCCGCCAGTACGCGGCGAGCATCCCGTTGGTCGTCTTGCGCGATGCGCCGAAGGCCGCCAGGAGAGCGGTCAGCTGCTCCAGGGTCGGGTGCTTGCCGTTGAGGATGTTGCCGATCGTGCTCTTGGAGAGGCATCCGCCCGCCCCGGGGGAGGCGGCCAGCCGGCGCAGGGGAGGCGCGCCCGTTTCCTCGTAGATGCGCTTCAGCCCCTTGGTCAGCGTCGGCCAGGTACTGATGGGCCCGGGCACGTAGACCGGCGGCGGCCACAGGAGCGCCGGGCGTTCGGGTGCGGTGGACACGGCGTCGGCGAGCAGTTCCAGGCCACGCGCCTCGAACGCACGCCAGACGGCCTGACCGGCTTCGTTGACTCTGTCGACCTTGGGATTCTTGGCCGAGGTCCACCGCGCCCACGCCCCGGCGTAGGCGCGGACGGTCTCCTCCTGGGGCAGCCGCACTCCGAAGGCGCGCCGCAGCGTCCGCTCCGACGCCGGATGCCCGGCCTCGAGGGACCGCTTGGCCAACTGCACGAACGTCAGCTCGCCCCGGGCCTCACGCATCCAGCTGTGCAGGGCCTCCAGCTCGGGCCACGAGGTGGCGGCAGTACGGCGGTTCACCGGCCACTCCCGGCACACACACCGATCAGGCAGCCCCACCGGCCCGGCACGACCAGTGCCCCGGCGGCCGCGGAGAA
>NZ_DATMVN010000093.1:0-4901 GCF_035563135.1 Streptomyces sp.
CCCCCGTCCTCACCGGAGAAGGGCGCACCGGAGCAGGCGAGGAGTCCGGCCAGCAGCGCCGCGGTGACGGCCGACGCCGGTACCAGGCGCGTACGGGGGCGGCGCTCCCCCGGCGCGCCGCGGCGGGTCACCCGCGCCCCGTGGACGTCCCGGTCCGCCCGGCGGCGCCCCGGGCGGACCCGGACAGCGGGAGCCCCGGAAGGGCCGAGGCGAGGGTGGTGAACGCGGCGAGGGACACCAGGAACGCCGTCCCCGAGAAGCTCTCCGCCAGGAACAGCGTGGTGGCCGCGATGACGGCCAGGGACAGTCCGAGGGGCGCGGCGAGCGCGGCCGTTTCGAGACGGGCGCCCGGCCCGAGCGGTCCTGGCTGCGGGATCAGCAGGGCGAGCCCCGGGCCGAAGCAGACGAAGAGGAGCACGGGTACCCACCGCGCGGGCGTGTTCCCGGGCAGCGCCGTCGCGGCGAGCGTCACCCATCCGGAGAGCGCCAGGGCGGCTCTGGTCAGGGTCTGCCGGGCGGGGAGCGCAGGTTGCCGGTTCTCGGACACGTGGCTGCCTTCCTGGTCTGGGATCGGCCTGACGGACGGGCCTCAGGAGTTCCCGGGGCGCAGCAGCTCCCGGGCCCCGGGGGTTCTCGGCCTCAGGGACTGTCGTAGCGCAGGACGACGCCGTACGCGGTCCGTTCGACCACACGGAAGAGCGGCGAGGCGGCGAGGTCCCGGGTCAGCGCGGCGAACCCGCCGGGGGGCAGCAGCCCCTCGCCGGCGGTGTGGATCTCCTGGGTGCGCGTGAGGACGACGTAGGCCGTGGTCCCGGGCGGCAGCCGGGTCGAGAGGTAACGCGCCGGGTCCTTGAGCATCTCGACGTTCCCGGGCAGCTCCTGTTCGGCGAAGAACCAGTGCTCCAGCCGGTCGTAGCGGTGCAGCGCCTTGGGGAACGAGCCCGTGGCGGCCAGGATCAGCGCCCCTTCGGGGGCGGCGTCGATGGCCCGGGTGACGAGGGCGGTCTCGGCGGGCGGGGTGTAGTACATCCGCTCCTTGCCGTAGTACGCGGGCAGGAAGCCGGCGAGCAGCGCGGTCAGCGTCACCGGGAGGGCGGCCGCGCGGAGCCTGCGTACGGCCGGCCCGGCCCGGCGCGCCCCGGTGCCTCCGGCGGCCGGTACGAGCGCCGCGGCGGCGAAGAAGGCCGCTCCCGGGAGCGCGAACAGATAGACCCGGAAGAGCATCTCGCCGCCGTAGTCGTTGACCGCGAACAGGGGCACGGGCGCGACGGAGGCCAGCAGCAGCGGCAGGGCGCTGTGCGCGAGGCGGCGCCGCAGCAGGAGGGCCGCTCCCGCGAGGACGGAGACGGCCAGCACCATCAGGACGCCGGCGCGCCCCGCGAGTTCGGGGCCGGCCCCGGTGAGCTGCCCGGCGTATCCGGCGCGGGTGTTCCGGGTGAGTTCGCCGAGGGAGTCGCGCAGGGTGCCCAGGGTCTCGGTGAACAGCGGGCGGCCCATGGTGAGGTCCCAGGCCAGCATGATCAGCCCGGCCACGGCGAGGAGGCCGGGGTTGCGGTAGCGGCGGGTGAGGTTGAGGGCGAGGAGGGTGGCGCAGAGCATCACCGGGGTCAGCTGGTGCACGGCGTTGACGGCCACGATCACGGGCACGAGGACCACGGCACGGACCGCGCGCTGCCGGGTGCCGGTGGACGGCGGGACCGCTGCGGCAGCCGGGTCGGGGCAGGAGCGCGAACGCAGCCGCCCGGCGGAACCGGGTCGCACGAAGTGCCGTACGACGACGGCGAGTACGGCGAGGTGGAGGAGGAAGGCGAGGCCCTGCGGGGCGAAGTAGTCCTGGCCCACCCAGTTGGCCAGCTGGAAGATCCAGACGGCGCTCCACACGAGGCGCCGGTCCTGGCTGAAGGTGCGGTAGATCAGGACCAGGACCGGCATCGTCAGCAGGCCGAGGACGACGGGCGCCCAGTTCAGGTAGGCGGCGGCGCTGTCGGCGCCGAAGGCGCGGACGAGCCCGCCGTTGAGCGTGAAGAAGCCCGGCCACTGGTCGTAGGCGGACATGTTGCCGGACAGGCCCTCGTACGGGCGCAGTTCGCCGTCGGCCAGCAGGTGGTTGATGACGGCGTCGTGCTTGGAGGCCCAGGGGTAGCGCTCCGAGTCGTACAGGACGGCGGGGAGGCCCTTGAGGGCCGTCAGCAGCCCGGCGCAGTACAGCGCGGGCCACCACGGGGCCGTGTCCGCGCGGCGGAGGCCGGCCAGGAAGCCTGCGGTCAGGACGAGCAGGGAGAGGTAGTAGGTGGCGGGCAGCCGGTCCAGGAGCCCGTACTCGCCCATCGAACGGAATCCGACGTACGGCAGCGAGGAGATCCAGAGAGCGGCCGCCAGGAGTAACGGGAGCCAGTCGAGGAGCGCCCCGGGTCCCCGTGCGGCTGCGAGGCGAGGGCGCGGCCCGTCGGCGGGGACGGTGCCGGGCGGGGGTACCGGCCCGGCGCTCCCCGACGCGGCCCCCTCGACCGGCGCGGGCACATGCTGTGGCACGGTGCGACTCCCCCCACGGATGTGGTCGCGGCCGTCACGCCGCTGTCCCCTCCAGCGAAGTATAGGAAGGTGCTTCGTCCTTGCGGCGCTCCCACCCTTTTCCGCACGGCCCGCCGCCTCACCCCGCGAACACCGGCCCCTGCACGGCCGCCCGCGTGCGGCGGTACCACCGCCACCCCACGGTCGGGAGCGAATCGCGGAACGGCGCCACGCGTGCGCCCTCGCCCGCCATCCAGCGCTCGACGTCCCGCACCGTGTGGCTCCGCCGCAGGATCAGCCGCGCGATCCGGTACGGCTCGTCCCGGCCGGAACTCAGCGCGTGCCGGACGGCCACCGCGCTCTCGTAGCCGGCGGCCCGGGCGGCACGGCGCACGCGCGCGCTGTTGTATCCGTGCGGGTAGGCGAGGTGGGACACCCCATGGCCCAGCACGTCCTCCAGCGCCTTCCTGGAGTCGACGAGTTCGGACCGCAGGGCCGCACCGGACAGCGTGTCCAGCTGTGCGTGGGTGACGGTGTGCCCGCCCACCTCCACGCCGTACTGCTCCAGCAGCGGCGCCTGCTCCAGGCTCATCATCGGCCCGGGCGGCAGCAGACTGCCCGGACCGGACCGCGTCAGCGCGCCGGTCGTGAGGTACGCGGTGGCCGGCATCGACCGTCCGGCGAGCGCCTCGGCGGTCGGCCCCGGCAGGTCCGCGAAACCGTCGTCGAACGTCAGGACGACCGGACGGTCCGGCAGCGGGCCGTCTCCCGTGAGGTGAGCGACGAGGGCGCCGACCGGCACCGGTGTGCGCCCACAGGCGCCGACCGCGTCCAGCTGGGCGGTGAACTCCTGCGGCCTGACCGTGAATTCGGCGATCCACGCCGGCGGGTCGTCCATCACCGCGTGGTACAGCAGCACGGGAATCCGGGGCGCCCCTCCGCGCTCTCCCGGCCTGTCGGGCGCCTCGGGTCCGCGCGCGCTCATCGCTCCTCCCAGGGCCGTGCCGCGCCACGGACGGCGAACCGGGCGCGTACGTACCCGAGGGGGCCGTACAGCAGACCGCGCCGCTCCAGGCGGGACAGATGCCGTGGCCACGGGTAGGTGTACGTACCGTGCGCGCCGGGAACACCGGTGCGCTCCGCCGCGTCACCGGCACGCGGCGCCGTCATCGTGCGGGCGTGGGCGAGACCGCGCGGCAGCCGGGCCAGGAGGGACGGCAGCAGGGCGGGCCTGCGGACCAGCAGCGCGGTGAGACAGGCGGTGAGCCCGGCACCGTAGCCGTGGGCCTGGCCGCACAGGTCCTCCCAGCGCTCCCGGTGGTGGTGCCAGACGATCGCCTCGGGCGTGTAGTGCAGCGGGTGCCCCTCGGCGAGGAGGCGTACGAAGGCGTAGAGGTCGTCGCCCCCCTTGGCCGGGGTGCCGGTGCCGGTGGCGGGGTCGAAACCGCCGACCGCCCGCAGCGGCCCGGCGCGGAAGGCCATGCTGGCGCCGGAGCCGAAGCGTCCGGCGCTGAACGGGAAGAGCGGCTCGTCGGCGGGCGGGCGCGCGGGGTCGTAGCGGCGCGCCGCGAACCCCTTGGCGAATCCGCCGTGGCTCTCCAGCAGGACCTGCGCCGGTGTGGTCAGCCTGGCCGGCAGGATCAGACCGGTGACACAGGCCGGTCGCGGGTCCTCGCCGAAGGGCCGGGTCAGGGCGGTGAGCCAGTGCGGGTCGGCGATGACGTCGTCGTCGGTGAAGGCGAGGATCCCGGAGCCGGCGACGGCGATGCCCCTGTTGTGCGCGGCGGCCAGACCGGGCACCGGCTCCAGCGCGTAGCGCACGCCCCGGTCCGCGTAGCCGGAGGTGACGAGCTCGCGGGTGGCGGCCGTGGCCGGGGCGTTGTCGACGACCACGATCTCGAAGTCCGGGTGGTCCTGGGCGAGCAGCGAATCGAGGGCACGGGCCAGCCGCGCGGGGCGCTCCCGGGTCGCGACCACGACCGTGGCCCGGGGCGGCTCCCCGGCCGGCGGGCGCTCCGGCGGGTCCGGGACGGCGATCTCGTCCGCGGCCTGCCGGGCGAGCACGGCGGCCGGGTCGTCACCCGCCCCGACCCGCCCGACGACCGTGCCGACCGGGCGCCCGCGCAGCCGTACGAGGGCGAAGATCCGCTGGTCCTCACCGTCCCGCCGGACCGTGTCCAGGGGCGGCCCGCCGGGTGCGGGCGTCAACCGCGCACCCGTGCCGTCGGCCGCGTCGAGCTCCAGCTCGGCGACGGCCAGACCGGCGAGCCGGCCGAGGTCCGGCGGCCCCTGTGCGCGCCCTGTCCGTTCGCTTCCGTACGGCATCCGGTCCCCCCGGGTCGTGACGTCGTGGACGTGTCGGTACGCGCAGTCGGCCGGCCTGCTGCGCG
>NZ_DATMVN010000094.1:0-7496 GCF_035563135.1 Streptomyces sp.
CGGCGATCGGGCTGACCGTGCCGACGGCGCTCGCCGCCGACTCGGTCCGCTGGGCCCGGCGTGTCCTCGAACTGGTCGACGCGGGTGTCATCGACGACGCTCCCGTCATCCGCTGCGAGGACCACCTCGTCACGCTGTGGCTCCTCTCCGACCCCGCCCTCCTCGACCAGCTCGCCGAGCGTGAACTGGCAGCCGTCTCCGGCATCAGCGCCACACGGCGCGAGCGGCTGATCGAGACGCTGCGGATCTGGCTCGACACCCGGGGCACCGCCGCCCAGATGGGCGAGCTGCTGGATGTCCACCCGCAGACGGTCCGTTACCGGATGCGGAGCCTGGAGGCCATCTTCGGTGAGCAGCTCACCGATCCCGAGAGCCGCTTCTCGACCGAAGCCGTGCTGCGCGCCCTGCAGTTACGGTCCCGGAGCGGCCAGTCCCTCAACTGAGGGCACATCACACACAGCGCACATAGTCAACTTACTGCCAGGTAACGCGAAATAGACGGTCAGTCCCAAACGGTTGCAACACGGAGACGTTCTCAACGAGAAACCAGGAACTGCGTCCCGTTACATAGGGAGGAGCGGCGGCCCACCGGCTGCCGCGGAGCTCCACCTCCTGGCCAGCCATCCGAGAGGGAACCCCCCATGACCGCCTCGCACCTCCTCGTCCCCGTGCCGATCCCCGACCGGGTCGCCGCGCTGATCGGCTCCTGCACCCCGCCGCACATCCTGCAGGCGGAGTTCGACGCCGACTGCGCCGCCCGCGAGGTGCGCAGGTTCCGGGGGCCGAGGCTCGGCATCGAGGACCAGGCCGACCGCGAACAGGCGCTGTCCGAGCTGGCGTGGGCCAACAAGGTGCTCTCCGCCCACCACCCCCATCTCGCGGTGCGTCCCGGCGGCGCCTGGTGACGCTTCTTGCGCGGCGACGGCAGCCGCCTTACCTTACCCAGAAGTAAGTTTACTCTGGAGTAAGGATGTGGCGTGTCCGACAACAGCAGCGGCAACCTCACCGATGAACTGTCCGGGCTCGACTTCGCCGCCGTCTCCCCCGAGGAGTTCGCACGGATCGTCAAGGGCCTGTCCGCCAGGCAGCTCGGCGAGGTCATGCACGGTGACCTGCGCACCCGGGTGCTGAGCGAGGTCTTCGGCCGGATGCGGCAGCAGTTCCGCCCGGAAGCGGCCGGGCAGCTGAAGGCCCTGATCCGCTGGAAGATCACCGGAGAGAGCGAGGAGGTCTACGAGACCTCCATAGCCGACGGCGTCTGCACGGTGAGCGCGGGCCGCTCCGGCGCCGAACCCCGCACGACGCTGGTGATGGGCGACGCCGACTTCCTCAAGCTGGTCTCGGGCAACGGCAATCCCGTGACGATGTTCATGATGCGCAAGCTGAAGGTCGCCGGTGACGTCGGCCTGGCCTCGGGCCTGACCCGCTACTTCGACATCCCGAAGGCCTGAGCCATGAGCTTCTTCTCCCTCGCCCTGACCGAGGAACAGCAGGACCTGCGCGACTGGGTGCACGGCTTCGCCGCCCAGGTGGTGCGTCCCGCGGCGGCCGAATGGGACGCCCGCGAGGAGACACCGTGGCCGGTCATCCAGGAGGCGGCCAGGATCGGTCTGTACGGATTCGAGTCGCTCGCCGACATGTACGGCGACCCGAGCGGGCTCTCCCTCCAGATCGCCAACGAGGAGCTCTTCTGGGGCGATGCCGGAATCGGCATGGCCCTCTTCGGCACCTCGCTCGCGGTCGCAGGCATCTTCGCCTCCGGCACGCCCGACCAGCTCGCCGAGTGGGTCCCCCAGTGCTACGGCGACGAGGACGACCCGAAGGTGGCGGCCTTCTGCGTGTCCGAGCCGCAGGCCGGTTCCGACGTCTCGGCGATGACCACGAGGGCCCGTTACGACGAGGCCAGGGACGAATGGGTGCTCCGCGGCCAGAAGGCGTGGATCACGAACGGCGGGATCGCCGGGATCCATGTGGTGGTCGCCTCCGCCGACCCCGCGCTCGGTGCCCGGGGACAGGCCGCGTTCATCGTGCCGCCCGGCACGAAGGGCCTGGAGGCCAGCCGCACCATCAAGAAGCTGGGTCTGCGCGCCTCGCACACCGCGGACGTCTTCCTCGACGACGTACGCGTCCCGGGGCACTGTCTGCTCGGCGGGAAGGAGAAGCTGGACGCCCGGCTCGCCCGCGCCCGTGAGGGCGGCAACGCCAAGGGCCAGGCGGCGATGGCGACCTTCGAGGTCAGCCGCCCGACCGTGGGAGCGCAGGCTCTGGGCATCGCGCGTGCCGCGTACGAGTACGCGCTGGAGTACGCCGGACAGCGCGAGGCGTTCGGCCGGCCCGTCATCGAGAACCAGTCGATCGCCTTCGCCCTCGCGGACATCCGTACGGAGATCGAAGCCGTACGCCTGCTGATCTGGCAGGCCGCGTGGATGGCCCGCAACGACCGGACCTTCGACGCCGGCCAGGGCTCCATGTCCAAGCTCCGCGCGGGTGAGCTCGCCGTCTCCGCGACGGAGAAGGCCGTCCAGATACTCGGCGGCGCGGGATACAGCAGGGAGCACCCGGTGGAGCGGATGTACCGCGACGCGAAGATCTACACGATCTTCGAGGGCACGAGCGAGATCCAGCGCCTGGTCATCGCCCGGGCCATCTCGGGCCGCCACATCCGCTGACACCGCGGGGGCCGGTGCGGGGAGCGCCGCACCGGCCCCCTCTCAGAGGCCCACCGGCGTGAACCGTACGGGGAGCGATGCCGGGCCCCGGGTGAAGACGCCTTCCTCGGCCGGGGTGAATCCGTCGGCGAGCCGGAGGCCCGGCATCGCGTCGAGCAGTTGGTTCACCCCGGTCTCGACCTCGGCCCTGGCCAGCAGCGCGCCCACACAGAAGTGACGGCCCAGCGCGAACGCCAGATGGTCGGCCGCCGCGGAGAACGCCGTGGTGCTGGTCAGGTCGTCACGGAACAGGTCGAAGCGGTCCGGGTCGGCGTAGCGGGCCCCGTCGCGGTTGGCCGAGCCGATCAGACAGGTGACGGTGGCGCCGGCCGGGACGGTGCCGCCCGACAGCTCCACCTCGCCCGCCGTCTGACGCATGATCATGTGGACGGGCGGGGTGTAGCGCAGCGTCTCGGCGAAGGCCCGGTCGATCAGGGACCGGTCCCGCTGGACGGCGGCGAGCTGCTCGGGGTGGGCCAGCAGATTGGCGAAGACCGAGGCGATGGCCTTGTCGGTCGTCTCCCCGCCCGCCGCGAGCAGCAGGCTGCAGAACGCCTTGATGTCCTCGTCGCTCATCGTCACACCGTCGACCTCGGCGGCGCAGAGCGCGGAGAGCAGGTCGTCACCGGGCTGCTCCCTGCGCCGCTGGATGACCGGGATCATGTATGCGGCGAATTCCTGACGGGTGCGCTCCCCGGCCGCCGTGACCGCGGGGTCGCCCGCCAGGTTGCCGAGAAAGGCGATGACCTGGGTGTACCAGCTGTGGAAGCGCTGGTGGTCCGCCCTGTCCAGACCCAGCATGTCGGCGATGACCAGCACGGGGAAGCGGGTCGCGAACGCCTCGACGAGGTCGGCCTCCCCGGTGTGCCGGAAGGCGTCGATGAGCTCGCGGGCGTTGCGCTCGATGACGGGCAGGAACTTCTCCTGGAGGTCCGCGCCGCGGAAGGCCGGGGCCACCAGGGCCCGGCGCACGGCGTGTTCCCGGCCGCTGAGCTGGAGGATCGTGCGGCCGTGGACGGGCTCCAGCTGCCAGTCGTAGTTCCGCGTGGTGAATTCCCGGGCCCGGTCCTTGAAGACGCGTTCGACGTCCTCGTACCGGGAGACGAGATAACTCCCCGTGGCCTCGTGGTGGATCAGCGGGGCGCTCTCACGCATCGTCCGGTAGGCCCCGTAGGGATCGGCGGCGAAGGCGGGCGAGAGAATGTCGGGCGGTGAGGACGCCTGGGACATGTGTGACTCCTGTGGGGCAGAGATCTGGGTGCTTCATGAGTGGAACGGGCAAGGAAACAAAGGCTATTGACCGCCCGCCCGATAGCGAACCCCTTGGGAGTACTCTTGATCGCCGCATCCGACGCGCCACGCCCGTCCGTCCTCTTCGTCACCGATCTCGCCTACGAGGCGCGCGGAAGGCGCTACTGCGACGAGGACATCTTCCTGACCTCCAGGCTGCGCGAGGCCTTCGATGTCGCGCTCTGTCATCCCCGGGACGCGGCGGCGCTGCTGGACGGGTTCGACGCGGTCGTCGTCCGCAACAGCGGCCCGGTCCTGCACTACCAGGAGGCGTACAACGCGTTCCGGGAGCGGGCGCGGCAATCAGGGGCCCGGGTGTACAACACGCTCGACGGCAGCGGCGACATGGCGGGCAAGCAGTATCTGGTCGATCTGAGCCGGGCCGGCTTCCCGGTGATCCCGACCGTGGACCGTGCGGCCGACCTCGGGCTGCTCCCCCGGGCGGCCGGTTATGTGGTCAAGCCCAAGCTGGGCGCGGATTCGGTGGGCCTGCGCCACACCGAGGAACCGGAGCTGCCCGAGGGAGCCGACGGCGCCCTGCTCGTCCAGCCGAGGATCGACTTCCGCTACGAGGTGTCCTTCTACTTCGTCGGCCACGACTTCCAGTACGCCCTCCACGCGCCTCATCCGGACAGGCGCTGGGTGCTCGAACCGTACGTGCCGACCGCTGCGGACCTGGACTTCGCGCGCCGCTTCGTCGAGTGGAACACGCTCACGCACGGTATCCAGCGGGTGGACGCCTGCCGGACCCCGGAGGGCGGCCTTCTGCTGGTCGAGCTGGAGGACCTCAATCCGTATCTGTCGCTCGACCGGGTCCCGGAGGAGGTCCGCGAGGCGTTCGTGACCCGGATGCAGGTGTCCGTACGGGAACTGCTGGCCTGACCCGTCCGGCCCGGCCCGGCATGCGCGGAGCGGGGCCGGGTGTGAGAGTTACGAAGGTGACCACTGCCAGCGAGAACGCCCCCGCCACGCAGAGCGCCGCAGCGCCACCCGTCCTCGACCGCAGACGCCGGAACGTCGTGTTCGCCACCATCGTGATGGGCATTCTGCTCGCCGCGCTGGACCAGACGATCGTGGGGACCGCGCTTCCCACGATCGTCTCGGACCTGGGCGGTGCGGAGCACATGTCGTGGGTGGTGACGGCCTATCTGCTGGCGGAGACCGTGGCGACGGTGCTGGTCGGCAAGTTCGGCGACCTCTTCGGCCGGAAGCTGATCTTCCAGATCTCTGCGGTCATCTTCATCACCGGTTCGTTCCTCTGCGGCCTCGCGTCGAACATGCTGCTGCTGATCATCTGGCGGGGTCTGCAGGGCATCGGCGCGGGCGGGCTCATGGTCACCGCCATGGCTCTGATCGCCGATGTCATCCCGCTGCGCGACCGGGGCAAGTACCAGGGGGCGATCGGCGCGGTCTTCGGCGTCGCCACGGTCGTCGGTCCACTGCTGGGCGGTCTGTTCACCGACCATCTGAGCTGGCGCTGGGCGTTCTACGTCAATGTGCCGATCGCGATCGTGGTGGTCATCGCCGCCGCCCGCACCATCCCTTCCGTGCGCGCGGCCGGACGTCCCGTCATCGACTACCTGGGCATCGCGCTGGTCGCTCTCGGCGCGAGCGCGCTGATCCTGGGGACGAGCTGGGGCGGCAACGAGTACGCCTGGGGCTCGCCGGTCATCATCGGGCTGTTCGCCGGGGGCCTGGTCGCCCTGGCGCTCTTCTGCCTCGTGGAGACGCGGGCGAAGGAGCCGATGCTGCCGATGCGGTTGTTCCGCAATCCGGTGTTCACGGTGTGTTCGGTGCTGAGCTTCATCGTGGGCTTCGCCATGCTCGGCGCGATGATCTACCTGCCGACCTATCTGCAGTACGTCGACGGGGACTCGGCCACCGTGTCCGGGGTGCGGACCCTCCCGCTGGTCGTCGGCCTGCTGGCCGCCTCGATCTTCAGCGGCAACGTGGTGAGCAAGACCGGCCGCTACCGCTTCTTCCCCGTCATCGGTTCTCTCGTGATGGCTGCGGGCCTCTACCTCCTGTCCCGGATGGGGCCGGGCAGCGGGGTCTGGCTGGAGTCGCTGTACATGGTGGTGCTGGGCATCGGCATCGGCCTGTCGATGCAGGTGCTGACGATCGCCGTGCAGAACACGGTCGACTACTCGGACCTGGGCACCGCCACCTCCGGCGTGACGTTCTTCCGTACGCTCGGCAGTTCGTTCGGCACGGCGGTGTTCGGCACGATCTACGCCAACGCCCTGCGGCCGAATCTGACCCAGGGCGTCGAGCAGGCGACGCGGGCGGGCGGCGATCCGGCGTCACTGGCGCGGGCCGCCGAGAGCCCGCAGGCGGTGCACGCCCTGCCCGCGGAACAGACCGCTCCCCTGGCCCAGGCCTACGCGGACACCCTGCACACGGTCTTCCTCTGGACGGTGCCGGTGGCCCTGCTGGGATTCGTCGTCTCGCTCTTCCTGAAACAGGTGAAACTGCGCGACAGCGCCCGGGCGGGCTCGACCGACATGGGCGACGGCTTCGCCCAGCCCAGTACCGGGGACGCCGGGAAGGTGCTCGAATCCTCCGTGGCCAGGATCCTGCACCGGGCCGGCCCCGAGACGTCCCGGCGGATCGTCGCGGAGTCCGACACCCGCCTGGACATGGCAGGTGCCTGGGCCGTGATGCAGGTCGACCTCTTCACCCGGATGGTCGGCCACGCGGGGCTCACACTGATCGCCGTCCGGCACCGGATCCCGCCGGAGGTGCTGGTACCCGTCTTCGACCGGATGGTCCAGGAGGGCTACCTGACCGGGGACGGCCGGGTCTTCACCCATACGGCGGCGGGCAGCCGTGAGGCAGCGGCCATCTCGGAGGCCTGGGGCCGCTGGCTCAACGAACGGCTGGCCGAGGACGGCGCCCGGCCTGATGACCGGCAGCTCCGGGCGGCGGTCGACGTGATCGCCAAACGGCTGCTCGCGGAGGACCTGGCACAAGAGCTTTCGCCGTCGACGGAACGGATCGCCGCTGCGGTCTGAGTCTCCCGTTCACACGCCGCGTCCTCGTTCATGCCCGCATCCCAAGGATCGCGCGGCGCGTCCGTGCAACGGATCTTCAGTCGGCGAAGACCGCCGACTCGTACACCCAGGCGCCCTGCTCGCGGACGAAGCGGCTCTGCTCGTGGAGCGAGCCGGGCCTGCCGTCGTCGGTGTAATGGGCGCGGAAGGTGACCGTGCCCGTGGTGTGGAAGGCACTTCCCTCGGTGGTCGCCAGGATCTCCAGTCCCTCCCAGCGCGTGCCCGGGTCGAAGTCGATGGCCGGCGGGCGGGTCGCCGGGTGCCAGGTGCGCAGCAGGTGTCCGGCGTCCTGGACGACGAAGGCCGCGTACCGCGAGCGCATCAGCGCCTCGCACGTCGGGGCCGCGACCGTACGCGCGTGCAGCCGGCCGCAGCAGTCCCCGTAGGACGCCGGCAGACCGCACGGGCACGGTGTCGCCGAGGTGATCCGCGGGGGGCCCGCCTG
>NZ_DATMVN010000095.1:0-9312 GCF_035563135.1 Streptomyces sp.
CCGGCCGCCGCCCCGGCACCGGCCCCCGCCGCACCGGCTGCTCCGGCCGCGTCCGCCGGTGACGACGGCGCGTACGTCACGCCGCTGGTCCGCAAGCTCGCCGCCGAGAACGGCGTCGACCTGGGTGCGGTCAAGGGCACCGGCGTCGGTGGCCGTATCCGCAAGCAGGACGTCGTCGCCGCCGCGGAGGCCGCCAAGGCAGCCGCTGCCGCCCCGGCTCCGGCCGCCGCCGCTCCGGCGGCCAAGGCCGCGCCGAAGGTCGAGGCGTCCCCGCTGCGCGGTCAGACGGTCAAGATGACCCGCATGCGCAAGGTCATCGGCGACAACATGATGAAGGCCCTGCACTCGCAGGCCCAGCTGACCTCGGTCATCGAGGTCGACATCACCAAGCTGATGAAGCTGCGCAACCAGGCGAAGGAGTCCTTCGCCGCCCGTGAGGGCGTCAAGCTGTCCCCGATGCCGTTCTTCGTGAAGGCGGCGGCCCAGGCGCTGAAGGCCCACCCGGTCGTCAACGCCCGGATCAACGAGGACGAGGGCACCATCACGTACTTCGACTCGGAGAACATCGGCATCGCCGTGGACGCCGAGAAGGGTCTGATGACCCCGGTCATCAAGGGTGCGGGCGACCTGAACATCGCCGGTATCGCGAAGAAGACCGCCGAGCTGGCCGGCAAGGCCCGCGGTGGCGGCCTCACCCCGGACGACATGTCCGGCGCGACCTTCACCGTCAGCAACACCGGTTCGCGCGGTGCGCTGTTCGACACGGTCATCGTCCCGCCGAACCAGGCGGCCATCCTGGGCATCGGTGCCACGGTCAAGCGTCCGGCGGTCATCGAGACCGCCGAGGGCACCGTCATCGGCGTCCGCGACATGACCTACCTCTCGCTCTCCTACGACCACCGTCTGGTGGACGGCGCCGACGCCGCCCGCTACCTGACCACGGTCAAGGCGATCCTGGAGGCGGGCGAGTTCGAGGTCGAGCTCGGCCTCTGAGCCGTACAGCTGTAACCAGCCTCACCAGCGGCGCCCCCGTCCGGAACACTTCCGGGCGGGGGCGCCGCCGTATTGTCTAGGCACCACCGGTCATCTCCGGCCGCCGTGTCGGCGCAGGCAGCACCGGTTCGCCCCGAAGGAGCCACTCATGACCCCGCCCGTCGTCCACTCGCTGCGCGAACAGATCCGCGAGCACATCGTGGAAGGGATAGTCAGCGGGCGCTGGAAGCCGGGTGAGCGGATCGTGGAGCGCCGTATCGCCACCGAGCTCGAGGTCAGCCAGACGCCCGTACGGGAGGCGCTGCGGGAGCTGGAGACCCTGCGGCTGATCGAGTCGGCGCCCAACAAGGGCGTCCGGGTACGCAATCTCACCGCGGCCGACCTGGAGGAGAGCTACCCCGTACGGGCCGGGCTGGAGCAGATCGCGGCGGAGCTGGCGGCCCCGGTGCTCGGTGAGGACTGCTCGGCGCTCACCCCGCATGTGGCGGCGCTGTACGAGGCGGACCGGCTGGCCGACGGTGAGGCGCAGGTGCGGCACACGGTGGCCTTCCACCGGGAGATGGTGCGGGCCGCCGGGAACGCCGTCCTGCTGCACACCTGGGAGGGGCTGGGCATCGAGGTGTTCACGGCCCTGTCGATCCGCTGGCTGGGCACCGTGCAGAAGTCGTACGCGGAGGAGCACGAGGCGCTCATCGAGGCGTTCCTGCGGCGGGACCCGCAGATCGCCGTGCTGGTGAAGCAGCATGTGCTCGGGTGCGCGCCGCGCGCCTGAGCACCGGGCTCGGGCGCACTGCCCATCTGCGTCGCGCGGCGCTCCTTCGTGCAGGTCAGCGCCCGTTTCGCCCCGTTGATCCCGTCACTGGGTGCCCCGTTTCGCGGCACCGCATGCCACTTTTCTTCATATCGAGAAGTTTTGCCCTTCACCCTTTGATCGATCATCGATCGGCGACTTACAGTTCATCCGCGGGCCCACCGGCCCGATCGCCCTGTCCTGCCAGTCAGGGCCTTCTCCACCCCCCTCCACTCCGGAAGGCGGCGATCATGACCGACCCCGTAGCAAAGCTTCCGAGCGAGCTCGACCAGCTCCCGGACCGCGACCCCGAGGAGACCGCCGAATGGGCGGCCTCCCTGGACGCCGTCACCAAGGCCGCGGGCCCGCACCGCGCCGCGTATCTGATGCGGCGTTCGCTCCAGCACGCGGAGGGCGCCGGTATCGCGCTGCCCAAGCTGCTGGAGAGCGATTACGTCAACACCATCCCCACCTCCGCCGAGCCCGCGTTCGACGGCGACCTGGAGATGGAATCGAAGATCACCGCGTGGAACCGCTGGAACGCGGCCGCGATGGTCACCCGTGGCGCCCGGTACGGCGTCGGCGGTCACATCGCCACGTTCGCCTCGGCGGCCTGGCTGTACGAGACCGGCTTCAACCACTTCTTCCGCGGCAAGGAAGGTGACGGCTCCGGCGACCAGCTCTACATCCAGGGCCACGCCTCGCCCGGCATCTACGCCCGTGCCTTCCTCGACGGCCGCCTCTCCGAGCAGCAGCTCGACAACTTCCGCCAGGAGTCGGGGGGCGACGGCCTGCCGTCCTACCCGCACCCGCGGCGGCTGCCCTGGCTGTGGGAGTTCCCCACGGTGTCGATGGGCCTCGGCCCGCTGTCGGCGATCTACCAGGCGCGCTTCAACCGCTATCTGGCCAACCGCAAGATCAAGGACACGTCGAACTCGCACGTCTGGGCCTTCCTGGGCGACGGCGAGATGGACGAGCCCGAGTCGACCGCCGCCCTCGCCCTCGCGGCGCGTGAGCAGCTCGACAACCTGACCTTCGTCATCAACTGCAACCTGCAGCGTCTCGACGGCCCGGTCCGCGCCAACTTCCGCGTGGTCCAGGAGCTGGAGGGCGCGTTCCGCGGGGCCGGCTGGAACGTCGTCAAGACGCTCTGGGGCAACGCCTGGGACGAGCTGTTCCAGCTGGACACCACGGGCGCGCTGCTGCGCCGCCTGCGCGAGGTCCCGGACGCGCAGTTCCAGACGTACGCCACGCGCGACGTCGCCTACATCCGCGAGCACTTCTTCGGTGCCGAGCCCGCCCTCGCCGAGCTGGCGAAACTGCTGAGCGACGCGAAGATCGCCGAGTGTTTCTACAGCTCCCGCGGCGGCCACGAGGCCCGCAAGGTGTACGCGGCCTACCGCGCGGCCGTCGAGCACAAGGGCGCGCCGACCGTGATCCTGGCCCAGACGGTCAAGGGCTACACGCTCGGCAAGGGCTTCGAGTCCAAGAACGCCAACCACCAGATGAAGAAGCTGTCGATCGACGAGTTCAAGGGCATGCGCGAGCTGCTCGGCCTCCCGATCCCGGACAGCGCCTTCGAGGACGGGCTGGTCCCCTACGGCCACCCGGGCGCCGACTCCCCCGAGGTCCGCTACCTCCAGGAGCGCCGCGCCGCCCTCGGTGGTCCGGCCCCCGCCCGCCGGGTGCACGCCGTCGCGCTGCCCCAGCCGGAGGAGCGCGCGTTCAAGGCCCTGTACAAGGGGTCGGGCAAGCAGGAGATGGCCACCACCATGGCGTTCGTCCGCCTGGTGAAGGACCTCATGCGGGACAAGGAGACCGGCAGGCGCTGGGTTCCGATCGTCCCGGACGAGGCCCGTACCTTCGGTATGGAGTCGCTGTTCCCCTCGGCCGGCATCTACTCGCCGCTCGGCCAGACGTACGAGCCGGTCGACCGCGACCAGCTGATGTACTACAAGGAGGCCAAGGACGGCCAGATCCTCAACGAGGGGATCACCGAGGCCGGTGCCATGGCCGACTTCATCGCCGCCTCCACGTCGTACGCGACGCACGGCGAGACGATGATCCCGTTCTACATCTTCTACTCGATGTTCGGCTGGCAGCGGACCGGCGACCAGATGTGGCAGCTCGCCGACCAGCTCGGCAAGGGCTTCATCGTCGGCGCCACGGCCGGCCGCACCACCCTGACGGGTGAGGGCCTCCAGCACGCGGACGGCCACTCGCACCTGATCGCGTCCACGAACCCCGCGTCGCTCAACTACGACCCGGCGTTCGCGTACGAGATCGCGGTGATCGTCAAGGACGGTCTGCGCCGGATGTACGGCCCCGACGCGGAGGACGTCTTCTACTACCTGACGGTCTACAACGAGCCGAAGCAGCAGCCCGCGATGCCCGAAGGCGTCGAGGAGGGCATCGTCAAGGGCCTGTACCGCTTCAAGGAGGGCACGCCCGCCGCGGCGGACGCACCGCGCCTCCAGCTGATCGGTTCCGGTACGGCGATCCACTGGGCTCTGGAGGCCCAGGAGCTGCTGGCCGCCGACTGGGGTGTCACGGCCGACGTCTGGTCCGCCACCTCGTGGGGCGAGCTGCGCCGCGACGCCCTGGAGTCCGACGCCGCGCTGCTCCGCGGCGAGGAGCGCGTGCCCTACGTGACCCAGGCGCTCTCCGGCGCGCCGGGCCCGGTGCTCGCGGTCAGCGACTGGATGCGCGCGGTACCGGACCAGATCAGCCAGTGGGTCGAGCAGGACTGGTCCTCGCTGGGAACGGACGGCTTCGGCCTCTCCGACACCCGCGAGGGCGCCCGTCGGCACTTCGGCGTCGACGCCGAGTCCGTCGCGGTCGCCGCGCTGGCCCAGCTGGCCCGCCGTGGCGAGATCCCGGTCTCCAAGGTCAAGGAGGCCCGGGAGAAGTACGGGATGTGAGTCCGCGCGGGGGCGGGTGCCGGGGCGGCCCGGTACCCGCCCCCGGCGCGCTCGGCCGGCCGCCCCACAATGGGTTCCATGCGCGCTGCCCGGCTGATCAAGATGGTGCTGCTCCTGCAGTCCCGGCCCTCGATGACCGCCGCCGAGCTGGCCGGGGAGCTGGAGGTGTCGGAGCGCACCGTGACCCGGGACGCCCAGGCCCTGTCCGAGGCGGGTGTGCCGGTGTACGCCGAGCGGGGCCGGGCGGGCGGTTACCGGCTCGTGGGCGGCTACCGGACGCGGCTCACCGGGCTGGCCCGTCATGAGGCCGAGGCCCTGTTCCTGTCCGGACTGCCCTCCGCCCTGCGCGAGATGGGGCTCGACGACGCCGCCTCGGCCGCCCGGCTGAAGGTGTCGGCCGCTCTGCTCCCCTCGCTCCGGGACGCCTCGCACACCGCCGCTCAGCGCTTCCATCTGGACGCCCCCGGCTGGTACCACGATCCGGCCGCCCCCGAGCTGCTGCCCGCCGTCGCGGAGGCGGTCTGGGACGACCGGCTGGTCCTGGCCACCTACCGCCGCCGGCCCTCGGGCGATGTGGAGCGGGAACTGGCCCCGCACGGACTCGTCCTGAAGGCCGGGGTCTGGTACCTCTGCGCCCGGGCCGGGGAGGACTTCCGGGTGTACCGGATCGACCGGTTCACCTCCGTCACCGTGTCGCAGGCCCGCTTCGTCCGGGACGAGGACTTCGACCTGCCGCGCTTCTGGGAGGAGCGGGCCGCGCAGTTCGCCCGGTCGATCCTGCGTACCGAGGTGACCGTACGGCTGTCGGAGGAGGGCGCACGGCGACTGGTGCACACCGTGGACCGGGCCGCCGTCGAGGAGGCGCTGGCCGGGGCCGGCGGGCCCGGCGAGGACGGCCGGCGCACGGTCGTCCTGCCGGTGGAGTCCGAGGAGGTGGCGTACAGCCAGCTGCTGGCGCTCGGGGCCGAGGTGGAGGTCCTGGCTCCCGCCACCCTGCGCGAACGTTTTTCCGGTACCGCCGAACGACTGCGCGAGCTCTATCGCCGAAGTGGCTCGTAAGTGATGCCGAAAGCTTCATTTCGGTGTCTGGGCATGCATCGCCCGCCCTCGGGACCGATGCTGGACCCGTGATGGACGAGACGGAGTTCTGGGAGATCATCGACAGCACCCGCGAGGCCGCCGAGGGTGATCCCGAGGACCACGCCGATCTGCTGGTCGAACGGCTGGTGCAGCTCGATCCCGATTCCGTGCTGGATTTCGCCAGGCACTTCGAGGCCCGCTACAACCGCGCGTACCGCTGGGACCTGTGGGGCGCGGCGGCGGTGCTGCTGGGCGGGGCGGGTGACGACGCGTTCGACTACTTCCGGTGCTGGCTGATCGGGCAGGGCCGGGAGGTCTTCGAGGGCGCGGTGCACGATCCGGACAGCCTCGCCGAGTTGCTGGAGGACTTCGACGAGGAGCTCGACGGGGACGGGGAGGACCTCGGCTACGCCGCCGACGAGGCCTATGAGCAGCTCACCGGCCAGGTCGCCCCCGACCTCGGGCTGCCGCCGCAGCCGGCGGAACCGGCGGGCACGCCGTTCGGCTTCGACGACGACACGGCACTGGCGGAGCGCTACCCCGCTCTCCGGGAACGCTTCGGGCCGGTCTGACGGGCCGGTCCGGGGCCCGTCCGGCATCCGGACGGGCTCTTCGGCCCGGGATTCAGGCCGTCAGGGAACGGCCCATCAGGACGTCGTCGACGTACCGTCCGCCCAGGAAGAACTCCCCGGGCAGGACGCCCTCGACGGCGAAGCCCTCGGCCGTGTAGAGCGCCCGCGCGGCGCTGTTGTGGCCCAGCACGCGCAGGGTGATCCGTCCGGCGCCCTGCCGCCGGGCCTCGGCGTACGCGGCGTGCAGCAGCGCCCGTGCGACGCCGTGGCCCCGTGCCCAGTCCGCGACGGCGAGGCCCTGTATCTGGCGGACGTGGGCGTTGCAGGCGAGCGGCGTCGGGCGGCCCAGCCGGAGGTAGCCGGCCACGGCGGTCCCGCCCGTGCCGGTGACCGCCTCGGCGACCAGGTGTTCGCCCGGCCGGTGCCGCTCGTCGAAGAAGGGCTCGTACGGCGGCTGCGGCCTCGGCTGCACGGCGTGGAGGGTCGACCAGGTGGCCCGGTCCAGCTCCCCGAGCGCGGTCCCGTCCTCGGGCACGGCGGGGCGGACAAGGCGGAGGGACCGGAACCGGGGCGCGGACATGCGCGCCATCGTGCCATGTGCGTCCCGCGCCCTCCCCGGCGTCCCCCGCCCGGCGTCCCGCGTCCCCCGCCCGGCGTTCCGCTTCCGCGTGACGGAGGGCACATGGGGCAGGATGGTCGTCATGCCGTCTTCCCGTATCGCCGTCACCGGATCGACCGGACTCATCGGAGCGGCGCTCGTGCGCTCGCTGCGTGCCGACGGGCACGAGGTGGTGCGTCTGGTGCGCCGTCCGGCCGTGACCGCCGACGAGGTCGAGTGGGACCCGAAGCGCCAGTACGTCGACGGGGCGGGCCTGGCCGGCTGCGATGCGGTGGTGCATCTCGCCGGTGCCGGGGTCGGGGACCACCGGTGGACCGAGGCGTACAAGCGGGAGATCCGTGACAGCCGGGTGCTCGGCACGGCGGCCGTCGCCGAGGCGGTGGCCTCCCTGGACACCCCGCCGAAGGTGCTGCTGTCCAGTTCCGCCATCGGTTTCTACGGCGACACCGGTGACCGGGCCGTCGACGAGGGCGCACCGCCCGGCGAAGGCTTCCTGCCGTCCGTGTGCGTGGAGTGGGAGGAGGCCACGGCTCCCGCCGAGGAGGCGGGCGTGCGCACGGTCCACGCCCGGACCGGTCTGGTCGTCTCCCGCAGGGGCGGGGCCTGGGGGCGGCTCTTCCCGCTGTTCAAGGCGGGACTCGGCGGGCGGCTGGGGAACGGCCGGCAGTACTGGAGCTTCATCGCGCTGCACGACCACATCGCGGCGCTGCGGCACATCCTGGACACGGAGACGCTGTCCGGACCGGTGAACCTCACGGGCCCCTCCCCCGTCACCAACGGCCAGGTGACCGCCGCCATGGGGCGGGTGCTGCGGCGCCCCACGCTGTTCACCGCCCCGGCACCCGTGCTGAAGGCCGTGCTCGGCGACTTCGCCGGGGACGTCCTGGCCAGCCAGCGGGTGCTGCCCGGCCAACTTCTCGACTCGGGCTTCGCGTTCGCCTTCCCGGGGATCGACGACGCCATCCGCGCCGCACTGCGCTGACCGCGTCCTGGCCTGGTCCGGGCCACGGCGCCGGGCCTCCGTGCGACCCCGTGCACCGGTGCCCGGGGCGCGCGCGGCTGCGCCTCTCTCGGCCATCCCCCTAGCCTCGGCCCGAACGCGGGCATTCCGGGGGCCTGATGGGGGCAATAGCCACCCACCAGTCGTACCGACTCGGGGAGGGGCACGTGCTCAGGGCACACACAGCAGACCACGCGGATGTGGTCATCATCGGGGCCGGGATCGCCGGCCTGTCGGCGGCCCACCGGCTGATCGGCGCAGGAGTGGACGTCAGCGTCCTGGAGGCCGCCGCCCACGTGGGCGGCAGGATGGCCACCCACGACGTGGACGGTTTCCGGCTCGACCATCTGGGCCCGCTGCTCAGTTCCGCGTATCCGGAGCTGAACACCACCGCGGGACTCGACGGACTGGTACTGCGGGACTTCGCCCCCGGGATGCTCGTCCACAGCGGGGGGCGGCAGTACCGCGCCGGGGACATACGGAGCGCCCGAGGCGCGCTCCGTGCCGTTCGCTCCCGGTCGAGCGCCCCTCGCGCGCCCCTGGGCGGGGCGATCGAACAGGCCAGGCTCGGCGCCTGGCTGGCCCGTCTCGCCGCCACCCCGGAGTCCCGGATCCTGGCCAGGCCCGACAGGGCCGCACACGAGGCGCTGTCGGCGCGCGGCCTCCCGCCCCGTGTCGTGGACGGATTCCTGCGCCCCCTGCTCTCGGCGCTGCTCGGCGACCCCGGGCTCACCACGTCGAGCCGTGTCGCCGACCTCGCCCTCCGGGACTACGCGCGCGGCCGGCTCTGTGTGCCCGCGGGCGGTTCCGCGACGCTGCCCGAGCTGCTGGCGGCGGCCCTGCCGCCCGGGACCGTACGCACGGGGGTGCACGTGACGGCCGCCGACATCACCTCCGTACGCACCAAGGAGCACGGGGAGCTCGGCTGCCGGTCGCTCCTGCTGGCCACCGGCGCGGGAGCCGCCGCCGAGCTGCTTCCGGGCCTGCGGACGCCCGCGTTCCATCCGGTGACCGTGGTGCACCACACGGCCGGGGACGGACCGGCGCCGACGACGGGACGCCGTCTGCTGCTGGACGCGGACCGCTCGGGGCCGGTCTCCCACACCGCGGTGATGAGCGAGGTCGACCCCTCGCGCGCGCCGCGCGGCCGGACCCTGATCACCTCCACGGTGCCCGGCCCGCCGCCGCCGGACCTCGACGGCGAGGTGCGCGCCCACCTCGCCGCGCTGTACGGCACGCCCACCGGCGACTGGGAGCTGCTGGCCGTCCATCACGACCCGGAGGCGGTCCCCGCCATGCCGCCGCCGCACGATCCGCGGCGGCCGGTCCGGCTGCTC
>NZ_DATMVN010000096.1:0-12484 GCF_035563135.1 Streptomyces sp.
TGGGCCGTCGATCTCGGCGCTGACGGCCTAGAGCCGCTTTCCGAGACGCTGAACAGCCCGGACTTCCGGATCCACATCGCCGCCCGCCCCGACGTGCCCCAGAAAGTACGCGGCGCCTTGGCGGAGAGCATCGGTGCCGCGGTCGCGCAGCTCGAAGAGCCTGACTCGTGCGCGCACACCGTGGGGCAGTTGGGGAACGAGTGGGCGGCGGCTCGCGCCCGGCTAGCCGCCGCCGAGCGTCTTAGGAGCCGTCGCAAGGCAGAAGTCGAGTTGCTGGAGGAGCGAATCGTTCACCAGCAGATGGTCGACGCGCTGGCCGAAGACGGTCCTGCCGGCGTTCTTCGCTGGTGGCTGCGCGGCCACAACCGCCCGTCCAATCGATACGCCCGGCGAGTGATGACTGCATGGCTCCAGAGTCTTTCTCCTCAGCTGTGGTGCCCCGACCACCCTCCGACCACCAACCCCCGCCACCCCACCCGCACCTGCAACATCGCGTGGAACGTCTCGCTGACCCCCCATGAAGGGACCCCGGCCCTGGCCAGGTCCTTCAACTCCATCGGCAATGCCGTACGGCCAGCGACCCGCACGGACCGCATGTTCCCGGACATGAACATCCAGGTCATACCGCCCTGCACCGAGCTGCGCTTCGGGGCCCGCCGCGAGCCCTGCTTGATCCTTCGCCCTACCCGTGAGGGGTGGGAGCTGGTCACAGCAGTTGGCGCCCCGATCACTGTCGGCTCCAGCGGCGAAGACTGCCGCGCCCTGCTGGTACAGGCGCAAACCATCGCCCTCAGCAGCTTCGACGGCGGCCACGGCCGATGAAGCAGCAGCCCGCACATGAGAAGGAAGGCTTCCCCCGTGGACCACACCGACGGCTCCCCTACCGGTCGTAGACCGTTCCCTGAATTGCTCACCGCCGCCCCATACGTTGACTGGCTCGTCCGCGTACTACTGGAGGCCGCCGACGAGGAACGCTCCGCACTGCGAGCGGCTCGCCTTCCGACTGCAGTGACCCTCCCGGTCACCGTCGTACGCCACCAGTGCCCGTACTGCCGCCGTACCTGGGCCAAGAGGCCCGCCGCGACCGCGCACGTCGCCCGCTGCTGGAGCAATCCCGAAGTGCGTCCTGCAAGACGTGCGAGCACCACGAGCCGGGTGAGGCTGCGGGCGGCTGCTGGGGTGATCCGTACTGCAACTGTCCCGAAGTCCCCGAGGGCTGTGCAGTCGGAGCCGCCACGCCGATGATCACTGACTGTCCGCTGTGGCGGCTGGCTGACGACGCCGAGTGATCCCGCAGAGGCGGGACCGGCGGGCCTAGTACGGCTGCATGAGCCCGGGATTCGCCAGCGCGTGACGTACCCGGGCAGCACGAGGTCCCGTTGGACCTCTCAGCCCGCCATGAGTCAAGGAGACATCCACACCCTATGAAGCGCATCGCGTCTGTCGCCCGCAGCGAGGAGGCGATCCTCGACCGGATTCGGGCACTCGCCATCGAACGAGCGTCCCAAGGACGCCCGCTCCAGTATGAGGAGCTGCCGACCTTGTGCAATGGCACGCTCACGCCCAGCACGACCGACCTCGCCTGTATCGCCGAGGAGGCCGGGGTCACGATGGAATTCCTTCTCGGCATCCACGGCCCGGCCCGGGTTGCGCGGACGGTGAGGATGCGGGTGGGACGCCTGTACTGGGGGTGGTGGCGCGGCATTGGCCGTCACCGCTGCGGCCCGGGGTGCGGCTCGTGAGCCGCACGGAGCAGGAGCTCGCCGTTCCCCAGAGGCCGCCTGTGATGACCGAACGTCCGCAGGGACGCAAAGACCCTGAGACGGACGTGACCGCGCCGCTTGATCCACTCGGTTTGGCCGAGCACCTGGACAGGCTGGGGCAGACGTCTGCCGCTGATCTAGTCCGGGCGATGACGGAGGAGCTAGCTCTGGTCCGGCGTGAGCGAGACACCTTGGCCGAGCATGCCCGCCGGATCGCCGGGCTGGCAGGCCATGAGCTCAGCCACAACTGTCGGCTGATCGGGCCTGCGGTGGAAGCGCTTGACGTGCTGCGCGTCACCCGCCGCTGCCCAAGCACCACCGACGGCCGACACTGGCCTCTCCGACATCTGAGTGCCACTCGCTGCGCATGGTGCCACGCTCGCCTGCCCGACCGGACCCGCTCATGACCGCAGCCTCCCATGCCTGGTACGTACGCCGACTGCCAGCGCCGGCGCGGCGGGCTTGTTTATGGGCGGACCTGCTCCAAGCCGGACTGTCTCACGAACGATCACCATGCGCCCGTTGAGTCCGAGAGGATGACCCCTATGCCCCTCCACTACGAAGTCACCAAGCCACTGACGGTCCCGGACCACGAGTTCAACGAGAACCACATCGCTGTCCTTCTGGTGATCGGGAACCGCTACGGCGGACAGTGGGAGATCAACTTGCTGTCCCAGCGTGAGCACCCCACCGAAGCCGCCGCGCTGGGCACCATCGAGACCTTCTACGATCACCAACGTGAGGACCTCACGGACAGCCCCCGCTACACCCAGCTCGGCCTCGACACCGCCCTCATCTGGCTCCTGGCAGAGGCGAAGGAGAGGAACTGGCGGCTCCTCGTCTGGGAGAGCGTGAACGATCAGGTTCCCGAGGACGCGAGGAAGTTCACGATCGGCGCGCGGGTCGCCCTCGGTGGTGAGCAGTTCGTACCGGCTCCCGGCGCCACGTACGCCGACGAGATCCTCACGGGCGCAGCGAAACCGTGACCAGACTCGTGAACGAGTACCGCCCTGCTCCGAGAACCAGCGGACCGCCGGCAGGCCGCGGCAAGACAGGTGAATACTGCGAGAGTCGAAATGGGCGTGAAGGGTCCAGGCAGTCGACACAGCCCGGGCCGCGGCGCTATGGACCAGCGGCTCATCCGCTCCCTGTCCTGACGGTACGACGGCTGACACAGGCTTCTGCCGTTGCCATCCGCACGAACTCGCGGATCCTCGCTGCTCACCGACCCGGAGCGGTTCACTGCGGCCACCGACAAGGGAAGACCCCAGCACTTCCCCGGCCCGCACCGCAGGGAGTACGTACCGATGAACCGCCCCGAGCCCGGCAGCACCATCGACATCAGCCAGCTCGTCGAGAAGCTGGACTCGGCGCGCGGCACTGTCGCCTACGACGCTGATAAGCACCACTACGAGCGCCACCACTCCGAGCGCAGCGAGATCGACACCGTCTTCGACGACCTGATCGACTGGGTCCTTGCCCATCAGACGACGACCCAGCTGGCCAAGCTCCTTAAGCCCGCTTCCGACCCGGACCTGGAGCCCGGTGACCTGACCCTCGTCCACGGCAAACCCGCCACCGTGCGAGAGACGCGCGTCCACCGACCGCACCACCATGGCGACTCCGGTCTTCCGCACCACCAGGCCGCCTTGGAGATCGTTACTGGCATCGGCAGTGAGTGGTTCTCTCTCACGCCCCAGGCGTGACCTTCCGGCTCGTGGTGGCAGCCCCTGCCCTGGGCTGCCACCACGAGCCGGTACAGCCGGTACCGCCCGTCCCAAGGACTCCGAGAGGCAGCAAGATGCAAGGCCAGCCGCATACACAGATAGTTGTCAACCACACAACCCGGACCGCGTTCGTCGGAGGCTCCTACACGCGTAAGAGCAGTGCGCTGCGCGGAGCGCAGCGGGTCGTGCGCCGCCAGGGAACCGACATCGTCTCGGTGCTGGTCTGCCCTGTTCATCAGCGAGCCGACTACCTGAGCATGGCGGATGTCCACGCAGACGTCATGATCTTCGCCGATCCGTCGTGATCGGAGCACCTCGAGCGCGGTACCACCGAATGGAGGGCGAGCAGTCCGCCGGCCTGAACAGGAAGACGCCCGCAGCCATGTGGCTGCGGGCGTATTTCGTCGTGAGCTGCGCCTGGTGATCAGTCGATGTACTTGCTGGCAACCCACCCCGTTCGGCCCTTCATCTGGCCGTTCAGGACGTAGACCCGCATCCAGCCAGCCACCTTCGCCTTGCACTTCACCTCGACACCCTCGTACTTGAGGATCAGGCCGTATGAGGTGTACTTCGTCCCCGGACCGCTCCTCAAGTTCACGTTCTCCGTCGGGTACGTCCACCAGTAGCCCTTGGGATACGTCTTTCCGCAGGCGGACGCGCCGACGGCGGTGGTACTCGCCTGGGCTGTCCCGGCGAGCGCTGGCACCATGAGCAGGGCAGCAGTGGCCCCGGCGGCGGCCAGTTTGGTCGTACGGCTGAGCTTCTGCGTCAGTTTCACGGATGTCCTCTCGTCGCCGAAGTGCCTAAGGCTGAGCAGGGATTCCTATACCGGGCCGGGCTGTCCTGTCGGAGGTTTCGGCAGGCCGGCCGGTGTTCCCTCCGTCTGGAGTGGGGGGCGGGCCTTCCCGGTCGGTATGGTCAGGCTGCAGACCTCGGCGACGGTTCGAGTCGGGCCAGGGCAGGTTCAGGAATTTCGACGTCACGGTTCCTCCTTCGACACTGTGGGAGTCGGCCTACGCAGGCTGGACGGTGCGTTTGGGCTCACGGTGGGCACTGGGACCCGGTCGGGAGCGAGGTGGACGAAACGGCATGGGAGGGACACGCGAAGGCGGCCGGACCTGAAGAGGTCCGGCCGCCTGCATCGCGGCGTGTGCCGATGGGTCAGACCGGTCGGGAGAACCGGCAGGGACGGCGGACCGAGGTCTTACGGATGGGGCGCATGCGACACCTCCTGTTGACGGGCCCTCTGGATGAGGGTGGCGCCACAGTAGGAAGCGGAAGGCGGGCGTGCGGCTGCAATTCCCGCCCTGGAGATTCACGTCTCCCGGCGTTGTCCCCGATGCGGGGAATCGGACGTGTCCCGGTTGGTCAGGCGGCACGTGACTGGCTACTGCGCACGGCGGCGCGGCGTAGGAGAACCGCGTGTTCCTGGACGATGAGGTCGTCGGTGAACTGGTCGGGGGTGCCGGTGACGGTGAGGGTAGCGACCAGAGCGTCACCGCGCAGGACCGCGGTTGCCAGGCTCTGGGTGGAGCTCGTGCGACTGGCAGCGATTCTGCTGCTCGTCACAGTTCGCGCGAGGTCCTCGCACAACCGCAGGGGCCGGCCGTCGGCGGTGCTGGTCATCTGCGGCGGCAGGAAGGCCAGGGCGATCCGGCCGGCGGCTGTCCGGAAAAGGTCTCCATACTGCTGGGCGGCGTCGAGGCGCAGCGCCAACCGGGGGCTGACCACGTCGACCAGGTCGAGGTGCAGGCCGGCCCCAGGACGCCAGCCTGGGACGTGCCACGCCGTCGCCAGGTTCGTGTCCCTATGCAGGGCGCGTAGCGTCTCGGTGATCTCTGGAGTGCTGGTCCGTACTGGGACAGGGCCGAGCAGGACTGCGGCGTCGCAGGTCAACCGGTAGGTGCCGTAGCGCTCGCCGGGTTCGGCAAAGCCTTCTTCGACAGCAGTCAGCAGCAGGCGGGAGGCATGGCCGGGGCGCAGCCCGGCAGAGTGTGCGACGTCGGCGACCTGGTGCTCAAGGTCGGCGCCCATCTGTGCCAAGGCACGCAAGACTCGACCGAACGCCCTGGCGGACCGATTGGGTTGTGTGGTGGCCGCCGCTGCGGTCACAGGCTGTTGAGCTGCAAGAACAGGCATGGGGCACCAACTCGATTCGCACGGTGACGCGACTGGTTGAAGGTCGTGACGCGAGAGTGCCAACGAGACCGGACACCGGCTTCACTACCGTCCTGAGCAGCTGCTCTGTGGGTGGTGTCGTACACGTCGGCATGCGGGACCGACGGAGGCCTGGGAGCCGAGTAGATGCCGGAGCAACGCTCCCATCAGCGGTAAGGACAGGCGCTGGGCAGAGGGATCTCGCACGGTGTTGGTATGTGCGGCATCCGCCCGTTCTACTCGGACTTACCCAGCCTTCCCCAGCCCACAGGAGCCCCGATGACCAGCGTGAATCCCGGACCGATTCCCCCTTCCGGAGGGACGGCAGCCGAAGCCACCCAGCCCTCCGCCGCCGCGCGGCACACGCTCTTGGAGGATTGGCACGCTGCGGGTATCGCCGCCGAGCGTGCTCACCAGGACTACCTCGCCCAGTGGGCGGCGGAGAAGGTCCCGGCCGCGTGCACGGTGGTCTTCCAGGCGGAGGACAGCAAGAACGGCCCCCAGTGGTCCGATCAAAGGGTGACCTTCCTGGGCAGCAGTTCCGGCGCAGAGGACGTCCCCCTCGCGTCCTACGACTCCAGGAACGACCCGGAGCTGGTGAAATCGCTGGACGCACTCACTGAACTCACGTCGCCCGCCCATGAAGACGACGAGCTTCACATAGTCGTCACGAGGGCACGGGCTTGAAGCAGCGGTCGGGGCACGGCACTGGCTGTGCCCCGACCGCTGTGTGGGTCACCTCTCCACCTCGGCGGGCTCGAGGCCGAGCAGGCCGACGCTCAGACGCTGAACTCGTGCGTGGGACTGCAGTTCACAGGGCGCGCGCCGCTCTTCTGAACGCAGACACGGATCTTGTGGCGGCCCTCGAACAGGGTGGGGGTCCGCCAGGAGCAGCTGCCGTTGTTGTAGGAGTCGGTGACGGTGGTGATCACCGAGCCGTCCATCCTCAGGATCTGGACGGCCGCCTTGTAGCCGTCGGTCTTGATGTCGCAGGCCGTCACCCTGCCGTTGACGTGGTTGTAGTAACCCGAGGCGCCGTTGCCGCTGGAGTACCACCAGCCGGAGCTTGCGGACGCGGGCGTGGCGGAGATCGCGGCAACCGCGAGCGCGCTTCCCAGAGCGACAGGGAGGGAGCGCTTGATGAAGTGGGGCACTGGCACGGCTTGCTCCTGTTCATAGCGGGACGAACTGTCGCCAAGACTGTGCCGGTGAAAGCGGACACCATCGCGCCCGCTGTCCTGTCCGCTCGGTGCGCGATCATGAAGCCTATGTCTCCTTCCCAGGGCCTATTCCTCGCCGCACTGCTTTTCACGACCGCGGGGGCTGTTGTCGGCGTCGTTGCGTCCCTCAAGATTCGCCGCACTCGGCGCCTGCTTCGGGAAGGCTCGGCGGCGCGAGGTGTGGTGACCCGCCATGAGCAGGCTCGTATCGCACCAGGCGCGGACTCCGTGAGTACCAGCCGCAGCGCCGGGACCGCCGTGTACTACCCAGTCATCGCATGGAGCACGGGCGATGGCGAAGCGATGGAGACCCGGGCGGACATAGCTCGCCCCAAGAAGAAGGCCCTCCCCGTCGGTGCTCGCGTCGAGCTCCGCTACGACCCGAAGGATCCGTCACGCTGGATGCTCCCTGCTGAGGGCAACGGCTTCTGGTGGCTCTTCGTCGCCCAGGGTGTGCTCTTCGCCGTAATCGGCTTGGGATTCCTGCTCGGGGCCTGGTCAAACAGGCTCTGAACCGGAGGGCTGGAGAGAGGGCGACCCTCCGGGATTTCGCAACATCTCCCCTTTGAGCCACTGGCCGGATTGACTGTAACGATCGCACTGGGCAATCGCCTCCGACTCTGGCTGGCACGTTCGCCGGGCAGCCACATCTGAAGGACCTCCACAACCGCATGTTCGACTACAGGGCCCACTTGTTCCCCGCTGATGAAGCTGACCTCGGCTCCCCACCGCACGAGTTGTCACCAGCCCGTGCCCTCGCCGAGCTTCGCGATGCCCTGGCCGGATGGATCGCCGAGACTGTCGAGCCGTTCACTGATCACGCGTTCAACCCTGACCGGGAGCACGGCGGGCACATCGCCATGAGCCTGTTCGAGGCAGTGAGACACCTGCGTACTACCAGCGATTCAGCGGCGTTGCGGACCGCCACGATTCTGGAGCACGCAGCCGTCAACACCCTCTATGCAGCGAACCTGGCCCGCCGCCACGGCTCGGACCAGGCGCCGTACGGGCCCACAGACCTGAGCACATATGTCCGGTCGTCGTACGCCGCTGCGGTTTCCGCCGTTCGTCAGGCTCACGCCGCCGCTGCAACAAACCCCTGCTCCTGCGGTCACTGCCCGGCGCGCTGAGCCTCTCCACCATGTCGGCGCGGGCGTGACGAACTGGTGGCGCCGCAAGTGACACGGTCCGGATTCGCAGTTCCTCGCACCGCACCCCCAGGACGCCGTGGGATGCGCAGACGTCGATCAGGAACCGGCAGCTCGTCTCCGGGACCCGACCGGTCGGCGGCTGCCTGGCCACCCCAGGACGGGCAGCTTCACACTGCACCAACTGGAGAACCATGCGCGAGAACCACCCCATCGAGGAGCTCCTACCGCTGCTCGCCGACGAGCAGACGCAGGCGTACGCACGTGCGATATGGCGGCAGGCGTGCACTGATGTGGCTGAGATGCTGGCCCGCGACGGCCTGCCCCTTTCGGCCGGCATCGTGGAGGCACACCGTGACCTGACCGAACTGGATCACCCTGCGCCCGCACGGCCGGAACGGACCACCCATAAGGTCGACTGCCGGGCTTTCGACTGCCGATGCGGCTGCCCCCGGGCTCAGGACTGCTCGGACTGTCAGCGATGCATGTGCTGGCGGTCGGAGTGCTGTGCTGAAGTCGCCCTTCAAGCGGCACGGCGCGCGGAGCACACCAGGGCAGTCCGCGCCCTGCTCCCCCTCCTCGACCCGCAGACGCTCACCGCAATCCGTGAAAGCGCTGCGGAGGCTGAGGAGAGTGCGTGGCGCCGGGTGGTCGCCCGGCGGATGCGCACCCTCGTGCCAGGCCGAGACCGTTACACGGTCGCCATTTTCAAGGCTGTGGAGACGAAGCTGGGAATGAGTCACGCCGGCTTCGTCGGCCAGGACGTGGAGCTCTACGCCGAAGGACAGAGCGATCCGAACGAGGCCGTCGACCTGGACGACGGGGAGCTGGCCCGGGCGCTGGGTGCCCTGAGTGCACTTCTGCGCCCAGCGGAGGGCCATCGTCTCGTCGTGGACTTGTATCTGGGCCGAGAGCAGTCGTAGCCCGCTGCCTGATGCCGAGATGCGGGCATGCTGAGCCACCGGCCCTGTCAACCATGGGCGTGTGGGCCTCAGACAGTTGTGCGCCAAGCCCCCGTGAGAGACGTCGTAGTCGTAGGCGAGGGGTACGTCAGGTGGCTTCCAGGCACCGGCTGTAGAGGTCCGTCAGCGTCCCTAGTTGGGAGGAGCCGTCGTCACCAAGAGGGTGCTGCTCCCACCAAACCCGGATCTGCGCTGTCTGCTCCAAGCCACGTTCGAGGGTGATGCCGGCCCGTTCGAGCCAGGCGCGCCGCGCATGTTCCAGCTCGACAAGGAGTTCGCGCCCAGGCCGCCGCCCGAGCTTGTTGTTCACCAGGGCGGCGGCTTCGTCCTCCGGCTGAGCCTCGGCGGCCGGGGAGGCCACCCGCAAGACATCACGCACTTCGGTGACGCGAAGGCCGGTCTCTTCCAGGGCTTCGACCGTTTCCCACAGTGCCTGAGCGACGTCTTCCTCGGTCTGCAAGGAGACGAGTACGGCGCCGCCCGGTGCGCCGGGCCAGCGAACGGCGCCGGTCAGCCACTCCCAAGTCGCCGTGCCGGATCGCTCGAGGTTGCCAGGGAGCGCTGCGGTGTCCGGAGCACCGAGGAAGTGGACGTACGCCTCGTACGACCATCCGCCGTCCGGCATCTCATCAGCGGCTGGCAGGTCGAACAGCGAGCTTTGGCCCTCGCAGATGTCCAGGTCATCTTGCATGCGATCACCCTAGGTCCGGCACGCCCGTGCCCTGGACCCCAGCGTGGTCAGCAGGCTGGCCCCGGTCCGCCGGGTCGTACCTCAAGAAGCAGCCGGGGCAGGCCCTGCAGGCGTGATTCGCGACGACACGGCATCCCCGCGTCTTCTCGTGTCTCGTGGTGGGCGGCAAGAGCGTCGGGCGGGGGCCTGAGTACGCCGACCGTGCGATGCAGCTTCCTTCGTCATCCAGCCGCACCAACTTCCACAAGGAGTACCCGTGAACCATCTCCCCTTGGCTGCCGCCGAGGTCAACGCGTTGGCGTTGAGCATGATCGATCTGCGCATGATGCACATCGTCGACGGCGTTCCTCAGCAGCCGGCGCCTATCAAGGGCCGCGAGCATGAGTGCGTCGCCGCGGAGCTCGGACTGCCCGTCGTTGTACTCGACGACGCCCTGCGTGCCTACGTCGACGAGCACCGCCGCTTCCTCTCATGGCATCCCGCAGCACCTCTGGGCATCAGCGCTCACAAGCTCGCGTCCACCGGGTGGGTTATCAGTGCTCTGGAGACGAGGGCGGCCCTGGCCGTGCTCGACAGGAGCAGTAGCAAGTTCGTACGTACGGTCGTGGGAGGCCGCTTCGGCGCTGTCGGCGCGGACCTTGAGACATGGGACGACTGGACGAAGCTGCTGCGGGGCAGCGCGGACTCCGGTTCCCCGCTCCTCTTCGGTCCGCCGACATACGACGGCCCCTGGGCAGAGACCGAGCTCCTCCTCGACAGCGACTGGCGTTCGGCCTAGTTCTCGCCGTCGTTCCCTGCACCCCGGCCGGATAGAGCAGAGTGGTCTCGCGGGCAGGGAGGGACTCTGCCCGCGAGGAGGGGGTGCTCGAGTCATGAGGGATCAAGAGCGGGGAGAGTCTCGCGCCAGCATGCTGGTTGCCGTCGACGAGCGTGATCTCGCCTTCGTCCCGGAAGCCCGCGGCAGCGGTCAGCCGTTCTCCCTGTACTGGCACAGTGTGCACGCTCGGGCGGAGGAAGCTCTGACGAGAGGCGAACAGCCTCTGCTGGCGCCCTTGGTCGACTTCGCCTACATCCGAGCGTGCAATGACGCGGGGCTGGAACCTCGCTCGAAGGCTGGCTTCGACGCGTACGCGAACCTCTTGCACCCGGTGAATGAGCTGTGGCCGTTCGCTGGGGAGTCTCCCGAGGCGATGCTGCGGGAGATGCGCAGGGAGCAGTCGGCGTGGGCCATGATGATCCGCTGCCAGAAGGTGTTCGGTGCGGCGCACTCTCGCTTTGGTCCGCAAGCGGAGGCGTGGGCCAGGGACTGCTCTACCCGCGTCCTACACGCCCTCATCGATGAGGTGGTTGGCGGTGCACATTCGACCGCCGCGTACGGCCTGGTCACCCTGGTAGCTAAGGCCGCTGGTCTCGAACTCGGCGCATACTCGCTGGTGGTGGAGGCTGGTCCGAAGCCGGGGGTTCAGGACCGGGATCGGGAGCGTTTCACCGCGGCGTTGGGGGCCTCCCTCATCGCAGGCGCCAAGGGGGTCTTGACCCTGGAAATCGGGGATGCGCGACGCGTGCACGTCTGGGAGCTGGCGGACCAACGTCTCACACCCAGCGAGCACGGGCAGCTCCTCCTGGAGCCGGACAGCCACGACGCGCTCCAGCCGCAGCCCGCGTACGTGCCCGGCCCCTCGCTCCCCCAGCCAATCTGACCGACTGCTCTTCGAAAGGAGGAACCGCATGAACACCACTCCGGGGCACCCTCACGGAAGGCACTTCCGGCACTGCTTCGTCTACGAGGGGAGCTTCTGCTCCTGCGGCGGCCAGTACACCGGAGACGACGCCGGCCCGCGCCTGGACCTGCCTCCCGTCCCCTTCAACCTGCTCGGCCCCCGCCGCCCGCCGCAGGACGAACTGCAGTGACCGCAATGACCCACACTGTCGTCTCCACTCACGGGCCAGGGCTCGACCGCACCGGCATGCCGTGGGCTGTCCACGGGGCGGTCATGGTCGAGCAGTGGCTCAGCGACTTCTTCTGGAAGAGCACGCCCCTGGACCACTTCGTCACGGGAGTCGACGTGGTCTTCCAAGACGGGCCAGCAACGCCCCTGTGGCGCAGCAAGGCCCCCGGCCGCGCCTTGCCCGCTGGGCCGTCCCTGAAAGACCTGCCACCCCTGGACGAAGCCTTCTACAACATGTGGCACCCTCTGTGGTACGAGCTGGTCGATACCTGGCATCTGACGGGCACGTGGCTGCACCCGAGACCTCCTACTGCATCGACCAGCTCGCCTTCGCCGAGCAGCGGGCCTACCTCTACATCGGCTGCCACGACCGGGAGAACCCCTCAAGGCCCCGGCGGTACGACGCAAGCCTCAACCCCATCTCCCACGATCAGGGTGTGATCGCCTTCCGTCTGCGAACCTTCCGAGCCCTCGAGTTCCACGCTTCCGGATACTGCCCGGAGGCGGCGATGCTGCTGTGCGCCGGCACCGCGGTGGTCGAGTCCGCTGTTCATGAGGCGCTGGAGATGCACCAGTCTCTCCCGGGGCAGCCCGTCCTGGACCCGCACACCACAGACCTCACCATCGACGTGATCATCCGCTGGGGACACGGCGGGGTTTCGACCGTCGGCCAGGCGCACGCCCAGTGAGCGTCCTTCGAGGGCTTCCCAGAGAATCCGCGCGGGGCAGCCACGCCGCACCAGCCAACGTGGTGGCTCTCTGGCGTGCCGAACAGTGGTGAGAGGAGTGGGTGACCGCGCCATGTGGCGTCGGGCGCCTGGCGGGCCGACCCTCGATGAGATCCAACACCCACGTCGTCGGCGCCCG
>NZ_DATMVN010000097.1:0-15860 GCF_035563135.1 Streptomyces sp.
CGGTGAAGCCGTCGGCGGCGAGGTAGTCCGCGTACCGGCGGGGCATGCCCTCGGCGCCCAGCCAGTGCTGCACCAGGAAGGTGCCGTGGAAGCCGACGAACAGCGTCCAGAACGTCATCTTCCCGAGCCGCTCGTCCAGCATCTTGCCGGTGAACTTCGGCCACCAGAAGTGGAATCCGGCGAACATCGCGAAGACCACGGTGCCGAAGACGACGTAGTGGAAGTGCGCGACGACGAAGTACGAGTCGGAGATGTGGAAGTCCAGCGGCGGCGACGCCAGGATCACGCCGGTCAGACCACCGAAGGCGAAGGTGATCAGGAAGCCGACCGACCAGAGCATCGGCGTCTCGAAGGACAACGACCCCTTCCACATCGTGCCGATCCAGTTGAAGAACTTCACACCGGTCGGCACCGCGATGAGGAACGTCATGAAGGAGAAGAACGGCAGCAGTACACCGCCGGTGACATACATGTGGTGCGCCCACACGGTCACCGAAAGGCCGGCAATGGCGATCGTCGCGGCGACCAGACCGATATAACCGAACATCGGCTTGCGGCTGAACACCGGAATGATCTCGGAAATGATTCCGAAGAACGGTAGAGCGATGATGTACACCTCTGGATGGCCGAAGAACCAGAAGAGGTGTTGCCAGAGCAATGCGCCGCCGTTGGACGCGTCGAAGATGTGCGCACCGAATTTACGGTCCGCCTCCAGCGCGAAGAGCGCGGCGGCCAGGACGGGGAAGGCCAGCAGGACCAGGACAGCGGTCAGCAGGACGTTCCAGGTGAAGATCGGCATGCGGAACATGGTCATGCCCGGCGCGCGCATGCAGATGATCGTGGTGATGAAGTTGACCGAGCCGAGGATCGTGCCGAAGCCGGAGAAGGCCAGACCCATGATCCACATGTCGGCGCCGATGCCCGGCGAACGGACCGCGTCCGAGAGCGGGCTGTAGGCGAACCAGCCGAAGTCCGCGGCGCCCTGCGGTGTGAGGAAGCCGCCGACCGCGATGGTCGAGCCGAACAGGTAGAGCCAGTAGGCGAACATGTTCAGCCGCGGGAACGCCACGTCGGGGGCGCCGATCTGCAGCGGCATGATCCAGTTCGCGAATCCGGCGAACAGCGGCGTCGCGAACATCAGCAGCATGATCGTGCCGTGCATCGTGAACGCCTGGTTGAACTGCTCGTTCGACATGATCTGCGTGCCCGGACGGGCCAGCTCGGCGCGCATGAAGAGCGCCAGGAGACCACCGATGCAGAAGAACGCGAACGAGGTGACCAGGTACATCGTGCCGATCGTCTTGTGGTCAGTGGTGGTCAGCCACTTGACGACGACACTCCCCGGCTGCTTGCGCCGCACCGGCAGCTGGTCCTCGAAGGAAGGATCTGCTGCCGCGGCACCCTGGGATTCATTGAGGATGCTCACAGTTTGTTCGTCTCCGCATTCCTGGCCGGGTCCGTCTGCTCGATGCCTGCCGGCACGTAGCCCGTCTGACCCTTCTCCGCCAGCTCCTTGAGGTGCTGCTGGTAACGCTCGGGAGAGACGATCTTGACGTTGAAGAGCATCCGGGCGTGGTCGACGCCGCAGAGCTCGGCGCACTTACCCATGTAGGTGCCCTCCTTCTTCGGCGTGACCTCGAAGGAGTTGGTGTGGCCCGGAATGACGTCCTGCTTCATGAGGAACGGCACCACCCAGAAGGAGTGGATGACGTCACGCGAAGTCAGGACGAAACGGACCTTCTCGCCCTTCGGCAGCCACAGGGTCGGGCCCGGGTTGCCGTTCTGCGGGTTGCGCGTACCGGGGATGCCCACGTCGTGGACGCCGCCGGCGCCCTGGGGGAAGTCCTTGCGGTACTTGTCGGGGATGGCGGCGAGCTCCTTGGGGACCTCGTTGCCGGCGGAGGGCTGGCCCTCCACCTTCTCGATGTAGTTGAAGCCCCAGCTCCACTGGTAGCCGACCACGTTGATGGTGTGGGCGGGCTTGGGAGTGAGTTCGAGGAGCTTCGATTCATCGCGCGCGGTGAAGTAGAAGAACACCGAGACGATGATGAGGGGGACCACTGTGTACAGCGCCTCGATAGGCATGTTGTACCTGGTCTGCTGGGGTACCTCCACCTTGGTCCTGCTTCGCCGGTGGAAGATGACGCTCCACAGGATCAGCCCCCAGACGAGGACGCCCGTGGCGAGCGCTGCCGCCCACGAGCCCTGCCAGAGGGAGAGGATCCGAGGGGCCTCTTCCGTTACCGGGGTGGGCATACCGAGGCGGGGGAAATCCTCCCAGTTGTATGAACAACCGGAGGCCGTCGCCAGGACCAGGCCCGCAGTCAGCACCTGCGGCAGCTTCCGCCGCATCGGGCGCCGCGACGAGCGGTCGGAGCCGTTGGGACTCACGTAGCGCCTTCCCGAGAGTCTCGCCCGCACGGTCGGCGCGGCCGTCTCGCTTGGTCGGTCGCCGGCCCTGACGCGGGCAGGGTTTGGATGTTTATGCGGACCAAACCCTACTGGACGCTATTTGGGGCCGCGCGGGGAGGGTGCCCAACGCGCCGCACGACACCCCGAAGGGATGGAATGCGAGCCTCCGGCCGTCATCTGACGCTCCCTCTCCCGGCCCGGCGGCAGCCGGCCGCCTGGTCACAGCCCCGAGCGGGCTAGCGTGAGGGTGTGCCCTACTTCGATGCGGCTTCCTCCGCCCCCCTGCATCCCGTCGCCCGCCAGGCGCTGCTTGCCTCACTGGACGAGGGCTGGGCCGATCCCGCCCGGCTCCACCGCGAGGGGAGGCGGGCCGCGATGCTGCTGGACGCGGCCAGGGAGACCGCGGCGGAGGCGGTCGGATGCCGCCCGGACGAACTCGTCTTCACCTCGTCCGGCACCCGGGCGGTGCACTCCGCGGTGGCCGGAGCGCTCCGTGGACGTCGGCGTGTCGGCCGCCATCTGGTGCTCTCCGCCGTCGAGCACTCCTCGGTCCTTCGTTCGGCCGCGGCCCTGGAGGCGGAGGGCGGCTCGTTCACCGAGGTGCCGGTGGACCGGTCCGGGGCGGTGGACCCCGCCGCGTACGGCCGGGCGCTGCGCGCGGACACCGCGCTGGCCTGTCTGCAGTCCGCCAACCACGAGGTGGGGACCGAACAGCCGGTGGCGGAGACCGCCGAGCTCTGCGCCGGGGCGGGGGTGCCGCTGCTGGTGGACGCCGCGCAGTCGCTGGGCTGGGGGCCGGTGCCCGGCCGCTGGTCGCTCCTGACCGCGAGCGCCCACAAGTGGGGCGGGCCGGCCGGGGTCGGGCTGCTGGCCGTGCGCAAGGGGGTCCGGTTCGCTCCCGGAGGCCCCGCCGACGAACGGGAGTCGGGCCGGGCCGCCGGCTTCGAGAACATCCCGGCGATCGTGGCGGCTGCGGCCTCGCTGCGGGCGGTGCGCGCGGAGGCCGCGGCGGAGGGCGCCCGGCTGCGCGCCCTGGTGGACCGCATCCGGGCGGCCGTGGGGGCACGGGTGCCCGACGTGGAGGTGGTCGGCGATCCGGTCCGGCGGCTGCCGCACCTGGTCACCTTCTCCTGTCTCTACGTCGACGGGGAGGCATTGCTCCACGAGCTCGACCGGGCCGGTTTCTCCGTCTCCTCCGGATCGTCCTGCACGAGCAGCACCCTGACGCCCAGCCATGTCCTCAAGGCGATGGGGGTGCTCTCCGAGGGAAACATCCGCGTGTCGCTTCCGGCCGGGACGACGGAGGAGGAGACCGACGGCTTCCTCGACGTACTGCCGGGTGTGGTGGCCGAGGTGCGGGCGAGGCTCGGCGCGCCCGCTGCGGCGGCCCCCTCCCCCGCGCCCCGGGCCTCGCTCGTCGTCGACGCGCTCGGCAGGCGCTGCCCGATCCCGGTGATCGAACTCGCAAAGGTGATCGGAGAGGTACCCGTGGGCGGCACGGTGACGGTGCTCTCGGACGACGAGGCGGCCCGTCTCGACATCCCGGCCTGGTGCGCGATGCGCGAACAGGAGTACGTGGGCGAGGAGCCGGCGGACCATGGATCCGCCCACGTGGTCCGCCGGCTCCGGTGAGCCCTGTGCCCCTGCTTCCGCGCCCTAGGAGAGGTGCTTGCGGACCTCGGAGGCCGCCTCGTCCCCGTAGGCCTTGGTGAAGCGGTCCATGAAGTTCGTACGGCGCAGGGTGTACTCCTGGGTGCCGACCGTCTCGATGACCAGGGTCGCGAGCATGCAGCCGACCTGGGCGGCGCGCTCCAGGCCCACGCCCCAGGCGAGACCCGAGAGGAACCCGGCCCGGAACGCGTCGCCGACGCCGGTCGGGTCGGCCTTGCGCTCCTCCTCCGCGCAGCCGACCTCGATGGGGTCCTGGCCGGCCCGCTCGATGCGGACGCCGCGTGCTCCGAGGGTGGTGACCCGGTGGCCGACCTTGGAAAGGATCTCCTCGTCGCTCCAGCCGGTCTTGGACTCGATGAGCCCCTTCTCGTACTCGTTGGAGAAGAGGTACGTCGCGCCGTCGAGCAGGATGCGGATCTCCTCGCCGTCCATCCGGGCGATCTGCTGCGAGAAGTCGGCGGCGAACGGGATGCCCCGGGAGCGGCACTCCTCGGTGTGCCGGAGCATCGCCTCGGGGTCGTCGGCGCCGATCGAGACGAGGTCGAGGCCGCCCACACGGTCGGCGACGCTCTTGAGCTCGATCAGCCGGGCCTCGCTCATCGCTCCCGTGTAGAAGGAGCCGATCTGGTTGTGGTCGGAGTCCGTCGTGCAGACGAAGCGCGCCGTGTGCAGGACTTCGGAGATGCGGATCGAGCCGGTGTCGACGCCGTGCCGGTCGAGCCAGGCGCGGTAGTCGTCGAAGTCGGCCCCGGCGGCGCCGACCAGGATCGGCTGCGTGCCGAGCACACCCATGCCGAAGGCGATGTTGGCCCCGACGCCGCCGCGGCGTACGTCGAGGTTGTCGACCAGGAAGGAGAGCGAGACCGTGTGCAGCTGATCAGCGACCAACTGGTCCGCGAATCGGCCGGGGAAGGTCATGAGGTGGTCTGTGGCGATGGAGCCGGTGACTGCGATGCGCACGGGGAGGCTTCTCCTGCGGAAGACGAAGGGAACGCGTGAGGGCCCCCTCCGGGACGGCATGACAGTTCACGCTACCCGGTGGCGCCCTCAGGCCCGAACGGGCAGAACTACCCGATAGTAGGGCTTTCTACCTGAGTGCTGCCGTGCGTACGGTGCGGTTATGTCGAACACCATCGTTCCGCGTGAGTCCGAGATGAGCCTGGCCGAGCTGCGCGGTGACTGCGCACGGATGGCACCGCACTGGGTCGTACCCGCGAAGACCGCCGCGGAGCCGGTGGAAGCCTCCCGCATCCACGGCGTCACGGTGCCGCCGTCGTCGGCCCGGCTGATCGACGCCATGTCCGACTACGGGGACTGACCGGCCGGACCGGGCGGCTCCCCCGCACCCGCCGGGGGAACCGCGCACTCCTCCGCTCCGTCCCACCGTCGTCCCCACCGGGGGGACAGGCGCCGAAGCCAGTGGCGGCCAAGCAGACGAAGGAGCGATCCGGTGAGCACCGAGCGATCCGAGAACGACGTGACCGGCTCCCGGCGGCGTTCGCCGCTCGTCGTGACCTCGGTGGCGGCAGCGGTACTGCTGGCCGGTGGTGGCGGTGCGTACTGGGCGTCGAACACCCCGGGCGAGGCCGGCCCCGGTCTGCGGCCCGGCCCCGGGACCGGCTCGCCCCCGCCGCTCTCCCTCGGCCTCCCGCCGGACGGCGGCCCCTCGGCGCCCCCGCACGGCATCGCGCCGGGTGAGCCGGACCCCCGTGGCAGCACGACCGTCTACCGCGCCCCGGAAGAACTGCCCGACGGCCCGGACACGGCCGCGGTCCACCGCGCGACGGGCCCGGTGACCGCGGCCGAGGTGACACGCCTCGCGAAGGCCCTCGGAGTGCGGGGGACGCCGCGCGCCGAAGGCACCGCCTGGAAGGTGGGCAGTGACGGGGACGGGTCGGGCCCTCTCCTGCGGGTGGCCGGGCAGGCTCCGGGCACCTGGACCTTCGCCCGGTACGGCTCCGGCGGCCCGGACGCCTGCGGGCCGGCACCGAGCTGCTCGAAGGACGCGGCGCCGGGGGCCGGCACCGATTCCGGCACCAATTCCGGCACCGGCTCCGGCACCGGCTCCGGCTCGCCGGTGAGCGAGAAGGCCGCCAGGGCGGCGGCGGTTCCGGTGCTGAAGGCGGTGGGCCAGGAGGGCGCCGCGCTCGACGCGGATCAGCTGATGGGGTCCGTACGCGTGGTGAACGCCGACCCCGTCGTGGGCGGGCTGCCGACCTACGGCTGGTCCACCGGGATCCAGGTGGGCGCCGGGGGCGAGATCGTCGGCGGCAGCGGGCACCTCAAGGGACTGGAGAAGGGCGACAGCTATCCGGTGACCGGCGCGGACGACGCGCTGAGGCAGCTGAACGCGCAGGGCCGGCAGTCGGCGGGACCCGGCACCGGCGGCTGCGCGACCCCGGAGCCGCTGGAGGGCGATCCGGCGCCGCCGAAGAAGGACTGCGCCACGCGGGGCGGGACTCCGCCGTCCACCACGGTCACGGTCGAGAAGGCCGAGTTCGGGCTCGCGGCGCGGTACGCGGACGGCGGGCAGATCCTCGTGCCCTCGTGGCTCTTCTCCGTGCGGCCCGAGCGGGGCGGCCCCGCGGACACGGTCGTCCAGATCGCGGTGGACCCGGATTACGTGGCGCAGGAGAGCGCGGGGCCCTCTCCGGAGCCCACGAAGGACCCGGGCGGTACGGGCGGCGGTACGGGGATCACCTCGTACAGCGCGGACGGCCGGACGCTGGAGGTGACGTTCTGGGGCGGCGTGTGCAGCACGTACACGGCCCGCGCCGCGGAGGACGGCAGCACGGTGCGGGTCACGGTCGTCGAGTCGGAGCCGGAGCCCGGGAAGGTCTGCATCAAGATCGCCAAGGAGCTGACCCGGACGGTGACGCTGGACGCGCCGCTGGACGGCCGGAAAGTGGTGGACGCGGAGTCGGGCGAGAGGGTGCCGCGCGTCTGATCCCGTCTGCACGTACGACGGCGGCGGCGCTCCCGGAACCGGGAGCGCCGCCGCCGTCGTACGACTCAGGGTTCAGCTGAAGGAGTCACCGCAGGCGCAGGAGCCCGTGGCGTTCGGGTTGTCGATCGTGAAGCCCTGCTTCTCGATGGTGTCCACGAAGTCGACGGAGGCGCCGCCCAGGTACGGGGCGCTCATCCGGTCGGTGACGACCTTGACGCCGTCGAAGTCCTTCACGACGTCACCGTCGAGCGAGCGCTCGTCGAAGAAGAGCTGGTACCGCAGGCCCGAGCAGCCTCCGGGCTGAACGGCGACGCGCAGCGCGAGGTCGTCCCGGCCCTCCTGCTCCAGCAGGGCCTTGACCTTGGCTGCGGCGGCGTCGGACAGGAGGATGCCGTCGCTCACGGTGGTGGTCTCGTCCGATACGGACATCTGCTTCTCTCCCGGGTTGTACGGACTGCTTGCCGACGGTCCAACCATCGGGGCCGCGGATTCATTCCGGGCCAGGCGCGTGTCTGTTCACCTTCATGCTCGCACACCACCCGTACGAGGGGATGCGTCACATCGACGCTATCGGCATCGTCAAACTGACACGAAGCGGATATGATAGATAACGTCAATTAGACGAAAAGGCTTTTCGCGGAAAAGAAAGGGTGCGTGTCGTGACCACCGCCCAGCCCCTGGATGTCCAGCCGACACCCCTCGCCCTTCTGCTGCTCGGCCGCGAGGCCGACCCGCGGAGCGAGCGCGGGGTCGAATGCCCCGGCGACCTGCCCTCCCCGTCCGACCCGGACCTGGTGGAGCGGGCGCGTGCCGCCAAGGAGAAGCTCGGGGACAAGGTCTTCGTGCTCGGCCACCACTACCAGCGCGACGAGGTCATCCAGTTCGCGGACGTCACCGGCGACTCCTTCAAGCTCGCCCGGGACGCGGCGGCGCGGCCCGAGGCGGAGTACATCGTCTTCTGCGGCGTGCACTTCATGGCCGAGTCCGCCGACATCCTGACGGGCGACGACCAGAAGGTCGTCCTGCCGGACCTGGCCGCCGGCTGCTCGATGGCCGACATGGCCACCGCGGAGCAGGTCGCCGAGTGCTGGGACGTGCTGACGGAGGCCGGGGTCGCCGACCAGGTCGTGCCCGTCTCGTACATGAACTCCTCCGCCGACATCAAGGCCTTCACCGGCAGGCACGGCGGCACGATCTGCACCTCGTCCAACGCGGAGCGGGCGCTGGAGTGGGCCTTCGAGCAGGGCCAGAAGGTGCTTTTCCTGCCGGACCAGCACCTGGGCCGCAACACGGCGGTGCGGGACATGGGGATGAGCCTGGAGGACTGCGTCCTCTACAACCCGCACAAGCCGAACGGCGGTCTGACCGCCGAGGAGCTGCGTGCCGCGAAGATGATCCTGTGGCGCGGGCACTGCTCGGTGCACGGACGCTTCTCGGTGGAGTCCGTCAACGACGTACGGGAGCGGATTCCGGGCGTCAACGTGCTGGTGCACCCGGAGTGCAAGCACGAGGTCGTGGCCGCCGCGGACCACGTCGGCTCGACGGAGTACATCATCAAGGCCCTGGAGGCCGCGCCGGCCGGCTCCAAGTGGGCGATCGGCACGGAGCTGAACCTCGTGCGCCGGCTGGCGAACCGTTTCGCCGCCGAGGACAAGGAGATCGTCTTCCTCGACAGGACGGTGTGCTTCTGCTCGACGATGAACCGGATCGACCTGCCGCACTTGGTGTGGACCCTGGAGTCCCTGGCCGAGGGGAACCTCGTCAACCGGATCCAGGTCGACGCGGAGACGGAGAAGTTCGCGAAGCTGGCACTGGAGCGGATGCTGGCGCTGCCGTAGGGCTGCCGGATGCCCCACGGGAAGGCCCCCGGCACCGCGTCGCGCGGTGCCGGGGGCCTCTTGTGCACGGCTGCGGCCGGGTGTCAGGCCTTCGCCGGCTCCGGCTCCCGGGAGGCGGCTCCCTCCGCCTCCGGGGCGTCGCCGCCGGACCGGGCCCCGCGCCTGTCCGCCTTCTTCTTCGCGCGGCGCTCCTTGCGGAGCTCGACCATCGCGTAGAGCGTCGGCACCAGGAGCAGGGTCAGCAGCGTGGAGGTGATGAGACCGCCGATCACCACGACCGCCAGCGGCCCGGAGATGAAGCCTCCTTCGCCCGTGACGCCGAGCGCCATCGGGAGGAGGGCGAAGATCGTCGCCAGTGCCGTCATCAGGATCGGGCGCAGACGGTGGCGACCGCCCTCGACGACCGCCTCGACGACGCCCATGCCCTGCGACCTGTACTGGTTGATCAGGTCGATGAGCACGATCGCGTTGGTCACCACGATACCGATCAGCATCAGCATGCCGATCATCGCCGGGACACCCAGCGGGGTGCCGGTGATGACGAGGAGACCGATGGCGCCGGTCGCCGCGAAGGGGACGGAGACCAGCAGGATCAGCGGCTGGATGAGCGACCGGAAGGTGGCCACCAGCAGCATGAAGACGATCGCGATGGCCGCCAGCATGGCCAGGGCGAGCTGCATGAACGCCTCGTCCTGGTCCGCCGTGACGCCGCCGATGGTCGCCGTGGCGCCCTCCGGCAGGTCCAGGGCGTCGATCTCGGTCTGGAGCGAGGTGCTGACCGCGCCCGTGTTGTCACCGGTCGGCTTGGCGGTGATGGTCGCCGCGCGCTGCCCGTCGATCCGGGTCATCGAGACCGGGCCGGGGACCAGCTTCACGTCGGCGATCTCGCCGAGCTTCACCGGGCCGAGCGGCAGGGCCTTCAGCTCGGCGATCGTGGTGGCCGGGTCGGCGGACTTCACCAGGACGTCACGCTCCGTGTCGTCCATGATCGCCTTGCCGGACGGGGTGCCGCGCACCGCACCGGCGACCGCCGCACCGAGCGTGGTCTCGTTGAACCCGGCGGCCGCCGCCTTGTCGTTGGCCTTGACCGAGATGCGCGGGACGCTCTGCGACAGGTCGCTCTGGACGTCGGTGACGTCGTCGAGCTTGGCGACCTCGGCCCGTACCGCTTCGGACGCCTTCTTCAGTACGTCCGCGTCGGCGGCCTTGACCACGACGCTCAGGTCCTGGCTGCCGAAGCCGCCGCCCGCCGCGATGGTGGTGTCCCCGATGCCGTCGAGCTTGCCGAGGGCCTCATCGATCCGCTCCTGGGTGGCGTCGTGGTCCGCCGAGTCCTTGAGGGTGACCTGGTAGGACGCCTGGTTGGTGCCCGTGCCGCCGCCGAAGGCCGCCATGAAGCCGGAGGAGCCGACGGTGACCTGGTAGTCCTCGACGCCCTCGTCCGCGGCGAGCACCTTCTCGACCTTCCGCGCCGCCTTGTCGGCCGCCGCCAGCCCCGTGCCGGGAGTCAGCTCCTGCTGGATGGCGAGGACTTCCTGCTCACCCTGGTCGAGGAAGTTCGTCTTCAGCAGGGGGGCCATGCCGAAGGTGCCGAACAGGACGGCGAACGCGATGACGATGCTGGTGACGCGGCGACGGGTCGCGAAGCGCAGCACCGGGACGTAGAGCCGCTGGAGCCGGCTGGCCGCTTCCTTCTCCTCGGCCTTGCGGCGCGCCTCGTCGGGATCGGCGTCGGTGCCCTTGGGAGCCCGCAGGAACCAGTACGAGAGGACCGGGACCACCGTCAGCGAGACCAGCAGGGATGCCAGCAGGGCCGCCGTCACGGTGAGCGAGAACGAGCCGAAGAGCTGGCCGACCATCCCGCCCACGAGACCGATGGGCAGGAACACCGCGACGGTGGTGAGCGTGGACGCGGTGACCGCGCCGGCGACCTCCCTGACCGCGGTGATGATCGCCGACTGGCGCTCCTCGCCGTACCCGAGGTGCCGCTTGATGTTCTCCAGGACCACGATCGAGTCGTCGACCACACGGCCGATGGCGATGGTCAGGGCGCCGAGCGTGAGCATGTTCAGCGAGAGGTCACGGGTCCAGAGCACGATCAGCGCGAGGACGACGGAGAGCGGGATGGAGACCGCGGTGACCAACGTCGAGCGGATCGACGTGAGGAAGATCAGAATGACGACGACCGCGAAGATCAGGCCGAGCGCGCCCTCGGTGGTCAGCCCGGAGATCGACTTCGAGACGGCCGGGCCCTGGTCGGAGACGACGGTCAGCTCGGCGCCCGCGCCGAGGTCCTCGCGCAGGCCGGGAAGCTTGTCCTGGACGCCGTCCGAGATGGCGACGGCGCTGCCGTCCTGGTCCATCGTCGCGCTGACCGCAAGGCTCGGCTTGCCGTTCGTACGGGTGAGGGAGACCGCGGTGGCGGGCTCCTGCTTCACCGTGGCGACGTCACCGACGCGAACCGGCTCGCCGGGCCTGCCCGTCGCCGGGTCCTGTGCGGAGACCTTCAGGTCCTCGATCTGCTGGAGGGAGGTGAAGGAGCCGCCCACCTGGATGGTGCGGCTCTTGCCCGCCTCGGTGAAGGAGCCGGCCGGTACGGTGGCGCCGCCGGCCTGGAGGGCCTGGGCGAGCGAGGCGGCGTTGAGGCCCGCCGCCGCGAGCTTCCTGTCGTCCGGGACGACGGAGACCTGGAGTTCCCGGACGCCGTCGACCGTGACCTGGCCCACGCCGTCGATCTCCTCGATCGCGGGTACGACCGTGCGCTCCAGCTGGTCGGCGAGGGCCTGCTGGTCCTTGTCGGAGGTGACAGCGAGGACGACGGTCGGCATGTCGTCCGTCGAACCGGCGATGACCTGCGGGTCCACATCGTCGGGCAGTTGGACGCGGGCGCGGTTCACGGCCTGCTGGATGTCGGCGACGAGCTGCTTGGTGCCCTCGTCACCGAAGTCGAAGGTCGCCATGATGACGGCGCTGCCCTCGCCGGCGGTCGAGGTGATGCCCTCCACGCCGTCGACGGCCTTGATGGCGTTCTCAAGAGGTTCGACGACCTGCTTCTCGACCACGTCGGGGGACGCACCCTGGTAGGGGGCCAGCACCGACACCATCGGGAGCTCGATGGTGGGCAGCAGTTGCTGCTTGAGCTGCGGGATCGCTATCGCTCCGAAAACGAGCGCGACGATCGAGATCAGCCCGATCAGGGCCCGTTGCGCGAGGCTGAATCTGGACAGCCAGGACATGGGTGGATCTCTCTTCTGTGGCTTACGCGGCAGGTGGGCGGCTGTTCGGCGACCGCGCGTCGGCAGTCGCGGGGGACACACAGCCCGCCCCCTGTACGTTCGCCGGTCCTGCGAGCGAAATCGTCGCCCGCAGGTTGCTTTTCCTGTGCCGCGCATACCGCAGCTGGAGTAGCCGGACGTACAACCGTCACTCCGTCCTGGGTCGGACCAGGCCCGATTCGTAGGCAATGACGACCAATTGCGCCCGGTCCCGCGCGCCGAGTTTCGCCATCGCCCGGTTCACGTGGGTCTTCACGGTGAGCGGGCTGACGACGAGCCGGTCGGCGATCTGGTCGTTGGAGTGCCCGCCCGCGACCTGGACGAGCACCTCGCGCTCGCGTCCCGTGAGCGCGGCGAGGCGCTCGGAGTACTCCGCGCCGTCCGGGCCCTCGGCCGAGCCGCCGCCCTGGGCGAGGAAGCTGGCGATGAGGCCCTTGGTCGCGACCGGGGAGAGCAGCGCCTCGCCGGCCGCGGCGACACGGATGGCGGTGAGCAGTTCGTCCGGTTCCGCGCCCTTGCCCAGGAAGCCCGAGGCGCCGGCCCGCAGGGACTGCACCACGTACTCGTCCACCTCGAAGGTGGTGAGCATGACGATCCGCACGTCCGCCAGGTCCGGGTCCGCGCTGATCATCCGCGTGGCGGTGAGGCCGTCGGTGCCCGGCATCCGGATGTCCATCAGCACGACGTCGGCGCGGGTGGAGCGGGCCAGGTCCACGGCCTGCGCCCCGTCCGCGGCCTCCCCGACGACCTGCATGTCGGGCTCGGAGTCGACCAGCACCCGGAACGCGCTGCGCAGCAGCGCCTGGTCGTCGGCGAGCAGCACCTTGATGGGCGTCATGCGCATCCCCCCGTCGCCCCCACCGCGCCCGGCCCTTCCGGCGCGCGTGTGCGGGGCGTGACGGGCAGGATCGCATGGACCCTGAATCCGCCTCCGTAACGGGGGCCCGCGGTGAGGGTGCCGCCGAGGGCGGTGACGCGCTCGCGCATACCGATCAGGCCGTGCCCGCCGCCGTCGGCCGGCGCGGGACGGGGGCCGGTTCCCCTGCCGTCGTCGAGCACGGTGACCTCCGCGGTCCCCCCGACCCGTACGACGCTCACCTCGGCCCTGGCGTCCGCGCCCGCGTGCTTGCGCACATTGGTCAGGGCCTCCTGGATGATCCGGTAGGCCGCGAGGTCGGCCGCCGCGGGCAGCGGGCTCCCGGGGTCGGTGCAGGCCACCTCGACGGGGAGCCCGGCGTTACGGAAGGTGTCGACGAGGGTGCCGAGGACGGCGAGCCCGGGGGCGGGCTCCGTGGGGGCCTCCGGGTCGCCGGACTGGCGCAGCAGCCCGACCGTGGCCCGCAGTTCGTCGATGGCGGAGCGGCTGGCTTCCCGTACGTGGGCGAGTGCCTCCTTCGCCTGGTCGGGGCGCTTGTCCATGACGTGGGCCGCGACCCCGGCCTGGACGTTGACCAGGGCGATGTGGTGGGCGACGACGTCGTGCAGGTCCCGGGCGATCCGCAGCCGTTCCTCGGCGACCCTGCGGCGGGCCTCCTCCTCGCGGGTGCGCTCCGCGCGTTCGGCCCGTTCCCTGATCGCGTCGATGAACGCGCGTCTGCTGCGGACCGCGTCGCCGGCCGCCCCGGCCAGGCCGATCCAGGCGAGGACGGCGAGGTTCTCCTGGCTGTACCAGGGCGTCGTGCCGGCCGCCATCGCGGTCACGGCGAGCACGCCCATGGTCAGCAGGCCGGCCCGCCAGGTGGTGGGCCGGTCGGTGCCGGCCGCGACGGTGAAGAGCGCGACGACCGCGCTCATCACGACGGGGGCGGGCGGGTCCGCCAGGGCGAACTCGGCGGCGGACAGCAGCCCGGTCACGGCGAGGACCGCCATGGGCCCGCGCCGGCGCAGGACGAGCGCCCCGGCGCCGAGCACCATCAGCAGCACACTCGCGGGTCCGGGCGCCCGGGCTCCGAGGACGGGCCCGTGGGCCGGACCCGGCTCGGCGAACGACACGCAGATCATGCAGGTGAGCACGGCCGCGGCGAGACCGCAGTCGAAGGCGAGGGGGTGGCCGCGCAGCCAGCGGCGGGCGCGCAGGAGCCCGGTTCCGAGGGTGGTCACATCGAGCTACGGTACGGCGTGCCGCCGACGGTGCGGTCCGGCCGGTGCCCACAGCACGATGCCCCGCCGGGCCGGGCGGGGCATCGTGCGGAGTGCGGAGTGCGGAGCGGTCCGGCCGGTCAGCCGGGGATCAGCCCGTCGTCGCGGAGCATGGAGCGCACCTCTTCGAGGGTGGCGTCGGGTGACGGCAGGATCAGTTCGGACGGTTCCAGGGAGTCGTCGGGGAGCGGCGAGCCGAGCTCGCGCACCTGGTCCAGAAGCGCGTGGAGCGTGGTGCGGAAGCCGGGTCCGTCACCGCTCTCCATCTCCGCGAGGAGTACGTCGTCGAGCTTGTTCAGCTCGGCGAGATGGCTGTCGGCCAGTACGACCTGGCCCTCCCCCATGATCCGTACGATCATGACGCCGCCCTTACTGCTTGTCGAACTTGTGCGGGGACTGCTGCGACCGGGGTGCCGCGTCCTGGGCGCCGCCCTCGATGGCCTGCTGCTGGCCGGCGGATCCGCCGGCCAGTTCGGCCTTCATGCGCTGCAGCTCCAGTTCCACATCCGTACCACCGGAGATCCGGTCCAGCTCGGCGGCGATGTCGTCCTTCGCCGTGCCGGAGGGGTCGTCGAGAGCCCCGGAGGCCAGCAGCTCGTCGATGGCTCCCGCACGCGCCTGGAGCTGCTGGGTCTTGTCCTCGGCCCGCTGGATGGCCAGGCCGACGTCGCCCATCTCCTCGGAGATGCCGGAGAAGGCCTCGCCGATCCGGGTCTGGGCCTGGGCCGCGGTGTAGGTGGCCTTGATGGTCTCCTTCTTCGTCCGGAAGGCGTCGACCTTGGCCTGCAGGCGCTGAGCCGCGAGAGTGAGCTTCTCCTCCTCGCCCTGCAGCGTCCGGTGCTGCGTCTCCAGGTCCGTGACCTGCTGCTGGAGGGCGGCGCGCCGCGACAGCGCCTCGCGGGCCAGGTCCTCGCGGCCGAGCGCGAGCGCCTTGCGGCCCTGGTCCTCCAGCTTGGACGACTGCCCCTGCAACTGGTTGAGCTGCAGCTCCAGCCGCTTGCGCGAGGTCGCCACATCGGCGACGCCGCGGCGTACCTTCTGAAGCAGCTCGAGCTGCTTCTGGTACGAGTAATCGAGGGTCTCGCGCGGATCCTCGGCCCGGTCAAGGGCCTTGTTTGCCTTCGCGCGGAAGATCATTCCCATACGCTTCATGACACCGCTCATGGGCTTCGCGCGCCCCCTTCTGACGGACTGAGCTCCAGCACTCCAACAGAACCCACAGTACGGGCCCTGTCTCCATTACCGCACTGTTCGAGCACGGATGTGCTCCTCCGCAAGGACGACTGCCGCCGGCGGCCGCTCCCGCGCAGGGAGTAGACGGGCGTCAGGGTCGATGTCGGCGGAGTCCGTTCTGCCCCTGTCGGGACACTTTTCAGGACGCGGGCCGTTGCCGGATCGTTCCCGGCCGGTCCCCGGCAGCCCCGGCCGACCCCGTACCCTTGGGTTTTGTGTTCCGTAGCCGCTCCAAGGAAGAGAAGGCCCCCACCGGCAAGGTGACGGCGGACCTCTCCAAGACGCCCCGCGACCCTCAGGCTCCCAAGGGTCGCCCCACCCCCAAGCGCAGCGAGGCCCAGACGC
>NZ_DATMVN010000098.1:0-54261 GCF_035563135.1 Streptomyces sp.
TGGATCGAGCGCACCTACCACCGACGCCGACGCCAGAAACGCCTGGCCCGGTTGACCCCCGTCGAGTACGAGACCATCATGACCCCACCCGCAGCCCTGGCTGCATAACCCCACTGTCACCTATCCGTGCAGCAGTCCCGGCGGATCAAGGATCTCCACGCTTCGCCCGGGGTCCAGGGTGAGGTCCCGTGTCAGGAGGTACCAGAGCCACTCACCTATGTAACCAGTGACGCCAGTGGTGTCATTGGCTTCGAATACCGGAGCCGCGACGTTCAGGACGTGCTCTCGGTCCTTATCGACAAGCTTTACGCCTGTTATGACGGCCTCACGCCACAGCTCAAAGGCGAGAGTGTCCAGATCGGCCCGGGCGACCATGATCTCATCCGCGATAACCCACGCCGCCGCTGCTCGGTCCATAGGATCCTGGCTGATGGTCATCACTAGGTCCCATGGGCACACCTGATCACGGCCGCGCGGCTCACGTCGCGTCAGATCAATGAGGCGACCGCCGACCGATTCGGCGCGCTTCATTGCCTGCCCTGCAGAGACTGGCAACTCGCCCCCACCCCCATCCCCCGCCCGGTGCCCGGCCGCAAGAGCAAGACACTGTCTTCGTACGATCACCCTACCCACCCGACTCCTACGCCGAGGTCTACACGATCGCCCCGCCCCGCCCCTGATGATCGCCAGCTCGGCCGCTCTGCCCTTCAGCCAGGGCGCGGTGGACAAGGCCGACGGCACCGACGATCCGTTGTGGTGATTGTGGGGCCCTTTCACGCCGTCCTTGCAATCGTCTATCGACCGGCTAGTGTCCGCAGGTGTTGAGCAGGCCAGGGTGGACGGTGCACTTCGTGAGCCGTGACCTATCCGCCCCCACGACCACGCGTTCTTTCCTCGACGTACAGCCCGACGACCTGGTGTCGTGGCTGGATGAGGCAGGTCTGCCGGACGGCCTGCCGTTCCTGCTTTCGCCGCAGTTCGAGTACGACGTCGCCCTCAACTCGTACTTCCTTCAGGCGAATCTCACGGCGCCGTGGAACAGCAATGCCAACCGGGCCAGAGCTCTGGCCCGGTTCTTCACGTTCCTGCATACCGCGCGCGGTGGGAAGTCGTGGCGGGCTGCCACAGAGGCGGACCATCTGGCGTTCCACCAATGGCGCCGCCGGGATGAGGCCGGGCCGCATGTCGAGGGGAGCACCTGGAACCAGGAGGTGTCGCTGGTCAATCAGTTCTATGACTGGGCTGTCCGGCAGCGTTACGTCGCGGCTGTCCCTATCCCGCGCCGCAGCCGCCGGCCCGCGCCCATGGGTTCGGTTGTCCGGGCCTTCGACTCACCGACGGTCCCGGCGACCTATGCGCATGACGAGAACGGGGAGCGCATTGAGTGGATGCCGCCGGCGACCTACCGGCTCTGGCGGGACGTGGGGCTTCGTGGTTACGGACCGGACGGGCTGCCCTCGGGCCGGTTCCGCGGCCGGTGGGCGGCCCGCAACGCGACGTTCAGCGATCTCATGGTCCGCACGGGGCTGCGGCTGACCGAGCAGGCCAGCGTCACCGTCTTCGAGGCCCCCACCAGCATCGCCCTGGGCGGATATCAGAGGTTCTGGCTGCCCGGCGTGATCGCGAAGAACTTTTCCGCCCGGTGGGTCTACGTCCCGCACAGCACGGTGCAGGAGGTGATCGCCTACATGGAGTGGGACCGGGCCGAGGTGGTCGAACAGGCCAGGGCAGCGGGCCGCTATCAGCGCATCCGCCGGCCCCTGGTTATCGCCGACCCGTCCCGCCCGGATGTGGTGCACCGGCTCAGCGCGGGCGGTGTCCACCGGATGCGGCTGCAAGATCTTTCGCCGATCGAGCGACGGCGGCTTCTGCGGGAAACCGACCACGGTCTGGAACCCGCGATGCTCTGGCTGAATGAGAACGGGCTGCCGATGTCGGTCTCTGGCTGGCAGGCGGTGTTCTCCACGGCCAACGACCGCTGTCACAAGGCCGACGTGCTGGTCGAGGCACACGCCCACCTCCTGCGTCACACGTTCGCGGTGGTCACCCTCGAACAACTCCAGCGGGCCCACATCGCTCAGCTCGCCGAACTCAACCCCGAGCAGCGCGGGCACTACACCCGGATCTTCGGCGACCCGCTGGACTGGGTCCGCCGCAGGCTCGGACACCGGTCGATCCTGACGACCTTGATCTATCTGCACGCCCTCCAGGAGCTGGAGATGGAAACCCGCATGGCCTTGGTCCCGGACACCTGGGACGACCCGAGAGACACCCCGCTGACCCAGATCGGCGACGATGCCGTCCCGGCCGACGCGGAACAGGAAGCGGCCCGGTGACCCGCCGGGGCCGCGGCAGCACGGGGCCGGGCCGACCGTCGGCCTTGCCGCCAGGCAAGTACGACCCGCCCGGCCCGGTGAGGGCAGGTCCCGCGGGCGCGACGGTGGTCTTCTTCCAAGGCGACGACGGTCGTCACGACGTCTTCGACATGGCCCGGCTGCCGCTGCCGGGCTGGTGGATCCCGCTGGCCGAGGCCTTCGCCCAGCGGACGGGCCCCGGCGGCGCACTGCGCACTCGAACCTCAGCATCGGGAGCCTGGTGGTGCCTGGGCCGCTGGATGCGGTACTTGGCCCGACTTCCCACCCCGCCCGCCGATCCCGGCCGCCTCACCGCCGCTAACGTCGAAGGGTTCGTACGGTTCCGCACGGCCCAGGCAGGCGAGGAAACGGCCTTCAAGGACGTGCAGGACATCAAGCTCCTGCTCGACATGGACGCGATCGTCTCGCTCCTGGCACCCGAAGCCCGGGACTCCTTGATCCGGCGGCAGCCAAGATCCCGCGGCTTCGGCCAGGCTGGATACTCCGATGGCGAGTTCGAGCGGCTGCTGGCCGCGGCACGGGCCGATGTTACCCAGATCCGCGACCGGATCGGGGCCGGGGAAGAACTCGTACGCCGCCACGGCAACGGCGCCGGCGACGGGAAGGCGGCCCTGCTGGTCGACATGGCGGCCAGCGGAAGGGTTCCGCGGCTGAGCGATGACGGTCGTCACGACCATCTGACGCGACGGATCACGCTGGCCCAGCACTTGTTTCTGCACCTGCGGGACCTGGCGCCGCTGATGGTCTTGCTGTGTGCTCTGACTGAACGCAACGGCGAGACGATCAAGGAACTGCCCGCACAGCACAAGATCCTGGACGGCCGGGCTGTCGAGCTCACCCTCATCAAACGGCGCCGCGGCCCGCGGCGATGGTTCGAGACGGTCACCTGGGAGATCGGCCCTCCGCACCGGGCCCTGCACACCCCCGGCGGTCTCTACCTGCTGATCCACAAGCTGACAGCCCGCAGCCGGGCGTTCTGCGGCTCGGACCGGCTCTTTTGCGCCTGGCGCAACATCCTCGAGCTCGGGGGCGACGACGTTGCCGAGCACTACCCGCCGTTCGCGGACAAGCTCTGGGGCGAGGTGAAGCTCTCGAAATGGGCCGGGGACCGCCGGCGCCCGCTGCTGGCCGATGCCGCCGAGGGCCGTGAGGCGAAGCCGCTCCAGGTGACCTTCAACCGGATCAAGACCAGCACCGAGGTCCGCCGCACACGCCGGCTGGGCGGACATCTGCCGTCGGCCGCGAAGTCGAACACCATGCAGGTCCTCTTCCGCAACTACCTGGGTGGTGACCCCGTCATCGTCGAGTGGGCCCACCAGGTACTCGGCGAGGCGCTCGCCGACGCCGAGCAGGCCGCACTTCGCGCGCACGAGCAGGTGCTGAACACCGCGGGCGGCTCCTTGCGGGTGGTGACCGGCCCGGCCGACGCCGAAGCGATGCAACGCGAAGCGGGCCTGGATGCCGAGTCGGCCCGGCGGGCGGCCGACGGCGAACTCGACACCGCCTGGACCGCCTGCGGCGACCACGTCCACCCAGCGACCGGGAAGAGCTGCGAGGCATCCTTCCTGGCCTGTTTCCACTGCGGGAACTGCCTGGTCACCCGCGATCACCTGCCCCGGCTGCTGGGTCTCATGGATGCCCTGGCCGAGCGTCGCCTGACGATGAGCGAAACCGCGTGGTGGCGCCGCTACGGGCCGGCCTGGGCTGCGGTCCGCCACGACATCCTCGCGAAGTTCAGCCCCGCGGAACGCGAGCACGCAGAGCGGGCCAAGCCCACCGACATCCTGCTGGATCTGGTTGAGGAACCCTGGGAGCAGATGTGACCGCCCTCGCCCGCAGCGTCGCGATCCCCGGCGACGACGTCTTCGTCCTCCATGACCGGCCACTGCGGGACGGCGTCGCCCTGGAGGAAACCTCACAGTTCGGCGACGACGTCTGGCGCCTGCAGCCCGCGATCCACAAGAGCAGCGGCCGCAACCTGATCCTGAACTTCAACCGCTTCCCTGCCCGGTTCCGACCGGTCGCCAAGCAGCTGGCTTACGCCATGCTCTCCGGGCCCCTCCCGCAAGGAGAAAAGCGCTGCAAGGTCGAAGGAGTACGGTGCGCGTCCACCGAACTCTTCCGCTTCCTGACCTGGCTGGACAGCCAGGCCGAGCCCCGATGCCAGAGGCTGGCCACTCTGACCGGGGCCGACCTTCTCGCCTACCAGCGGCACCTTGTCGGGCTGTTCCCCAATGCGGCGACACAGCGGGGAACCTGCCGGGCGAAAGTCCGGTTGTTCTGGCGCTGGCGGCACAGCCTCAGCGACTGGCTGCCCTTCGACCCCGTTCACATCGACGGGTGGGGCGAACCCGATGCCCGCGGACAAAGGCGAGGCGAGAACCGCACCAGCCGGATTCCCGAAGAGGTCCTCGGCCCGCTGTTCGTCTGGGCACTACGATTCATCGACGTCTTCGGCCCCGACATCATCGCCGCCGACCAGCAGTGGAGGAAGACCCGGTTCATCGGGGTCTACCAGCGGCTTCCGGTCCGGAAGTTCCACAGCTCCACCGGCACCCTGCACCAGGCGATTTCCGATCATCTGGAAACGTACGTCACCAGCGGCCGGCCGCTGCCGGGCTGGCGGGGAGTCCCTAACCGCAAAGTTCTCGCCCAGCAGATCGGATGCAGCCGAAGGTCCCTGGACGAACCCGCCTACCAGGTGCTTATCGACCAGGTCGAGGCCAAGGTCGGGGTCAGCGAGAGCGCCGCCTTCGACATTCCGATCCGCGGCTCGCTCGACGACCGGCCCTGGACCGGCGACATCGTCACGCACCCCGAGCATCCCAACAGCCTCGCAGTTCTGGCCCGGCACCTCCAGGCTGCCGCCTATGCCGTGATCGCATACTTGAGTGGGATGCGCGACTCAGAAGTCAAAGAGCTCCGACGCGGCTGCCTGCGGACCGAGCGGGACCCCGAGGGACGCCCCTACCGCTGGAAAGTCGACGGAATCGCCTTCAAAGGCGAGGACGACCCGAGAGGAGTGCCAGCGACCTGGATTGTCGGCGAACCCGTCGCACGAGCCATCGCGGTCATGGAAACGCTCCAGCCACCCGACACTGACATCCTGTTCACCCGGCTCCCCCACGGCTACGGAACCCGCCACCGTGTCCGCGACACAACCGCCATGCTCAACAGCACCACCAACGAAAATCTCAACCACTTCGTCGCCTGGGTGAACGCCTACTGCGACCAGCACGGACGCAGCGACGCCATCCCGGCCGTCAATGGCAGGACGTTCCGGCTGATGACCTCGCACTTCCGCCGGACCCTGGCCTGGTTCATCGCTCGTCGGCCGGGCGGCTCGATCGCCGGAGCCCTGCAATACCGCCACCACGGCATCCAAATCTTCGAGGGCTATGCCGGCACCAGCGACTCCGGATTCCGCGCGGAAGTCGAGAGCGAACAAGCTCTTGCCCGCGGTGAGCACTACCTCGCCATGGTCGACGCCCACGAACACACCGAGCTGACCGGCCCGGCCGCCGCCGAAGCGGCCCGCCGCCTCGAAGGCTTCGGCCACCGGGCCCGCTTCCAGGGAATCGTCGTCACTGACGAACGGCGCCTGAAACGGATCATGGGACGGGAAGACCCTGCCGTCTATCCCGGCACCTACATCACCTGCGTTCACGACCCCAGCAAGGCCCTCTGCGAACGAGCCCGCAGAGGCCGCTCCGAAGGGCTGCCCGATCACGGCGAATGCCGGCCCCTCGCCTGCCGGAACGTCGCTCTGACCAGCAGCAACACCCAGGCCTGGCGGTCAGAACTCGACCGCATCGACCAGCGCCTGGCGGCACGGCCACCGCTGCCGCCCCTCATGCAGCACCGCCTCGAGTCACGACGGGCCGAGATCACGACGTTCCTCAGCCGCAACACCAGCACCCCGGAGACCGCATGACCCGCCGCGTCGATTCCCCCTCCGAATCCCGAGTCCGGGCGGTATTGGAAGAACTCCGCCAGCGAGCGGGCGACAACGGCACCCAGCCGAGCGTTCTGGCTCTGGCCAGCAAGTTCGGCATGAGCAACACGACCTTCCGCCGCCACTTCCCCGACATCGCACAGGAGATCGCCGCCCTCCGGTCAGCACCGCCGACGCCAGGAGCCCCAAGCGAACCGACCCGCTACGACAGGCTCGTCGCCCGAAACGCCAAGCTCAAGCGTCACAACCGCGAACTCACCGAGACCCTCACACTCGCCGCCTGCCACATCCAGCGCATCACCCTGGAGAACCAGAAGCTGAGAGAAGAACTTGAAGCCGCCACGGGCGTCGCTCGCCTGACCCCCATCCCCTCCAAGCGGCCGGCAACCAGCTGAGGAAGTGGTCAACGGTCAACTGCAAACCCTGGCCACAAGCACCCGGATTACGGTTGCGCCTGCGAGTGCGACGACACCTGGCGCATGGTCTGGGCGCCCGCCACCGAGCCCGGCGCCGTCCCGATCACCGCCCTGCGCCACCCCGCTGCCCTGGTGATCGCTGCCGGCATCCCTAACCCCGACGAAGGTGAGCCCGCGACCTGGGCGGTCTGACCGAGCGGCCGGCACAGAGAAGGCCCGTACTCCCTGCGATGACGCAGGAAGTACGGGCCTTCTCTCGTTTCAGGTCAGAAGCGGCAAATAGTCTATTAGGAATATTAGTTTTCAAATCATTTGATTCTGGGCGCAGCGACTCAAGCACCCATGGCCTACCGAAGCGAACGAGCGGAGGGTCGGGCGAGAGGCCCCGAAGCCTTGTTCTCAACACGACTCGGAACGGGCAAGACGCGTTACACGGTTCGTTCTCTGCCGTTTCCATTGGAAACGGCAACCTCCCGGCCGCACAGTTGCTGACATGGCTCTCCGTCAGACCCTCGATGTGGTCAGTCGTTTCCAATGGAAACGGCGGCCCGGCCCGGGGTAACACCCTCGTTGCTCCCGGCTCAGGCAGCGCGAGGAAGTCAGCGTTTCCGTTGAAAACGGCTAGTCTCGGCCCGTACTTTCTGTCGTCCTGGAGAATCTATGGCTGCCAACCTTCCAAGGCCCAAGCGCACGAGCACCAAGCCGGCCCCCACGGCCCCATCCAAGGAAGAGACGTTCTACCGGGGAGGCAAGGACCGCAGCGGCGACACCGTTGAACTCCACCCCAAGGGCCTCTGCCCCAACCCGTTCAACCAGCGGGCCATGTCGGGCGTCGCGGAACTCGCCGCCACGATCGAGGAAGTCGGCCTCCTCCAGAACATCGCTCACATCCCTGCGGACATCTGGCTCACGCATTACCCGGAGACAGCGGAGAAGATCACCGCCGCGAACGTCATCCTCTTCGGAGAGCACCGCTGGCGCGCAGTCCAGTCACTGGGCTGGCAGACAATCCCCAGCGTCCTCATGGACGACAAGGTCGCGGACGCCCGGCTCATCACCCTCATCGAGAACCTTCGCCGCGCGCAGCTCAGCCCGCTGGAGGAAGCCGAGCACTACGAGGCCCTCCGGAGCAGCGGTCTGTCGTACGAGCAGATCGCGCAGAAGGTCGGAGAGACCGCCAAAGGAGCCATTTCTAAGGGCACCGTATGGAAGCGCGTGCAACTGCTCGCGCTGGAACCGGAAGTCCAAGGGGCGCTCAGGGCCGGCACCCTGGCGGTCAGCACGGCGGAGAAGCTCCAGAAGATGAGCGCCGAGGACCAGCGGGAGGCGGTGACTCTGGTCCAGGGAGGCATGCGCCCGCTGGAGGCACAAACGCAGATCCTCGCACGACAGAGGCAGGCCCAAGACGAGCCCGACTCCGAGACGACCGTAGGCGAGGCCACTGTTTCCACTGGAAACGTCACGACCTCGAAGCCGACGCCCGTTTCCACTGGAAACGCTGCCCCCAAGCCCCGGGCCACGCCGAAGAAGGAGCAGCCCAAACCGTCGGCCGACCAGTACGAACGCGACCGCAGCACCGCAGCCGCAGCCCGAGACGCCGCCTGTCAGCTCCTCGTGGAGACCGTCGACGTCAGCGACACCGGCGACAGCGATCTCCTCCTCAAGGCCATGACCGGCGCCCTGCTCGCCCCGCAGCAGCAGTCCGCAGCCCAGCAGCGCGCCCTGGTCTGGCTCCGCCGGGCCGAACGCCACAGCGTCGACGACCAGAACGCCAGCTCGTACTTCAACGCCGTCCAGGATTCCGGTGACGGAGAACTCCAGCGGCTCGCCGCTTTCGCGAGCGCCCTCGCAGCCGCCGAACTCCGCACCGCCGCCCGCCGGCATTCGTGGGGCAGCCGAGAGACCAGCTACCTCCGCATCCTTCAGGACCACGCGCAGTACGCACCGGAGACCGCGTGGGAGCAGAAGGAACTGGGCTTGGACACCACAGGAGAGAACGCGTGACGCGCACCGTCGACCCCCGCTTCCGCCCCAGAGGGCGGCGCCACCCCAAGATCTATGCCTTCATCCTCGAGTGCGGCGGATCCACCAAGACCACCAGCGCCACGTCCATGGCGACCGAAGCGGCCCTGCGCGGGTACCCGGGCACCATCTTCGACTTCGACGCCAACCGGTCCACGACCACGATCCTCGGCTACAGCGAAGAGGCGATGAAGGGACGGAAGACCGTTCTCGACCTCATCCACGGAACCGCGACCCTGGACGAAGTCGCGCTGCCTGCCCGATACCGCATCGGCGACGGCTACGACGATGACGCCTTCGCCTACATCCCCGGCCTACGGGTCGTGCCCAGCTGCAAGGAGATGTCCACCGCGGACACGGCCATCGCCGAGGACGCGGACCGGCAGGACTGGTTCGCAGAGATCCTGCTCAGCTACGACGGCGACGAGGACGACGTCTTCTGGCTCGACTTCCCCGCCAGCTACGGAAAGATGGTCTACTCCGTGATCCGCATGCTCGACGAGGACGACTCCGTCATCCCGTCGGTCCGCGCCGATCCGAAGGACGTCAAGCTGCTGGTCCCGCTGTTCGAGGAACTGGACCGCGTCCGGGAGAAGAACCGCCTCCGGCGCTCGGTGCCCGGACGCCCAACGGTCAACCACCTGATCCTCACCGGCACCCCGACCGCCAGCTACACCGAAGCGGCGGCCCGGAAGGCAACGGCGCTCGCCGAATCCCGGTACGGCGACATCCTCACGCCCTACATCCGCTACTCCGCCGACGCCAAGAAGCTGTACGACGACTGCTGCCCCCTGCCCATCCTCCTGCCCAACTCGGTGCCGGCCGTCGACTACCGAAAGCTGATGACCAGCATCGGATTCCCCGACCGCAGCTGACCGCCGTTTCCAATGGAAACGGTGCGCGGGCCCGACCACCCCTTTGAGCGGTCGGGCCCTTCCGCGTTCCGCCGGGTCAGAGCCGGGCGTCGATTCCCTCGCTCCCGTGCGAATTCGCACGCGGCACCAGTCGAATCAGGGGCCGGTGAGGATGTCGTGGGTGCCGATGCGACGCCAGATCACGTGCGGTGTGGGCGGATTCAACTGATCGTCGCAACACCTTCTGAACGCGGAGGTGTGCAGTGGGACGACCGAGGAAGCAGATGCCTCAGGCGCCGTCCGGTGCGCGGCGGCAGTGGGCCGCAGACAGGGCGATGCGGCCGCCGATGCGCTCGCCTGGCCGGCCTGAGCCATCGCGTGCTGTTTAGCGCGAGTTCTGGCGTCTGATCGCATCGGGGGTCACTTCTGTCCAGGCCGCCGAGGGGGTCGGCGTGTCGGCGCCGGTCGGGATTCGGTGGTTCCGACACGCTGGCGGGATGGCGCCGCTGAGTCTGGACGAGCCCTCGGGCCGCTACCTGTCGTTCGCGGAACGCGAGGAGATCGCCCTGCTCAAGGCCCAGGAGAAGGGCGTGCGTGAGATCGCCCGCACGCTCGGGCGCGACCCGGGAACGATCTCTCGCGAGCTGCGTCGCAACGCCGCGACCAGGAACGGTAAGCCGGTCTATCGCGCCGTGGTGGCCCAGTGGAAAGCACAGCAGGCCGCGAAACGCCCGAAGACGGCCAAGCTCGTGGACAACGACCGTTTGCGTGAGTACGTGCAGGACCGGCTCGCCGGTGAGGTGCGCCGACCCGACGGCACGATCGTTCCAGGTTCCGCGACGCCGCCGTGGAAGGGTCTGAACAAGCCCCATCGCCAGGACCGGCGCTGGTCAAGGGCATGGAGCCCGGAGCAGATCGCCTGCCGACTGCGGGTCGACTTCCCTGATGATGGGTCCATGCGCATCAGCCATGAGGCGATTTACCAGTCGCTGTTCATCGAGGGCCGAGGCACACTCAAGCGCGAGCTGGTCACGTGCTTGCGCACCGGCCGTGCGTTGCGGGAGCCCAGGGCGCGGTCCAGGAACAAGCCGCAGGGCCACGTCACCGCTGACGTCGTTCTCAGCGAGCGCCCGGCCGAGGCCGACGACCGTGCTGTCCCGGGCCATTGGGAGGGCGACCTGATCATTGGGACGGGCAGGTCCGCGATTGGCACGCTCGTCGAGCGCAGCAGCCGGTCCACGCTCCTGGTGCATCTGCCACGGCTGGACGGTTGGGGCGAGAAGCCGTACGTCAAGAACGGGCCGTCGCTCGGCGGATATGGGGCCGTCGCGATGAACGCGGCCCTGACGGAAGCGATGACCAAGTTGCCCGAGCAACTACGCAAGACCCTCGCCTGGGACCGCGGGAAGGAGCTCTCCGGCCACGCCCAGTTCGCCATGGAGAGCGGGACACGGGTGTTCTTCGCCGATCCTCACTCGCCCTGGCAGCGACCGACGAACGAGAACACCAACGGGCTGCTGCGGCAGTACTTCCCGAAAGGCACAGACCTGTCCCGATGGTCCGCCGAAGACCTCGAAGCCGTCGCATACGCGCTCAACAATCGGCCCCGCAAGATCCTCGGTTGGAAGACGCCCGCCGAAGTCTTCGAAGAGCAACTACGCTCGCTACAACAACTCGGTGTTGCATCGACCGGTTGAACTGGCCCTACATGTGACGGCTGAGCTTCAAATGGGCCAGACGGCGTCACCGCAACAAGCCGAGTTACTGGGTCGTGGACCGGTACTTCGGCAGGTTCCACCCGTCCCGGCGTGACCGGTGGGTGTTCGGCGACCGCGACAGCGGCGCCTTCCTCATCAAGTTCGCCTGGACCGGCAACGTCCGCCACCAGCTCGTCAAGGGCGGGGCGTCCCCGGACGACCCTGCTCTGGCCGAGTACTGGCAGAACAGCCGCCGCAGGAAAGCGCCGCTGCCGATGGACAAGACCAGTCTTCTCCTGGCGGTCAGGCAGCAGGGGCTCTGTCCTCCTACCTCAACGACGACGCCCAGCTCGCCGTGGACTGGCTGCCCCACGCCCGCCTCGTCCGCGAGGCGAGCGAATCAGAGGATCCTGATCTTGTCTATCCTGACTCCGCCAGGATAGTTGGGCCAGTTGAACGTGGTCCACTTGCCGATCGGAGTTTCGGGCTGCCACTTTCCGTCCCCGTACCATTGGACCCGGTTGTTTCCGGTCCAGATCTCGTCAACCCAGTAGGTCCGCCCCGACACTTCGAAGGAGTGTTCTCCACTGTTGGCAAAACATGGGCGCGTGACACTCCAGCCGAAGTTGTAGTTGTAGTGCATGTCCATATGGACATACTCGCTGATGCCGTTGCACTCGACCATGTCGATCGCAGATGCGGACTGCGGGGCCAGGATGAGCGAGGCCACCGCGACGGAAGATGCCAGTATGGCCTTGGCTGCCCGTCGATTCATTTGTCTCACGCAAGTTCTCCTTTACGAAACCGCAGAAGTGCAACGAGTGCCGGTTTTGGTGTGGTCGTCGTTTGCATCTTGCTGCCTATTAGTTCCTTCCGGTCATGAAGCTACGGATGCGGCGGCTCGGAGTCGTCACCCTGTGGTGGACACCTCTGCGTAGCTCGCACGGGGGACAAGCCCCGTGACCCAGTACTACCTCCGCATGGGCCGCGTTGTACGTCGACATCGCGGCGGCGGACGTGTTCGTAGTTCTCGTCGAGCAGGCTGAGCCGGCGGAACTCCTCGGCGGTCTGCTGGTACTGCTTCATCAGTGAGCCTTTCTCATCCTGTGCCGAGAGGGTGAAATGGCCTGGTCAACGATGGCAACGAGGCAAGGCCTTGGCGGTGGCCTGGTGATCTCACCCATCACACCGGCAACCAAGTGCTCCTGTTGATTCCGTATCTATCCATGCTCGACGTCCCGTGCGAGCCCGTCGAGCATGCCTCAGTAGGTGTTTTTTACTCGCTTCCTCGGACTGCGTCCGGCAGCCCAAGAGCGAGTGCCCCTTGTCCCGGAACAGGATGTGCATGCCGCAGGGACTTGATGGACTGGGACGATGAAGATCTTGTCGCCTCTTGTCCTGCGGCTTCTTGAACGGTTCAACGCCGCTTATCCCTGGGATCACAACGCCCACTACCACCGCTGGATCCTGCGGCAGTTGCCGAGGCGCTTCGACCGCGTCCTGGATGTCGGTTCCGGCAGCGGTGATCTTGCAAGGCTCTTGGCCGGACGAGCCGATGCTGTGCAGGCCGTCGATTCCGATCCGGTGATCACAGCCCAGGCCCAGAAACTGACTCCTTCCGGGCTCTCCGTCACCTTCACCGTCGCGGATGCAATAACCGAGCTGCCTGCCGGTCCTTATGACGTCATCACGTGCGTCGCCACGATCCACCACCTGTCGTTCACCCAGGCACTCACCCGCTTCCGCAGTCATCTGGCTCCGGGAGGGACACTGGTGATCGTCGGCCTGTCTCGCGCCCAGACCTCCGTGGACCACCTGCTCGGTGCTGTCGCCATTCCGGCCAACGCTGCCATGGGCTGGCTGAAGAACAAGGGCCGCCCCTCGCAGCGGCCCGTCTCCATGACGGCCCCTACTCGTCCAGCGGACATGACCTTTGACGACATCGTCCGCGAAGCCAGAGACGTCCTCCCTGGCGCACGAATGCGACGACGGTTGTTCTGGCGCTATACGCTTGTATGGAATCAGCCCTGAGCGGCCCGCGGCTTCCTCGACCAAGTGTCGTTGCGGGGGCTCTTGCGGGTGAGACGCGTCTTCCCCGCCGACGCGGGGGTGTTCCGAGCGGAACCATCGCGGCGCTCGGATCAGACGCGTCTTCCCCGCCGACGCGGGGGTGTTCCGCACTAAGCCGGTTCAGAAGATCTCTGGTCTGGCATATCGCCCGGCGCCCCGGAGGACTGATTGTGCTTGCCATCCAGTACGGCCACATGCGCACCGTCCTCGACGCCCGCACCTCCAGCGGCTAAGGCGCCTGCGGCCGCCAAGGCATCCACGCCATCCTCGACGTCGATACGGCCCTCGCCGCCGCCGACACCGCAGCCCGGCTGCGCAACCGAGTCGTCGCCGGAGAGAACGTCTCAGGACCCGCTGCCCGCCGGGCCCTGACCGCCGCCGCCCACACCCCCCGCTTCGAGGGCCGCAGCGTCCCCCGCACGTTCGCTAGTGCTCTGACCGCATAGGTTCGCCGGGTTGGTGGTCGTGGCGGTTGGATGTGTGGTGACGTCCGATCCGACCGCTGGAGGCGCGGTGGCCGAGCCTGTCCGTGTGCGCAGACTGGCAGACCAGGAGGGGCAGCATCTGCAGCAGATCGTGCGTCGGGGCAGCACCAACTCGGTGTGCTATCGGCGGGCGATGATGCTGCTGGCTTCGGCTGGCGGGAACCGGGTGCCTGTGATCGCCCAGCTGGTGCAGGCCGACGAGGCCAACGTCCGGGACGAGATCCACCGCTTCAACGAGATCGGCCTGGCCTGCCTGGACCCTCAGTGGGCGGGAGGCCGTCCCTGCCAGCTCAGCCCTGGGACGAGGACTTCGTCATCCAGACGGCCACCACCCGCCCGACCAAACTCGGTCAGCCCTTCACCCGTTGGTCCCTGCGCAAGCTCGTCGCCTACCTGCGCAAAGTCCACGGCCACGTGATCCGGATCGGCCGCGAGGCGTTACGCTGCCTGCTCGCCCGCCGCGGCGTGACCTTCCAGCGCACCAAGACGTGGAAGGAATCCCCGGACCCCGACCGCGAGGCGAAGCTGGACCGGATCGAGGAGGTCCTGGACCAATTCCCCGACCGGGTCTTCGCCTTCGACGAGTTCGGCCCGCTCGGGATCCGTCCCACCGCAGGCTCGGGCTGGGCCGGGCAGAATCGTCCCGACCGGCTGCCCGCCACCTACCACCGCACTCACGGCGTGCGGTACTTCCACGGCTGCTATTCGGTCGGCGACGACACCCTGTGGGGCGTCAACCGCCGCAGAAAGGGTGCCACCAACACGCTGGCCGCGCTGAAGTCGATCCGTGCCGCCAGGCCCGACGGCGCCCCGATCTACGTGATCCTGGACAACTTGTCCGCCCATAAAGGCGCCGACATCCGTCGCTGGGCGGGGAAGAACAAGGTCGAGCTGTGCTTCACCCCGACCTATGCATCCTAGGCGAATCCGATCGAAGCCCGCTTCGGACCGCTGCGGCAGTTCACCATCGCCAACTCCCACCACCCCAACCACACCGTCCAGACACGTGCCCTGCACGCCTACCTGCGGTGGCGCAATGCCAACGTCCGCCACCGTGACGTCCTGGCCGCCGAACGCAAGGAACGCGCCCGAATCCGCAGCGTGAAAGGCATCCGCTGGGGCGGACGTCCCCTCAAGACCGCAGCATGAACGCACTTTCTACCCAGTGCGCAGCTCCTCGTGAAAGGCTGGGGGCATGATGGGTGGACCGTTTGAGAACCCAGAACTCTGGGCATTCCTGGAGTCATTGCACCGCGGCAAGTTCCTTTCCGGCACCGTCACAGCGATCGAACGGTTCGGTGTGTTCGTGGCGCTGGACGACGGACCCGACCATCCGGTCTTCCCCGGCGTCGGATTCATCTCCTTCGCTGAACTGTCCTGGCGACGCTTCGAGGCAGCCACCGACGTCGTGCAGGTCGGGCAGCGCGTCTCATGCGAGTTCCTCCAGTTCGACACATGGAACCTGGAGGCGAGACTGTCCTTGAAGGCCACACAGCCGGACCCCTTTCAGGTATTCGCCGACACCATCGCGTTGGGGCAGAAACTGCCTGGCCAGGTCACCAAGCTGATCCCGTTCGGCGTCTTCGTCCAGGTCGCCGACGGGATCGAGGGACTGGTTCACCTGCGCGAGCTCGCCTGGACACCGGTGGAGGCTCCAGCAGATGTCGTCCAGGTCGGCGACGAGATCACGGTGGTCGTCACCGAGATCGACCGAGAGCGACGCAGGCTATCCCTCTCCCGACGACAAAGCTCATCCGCCGGCATGTGACGCGCTGCGTTGCGACGGTTCCCTTGCCCGAGCGCTCCTGAACGTCTGCTCAGCCAAAGGAAGACACACGCCCCAGGCCGGTGAACCTTTCCGGTCGCAGCACTACTAGGAAAGCCAGAACCTTTCTCGCCCGCGACGGCATCGTGCTCTATGACAACCCCGACGCGTTCCTGCTCTGCGCCTTCAAGCAGGACAACGCGCTCTGCGAACCCGAGCCCGGCGCTACCGCCCCACGGCAGTATGACTGCTGACCCGACTGCGGCAACGCCGTCCGCACTGACGCTCACGCCCGACAACTCCGCGAACGCACCGACGAGCTCGACCAGCTCGCCGCTCACTCCCCCGGCCCGGTCAGCAAACGCCTGCGCGCCAACGCCAACCGCCTCCGCGAGACGGCCGACACCCACGACACCACTGCACAGCCCGCAGAGGCCCTCCCATGAACCAACAGCACCAAGACGAGCGCACCCCGTATCCGCAAAGCCATGGCCCGGCTCCTGAGCAGACAGGCCACCGCCTCCAACGACAGCCTCACCATCGTTGCCCTCGCCGCCGAGGCAGGCGTCAAACGCTGGGTCCTCACGGACAAGCACGTTGACCTGAAAGAAGAATTCACCCGACGGAAGTCCGAGGCGAACGGCATCCCGCTCGCGTTCCAGCATCTGTACGCCCGCGCAGTAGATGCCGAAGCCGTCGTCCACGCACTGCGGGAGGACAACGGTCGGCTTCGCGAGCACGTCGCCGTCTATGCCCAGGTCATCCACGAACTCCGCACCGAGCTGGACCGGCGCACCAACAACAGCACCCAGCGGAGCCCCGTCCGGAGCCTCCCCACCAGCCACCTATGAAGCGCGGGGCGCTGCGCCTGGCCGCGGTCGGCGTCAGCTCACCACTGGGTGATGAGCGGTGTGTCCGGTCCGTGCTGGCGCCAGGCCTCGGTGAGGCGGACGAGGCGGGCGGGGGCGGCGATGCCGCGCACGGTTGCGATCTTGCCGCTTGTGATGTCGAACGTCACGGCGCCCACGACCTTGCCGTCGGGCACGAAAAGGATGGCGGGGGCGCCGTTCACGAGCGCGTAGTGGACAGCAGAGATTCCGCCGGCAAGCCGCTGTTTTGCGGGCGTGGATTTGAAGCCGGCCCGTGCGATGGCGGCGATGCGCTGTGGAGTGTCGTACCGAAGCAGCTTCTCGGTCAGGCCGGCACCGTCGGAGATCGCGGTCGCGTCGTCGGTGAGCAGCGCCACTAGGCGTTCGGTGCGGCCCGAGGTGGCTGCGGCGAGGAATTCCTCGACGATCCTGCGGGCGGATGCCGGGTCGACTTCGCCACTGCCGCGGCGTGTGGCGGTGATGCGGTGCCGGGCTCGGTGGAGGTGCTGCTGGCTTGCGGAATCGGTGATGTCGAGGATCTCGGCGATTTCGGCGTGGTTGTGGGAGAACGCTTCGCGCAGGACGTAGACGGCCCGCTCCAGCGGTGACAGACGCTCCATGAGAGTCAGTACGGCCAGGGAGACCGATTCACGCTGCTCGAATGTGTCGGCCGGGCCGAGCATCGGGTCGCCGTCGAGGAGCGGTTCAGGCAGCCAGGCACCGACGGTGCGTTCGCGGCGGGCCTGCGCTGAGCGGAGCTGGTCTAGGCACAGGTTGGTGACGACCTTGGTCAGCCATGCTTCCGGCACCTTGATCCGCTGCCGGTCGGCAGCCTGCCAGTGCAAGAACGCATCCTGCACGGCGTCTTCCGCGTCGGCGGCGGAGCCAAGCAGCCGGTACGCCAGCGAGGCCAGCCGGTTCCGGTTGGCCTCGAACCGGCTGGTGTCGAAGCGATCACTGGCGGTGCTGTTCACGCGGAACACCCTAACTAGACGGCTGCGCTACCACGTTCTCGGCGGACTCGGCGGACTCGGTGGGCCCGGCGCCCAGGCGGCGTTCGCGCCTGGGCAGACCGCTGGCCAGGCAAAGCGCGACACCGAATCCGAGCCAGGTCATGAGCACGAGGACGGAGTGGGTGGAGCCGTGGCCGTCGAAGAAGGCTGTGGAGCGCAGCAACTGGCCGCCCGCTCCGGGCGGCAGCAGCTGGCCGAGCGTGCCGGACCAGCCCGGCAGCATCTCGGGTGCGGTCGAGGCGCCTGACAGGGGGTTGCCGATGAGCATCATGGTGACGGCGCCGAGGCCGAAGCCGGCGTACCCGAACTGTGACTCCAGCCCGATGATGGTCAGGGATGTGGCGGCGATGGCCAGGGCGATCGCGCCGGTGCTGACCAGGTAGGAATCGTCCAGTGAGCCGAGCCAGAACTGCAGGATCGCTGCCACCGCCAGGCCTCCGGTGATCGCGAAGGTGAGTGCCCCGGCGACTTGGCGGACGATGCCGCGGACCAGCCTGGTCAGTAGCAGCGCGGCGAGCAGGCCGCCCATGACCAGGGGCAGGGCTCCGGCGGCCAGGCCGGCGCCGCGGGGGTCGTCGGCCGGCAGGGCGACGATGTCGCGGACAGGGGACGTCTTGCTGGGGCCCTGCGCCTGACCGAGCCCCACCGCGACGCCCTGAAGGGTCTGGGCGACCGCTGTGCCGGCGGCCGAGGCTGTGATGACCTGCGGAGCGCCGGAGCTGACGTCTATCGCCCCGTACACCTCCCGGTCGCGGATCAACCGTTCGGCGGATGAGGTGTCGGCGACCTCGGTGATCGCGAAGCCGCCCGGCAGGCGTTGGTCGAGCGCGGCGCTGACCTGCTTGACTGCGGCGGGCGGCCCGGCGACGGCGATCGGCACGTCGTGCACATGCGACCGCACCGACGGCCAGGCGAAGGCGGTGAGCAGCACACTGATGAGTGCCGTGAGCAGGACGACTGTCCTGGCCACCGTCGGCCAGGACGACGGCAGTGTGTCGGCCACGCGTGGGGCCGGAGTATCCATGCGTCCTCCTCGGACAGAGAGATCTCTTTGCCTGGTGACGGGGACGGGCTGGTTGCACACCCCGGGTCAGCAGCGGCTCCGGCCGGTTGCTGGTCCGGCCTCGCAGGTGGGCGGGCGGTATCTGGCCCAGTGCCGGGGTGCTCAGGCGCGCACAGGATGGGGCGGCGGTGATCCGCCCCTGGCCTCGAAGCGCAGTGGCAGTGCTGCCCACGGCGGCTACGCGGCCGCCTTCTCGTCTGACGCATCCGGTACGGCGGCCAGATGGCGCTTGCGCTTGGGCAGGCCGAAGGTCGGGTGCGAGGTGGTCCACAGCGACATCTTGAGGATGCCCGCCTTGATCCGCGCGGCCTTCCTGCCGCCCACGTACTTGGGCTTCGCCTGTGCTTCGCCGTCGACCATCTGCAGGATCCCGTCCCGCCGCCCGAGGCTGATGTGGTTGCCGTGGTACTCCAGCTTGGCGTTAGGGATCTTGCGGCCGGTCAGGCGTCCCACGATCGCGGCCGTGGCCTGCATGCCGGTGTAGCCGGCCGAAGCACAGGACATCGGCAGAGGTCGGCCATTGTCGCCGATGGCGTAGGCGCTGTCGCCCACGGCGTAGACGTTCGGGTGCGAGACCGACTGCATAGTGCGATCGACGACGATCCGACCGTTCTCGGTGACCTTCAGCCCGCTGGCGGCAGCGATGGGGGTGACCGCGAACCCGGCCGTCCACACGGTCGCGTCGGACGCCAGGGCGGTGCCGTCGGCGCACAGCACCCGCGCCGCTTCGACGGCTTCGGCCTCGGTGTGCTCCAGGACGGTGATGCCCAGCCGGTCACAGGCCTGGCGCAGATGGCTGCGGGCTCCGGCGGAGAGTGACGCGCCCAGCTCGCCGCGGGCGATGAGTGTCACTGACAGGCCTGGCCGGGATTCGGCGATCTCGGTGGCGGTCTCGATGCCGGTCAGCCCGTCGCCGACGACCAGCACACTCCCGCCTTCGCCCCGCTTGGCCAGGTTGTCCAGGCGCTCGCGCAGGCGCAGTGCCGCCGGACGACTGGTGACGTGGAAGGCGTGTTCGGCCACGCCGGGGACGCCTTGGTCGGCGACGCGGCTGCCGAGCGCGTAGAGGAGGGTGTCGTAGGCGAGCTCGCCGCCGCCGTCGGCGTCAGCCACGGCGACGACCTGCCGCTCGGGGGCGACGGCGGTGACACGGGCCAGGCGCAGCCGTATCCCCGTGCCCGCGAAGACGTCGGCGAGCTGTGGAGCCTCGATCTCCTGGCCGGCCGCGAGCTGGTGTAGCCGCAGCCGCTGGACGAAGTCCGGCTCGGCGTTGACCACGGTGATCTCGGTGCCTGCCGGGGACAGCCGACGGGCCAGGGTCCCGGCCACGTAGGCCCCGGCATAGCCGGCGCCGAGAACGACGATGCGGTGCTTCATTTGCTGCTCCTGTCGGTTCGCTAGCTCTCTGTCGGTGACTTGAGCGGGACAGCGCCCCGATTCCTGACAGGAACAACATGTGACATGGATCACAGAGGGGCAGGAGTGCCGCCAACCGATGCTCGCAACGTCGAGGCGGCGCGCATGGGACTCCGTGGGCGCGTGATGCCGCTCAACGCAAGGCGTGTCACTCACTCAACGCCACGGCCTGGACGACGGGCGCTGTCACGTTGTTGGCTGTGGGTCTCTGGCAGTGTGTCGGGGCGTGGGGGCCGGGGTTTCGGGCTGGTGCTCAGGCTTTGGCGGGTTGGCCGGCGGCGCCGGTGATCTGCTCCCAGATGGCGAAGCGGACGGTCATCTCGGCTCGGTAGTCGGAGGCTGTCATCAAGTGGCGGCGAGGCCGGAAGTGGGGTGAGATGCCACTGAACGCGGCCAGGAACCGCTGGGTTCCGCCCACGCTGCGGAAGCCCTTCATCGCGCGTTCGCGCTGCCGGGTGGGCTGATGACTGTTCTCGGCCCGGTTGTTCAGGCCCTTGTGCGAGCGGTGCTCGAGCGACGGCATCACCTCCCGGTGGGCCGCGCCGTAGGAGTGGAGCTTGTCGGTGACGACCACCCGCGCCACCGCACACGTCTTCTTCAGCAGTTTGCGGAAGAACCGCCTGGCCGCAGCGGTGTCTCGCCGGTTCTGGACCAGGATATCGAGCACGGTGCCATCCTGGTCCACGGCCCGCCACAGGTACTTCCGCTCACTGTTGATCTTGATGAAGACCTCTTCCAGGTGCCACTTGTCCCCGGGCTGGGGCCGCCCCCGGCGCAGGCCGTTGGCGTAGGACCGCCCGAACTTCGCGCACCAGCGCCGGACCGTCTCGTAGGACACGATCACACCGCGCTCGAGCAACAGCTCCTCCACCTCGCGGAAGCTAAGCGGGAAACGGAAGTACAGCCACACACAGTGGGAGATCACCTCGACCGGGTACCGGTGTCCCTTGTACGACGGCGACGCACTGCCCACGGACAATCCCTCCCAGCATGATCAACCCGAAAATCATCCCATCCGGACAGCCAACGTGACAGTGCCTCACGCGAAGCTCTCTGCCGAGGTCGGGAAACTCGTCCCAGACCGATGGGTTCCTGGCGAGGGGCGCGGACAACAGATCGCCTTCGTACATGTGCCCCTCTGTCATCGGGTTCTCCCGAAGTACCTCCAGGGGTCAGGCGGCCCAAGGGAAAGATCTGTCGGTGACGCCATCACCCATCATCACTGTCCGCCCAGCACTTGACGTCGTCGGCGGTCAGGGCGGCGGGAATGCCGTGGGTCCGGGCCGCGGTCAGATCATGAACAGCTCCGGGTAGGGCGTCCGAGGCCCAGATCAGACGGCCGGCTGGATCCGCGAGGACCTGCACATTCATCCCGTAATGCTTCTTCTCCCCCGAGTAATACAGCTGGTCGGCAGCGACGCGGTCGATCGGCAGCACGGTGCCGTCGAGGATCACGTACGCCTTCTTCCGCACGGTCGTCATGGCCTGTTCCAGAGTGGGCGCGAGCGCGGCCAGCAGGTCGACGGCCTCGCGTATGTACCGGTGGACCGTCGTGATCCCGACGCGGAAACCTGCTGCGAGGCGGGTTCAGGTGTCGCCGCAGCGCAGGTGGGCCAGGACAAGCAGGGCCTGCCGGCCACACGTCAGGCGTCGCCACCGGGAGCCGATCCGACGACGGTGACCCGCAAGGAGACCGGAGAGGTGCTGCAGAGTGCGGCTGGACAGATCGATACCGGACGGATGGACAAGCATGCGAAAGCTCCTGGCGGACTGGCGATCTTGGTCGTGAATCCGTCTACCAGGAGCTTTCTCCATGCCCACCGCCGGGGTCGCCCGTCCAACCACCCGTCAGGTTGGAGACGGCTCCCGGGGGATCCTCTCGGCTGCAACAACCTTCTGCAGTCAGGACCGAGACCTATTATTTCCGATTCTGTATATGACCACGCCTAGAAATAGCGACACCGCCGGGGCGATCATTATCGGAACGAAATTTGCCCCGTTCGCAAGCATCACCCCAATGGATACGATCATAACCAGAGTGAAAAATATAACCCCTATCCCCAGCGCTTTGACCACTTGTGCAGTGACGTGACCCACTAATCCTCCTCCACGCTTCCGGGTGATCCGGTGGGTGAGTAATTATTTGCCGCGCCATCTAATGAAAGCGACGATGCACACAACGGCCAGCATTGCCCCGAATAAGATAGGAAGCTCCCACCCCTGCGGAATTCAAGATCCTTTTCCCTGCCCTTCAGGTGTATAGATCATGACACGTTTCCAAACTCTCTCCAGAGGCCTTTTTAGGAGGCGGGTGGGAGCAATCTTTCTGCCTCACCCGCCCACGGTCGGCGCCTACACCCCACCTACCGGTGGGGACGAGCACTAGCTCGTCCCCACCGGTCGCCCTCGCGGCGAGGCCCTACATCTGGTTCCGTTTGTTCATTCGCGCAGCCACCGCTCCCCAACCGAGGAAGAGAAGGGTCAAGGCGAGGAGTGTCAGGCCTCCAGCGATCATCCCTAGGACTAGTAGGGTGATCGACAGCGCAATACCGAGTACGCCAAAGACGTAGGTCGCGGTCAGCAGCCGCTTGGACAGAGCTTGTCGTTGCATGGATACTCCCACTTGGCGCACTTTGCGTTTTCCTTTCCGAGTGCCGGGTTCTTCAAGGCGGCCCGGTGTCTGATCAACTGAAGGGCATTTGGGCAATCTGACTACCCGCCCAGCTTGCCGCGTAGCAGCCGAGGGCGAATCCCGCCGAGGCGCCGAGCGTTAGGGGCGCGGCCAACGCCATACTTCCGCACGCCATTCCTATACCGCCACCTGCTACGGCTCCTGCTACGTCACCCCACAAGGCCTTGGTGTCACCTTCTGCCAGATGGGCTCCTGCTTGAATCACATCGCCGACCGGGCCCAGTGCATCCACCAGCGCTAGCCCACTCGGATCGATGTGGTTGATGGGGTCGCCCGCACCGTAGAGGTAGGCGTTGGTTTCCTTGCCGCTGGGGTCGGGTTGGGTGAAGCGGCCGAGGTTGGGGTCGTAGTAGCGGTGGCCCATCTTGTACAGGCCGGTGGGGTCGAGGTAGGTGCTGGTGTAGCGGTAGGGCTGGTTGGTTCCGGTGTTGGTGCGCGGCTCGCCGTAGGGACCGTAGGAGTACGTAGCGGTGCGCTTGCCGGCGGAGTCGACCAGGCCGATGACCGAGCCCTGGGCGTCGGTGAGGTAGTACTGGCTGTTTCCCCCGCTCCTCATGGCCACCAGCGTGCCCGAGGGCTCGCGGACGAAACCGGTTGCGGTGCCGGAGGCGCTCTGGTTGCTCAGGCCGACGGCGGAGTTGGTGAAGGTGGTGGTGTCGCGGGTCAGGCGCTGGGTGTTGTCGGTGCCGGCGTAGGTCTGGTTCGTCGTGGTGCCGGACTGGGTGTAGGCGTCGAGCTGGGTGAAGGGGCTCCAGGTTTCGTTGGTGCGGGTGCCGGTGGGGCTGGCGGCGCTGGTTTCGTTGCCGGCGCCGTCGTAGGTGAAGGCGGTCTTGCCGTTGAAGGCGGTCAGCTGGCCGGCGTCGTTGTAGGTGGCCTTCTGGGCGGCGGCGTCACAGGTGGCGGGCAGGGTGGTGCCGAAGGAGCGGCCGAGGCGGTTGCCTGCCTCGTCGTAGCAGTAGGACCAGCCGGCGGTGGTGGCACCGCTCTTGGTCTCCACCGCCTTGGTCAGGCGGCCCGCGGTGTCGTAGGTATAGGCAGTGGCGGCACCGTCAGCGGTGCGCTTGCGGATCTTGTCGGTGTCCTTGCCCGCGTTGGCGTAGTCGTAGGAGATCGTCGACAGGGTCGTCGTGCCTGCCTTGACCTCGATCTTCGTGGGGCGGCCGGAGTCGTCGGGGGTGACATTCTGGGTGGTGCCGCCGGGGAAGGTGATCTTGGTGCGCTCGCCGTTGTTGTTGTAGCTGTAAGTGGTCTTCGCGTTCCCGGGTTCGGTGACCGAGATCAGCTGGTTGGCCTCGTCGTAGCCGTAGGTCACCGTGCCGGCGGAGTCGGTCGCGGTTTCCAGGTTCCCGGTGGCGTCGTAGGTGATTGACGTGGCCGGGGTGCCGGGCAGGGCGCGGCTGCGCTCGCGGTTCTGCTCGTCGTAGGTGAACGTCGATGTCCCGGCGGGAGTGGTACGAATTCTGAGGTTGCCGTCGGCGTCATAGGTGAAGGCGGCGGTCTCCGAGCCTGCCTTCTGGGTCTTGATGCGGTCGCGGTCGTCGTAGGTGTAGGTGGTGGTGATGCCGCGGCCGTCGGTCATGCTTTCCTGGCGGCCGAGGTCGTCGTAGGTGTAGCTGATGGGCTTGAGCGGGCTGGGCGGGGTGACCTTGGTCAGGTTGCCCGAGGTGTCGTAGGTGTAGCTGGTCTTCTTCTCCCGCGGGTCGGTGGCGGTGCAGCGCTGGCCGGGCAGACCGCCGCAGTCCATCTCACCGCTCTTGGGGTTGTAGGTGTACTCCCATTCCACGGCGGTGCCGCCGGAGGTGGAGTCGGTCGAGGTGAGCAGGTTGCCCGAGGTGTCGTAGGCGTTGGTGGTCTCCTCCGCGCTGGCGGAGGTGGCCGTCTCGGGGAAGTAGCCGCTGCCCTTCTTCACCCATGTCGCCGTCGCCGATGCCCCCGTCGGGATGGCGACGGATTCCGGGTTGAAGGCCTCGTCGTAGGTGTAGCTGGTGACGTTGCCGTCCTCGGGGGAGAGGCCCATCGCATCGGTGGCGGTGGCGATGTCGTTGTCCGGGCCCCAGGACTTGGAGCGCGTGTGCCCGAGGGGGTCCTCGGTCTTCTTGGTACGCCAGTAACCGTCGACCGTTTTGAGAGTGTTGTTCCCTCGCGGATCGGTGATCTGGACGAAGCCCTCGCTGCTGGTGTTGTCCGGGCCCAGCGCCCAGTTGAACACGGTGGTGTTGCCTGCTCCGGTGGCGTTGTTCACCACGCGGTTCAGGGAGGCGACCTTGTCGCTGCTCCAGGTGAACCTGGTCTGCCGCCCCTCCGCGGTCGTCACTTTGATCAGGCGGTTGGAGGAGTCGTAGTCGAAGGTGGTCTTCTTGCTGTCGGTGTCGGTGAACGTTTTGATCAGGTCACCGGTGTAGGTGTAGCTGATCGAGCGGCCGGTGTTGTCGGAGACCTCAGTGATGTGCTTGCCGTCGTTGGTGAACGTCAGCGTCCGCTTCGACGTCGAGGTGATTTTCGAGGTGAAGTTCCCCGAATAGCTGATCGTGGTGGCGTTGCCGTTCTTGTCCTCCACCTTGGACACCCGCGCGATCCCGGTGGTGCCCGGGCGGGTGAAGGTGGTCTTCTCCCCGGTACGGCGGCTGGTGAGGGTGAAAGACTTCTTGTCCGAGGCTTCGGTCAGATCCTGCTTGTAGCCCTTGGCCGAGGTGAAGCCCGAGCCGTCGCGGGCGAAGACGGCGGCGGTGCCCGACGGGCCGTGGACGGAGACGCCCCTGGAAGTCGGTTCCGTGACGTGGTAGTCCGCGCCGGTGGTGGCGTTCCAGCCGATGCTGTTGAGGCTGTTGAAGGTGTTGCCGTAGGACAGGCCGGGGCCGGCGTCGGCGATGTCGAAACCCTCGACGGTCAGGAGCAGGTTGCCGTTGCCGTAGTTGACCTGGGCGCTGACACCGTCGGAGAGTTGGGCGGAGAAGAACTCCGACCAGGGGACCTGGCCGACACCAAGAGCGTAAAAACCTGGGTCGGCCGCTGCGGACTTCGCCAGCGGCTGCCCGGTGGTCTGCGCCGTCTTCAGCGGGGTGCTGGCCGGTGCCTTCGTCACCCCCAGCGGGAAGGGCTTCGGCTTCGCCGCGGTGGCCGGCGCCGCAGCAGGACGCGGAGCCGTAAGGGGCTGGGCGCTCGCGGGGAGGGCGGCGGTCATGGTGGCCGTCGCGGTGGCCACGGCCAGGACGGACAGCGGCAGCCAGTATCTGCGGCGCCGCATTGCGGGCATGCGAGGATTCACGAAGGTCTCTCCGATGCGTGAGATGTCAAAGGAGCAGGACCTGCCGGGGCGGCATCCCTGCACGGATGCCGCCCCGCCCTGTTCCTGACGGGAAATGGTGTGTGAACAGCCCGGTGAGGGCCGTCAGCAGCGCTTGGAAGTACGGGCGTTGAGCGGATCGGGATCGGCTGGGATGTTGATCGTTCCGTCGGCCGAGGTGCACTCGTCGGCCGTGTCGGCCGCGTTGCCCCAGAACTCCTGCGAGTGAGTGTTGAAGACCGTTCGCTGGCCGACCAGGGAGTTGCGCTCGTAGGCCCACACGCCGACGGTCAGGTTGAAGTTGATGTTCTGGTCCAGAAAGGACTTCCACGCCCACACGTAGCCGTAGTTCTTGTCACAGCTGGGCGAGTAGAACTGCTTGACCGAGGCGATCGTCTCCGTGCCCCGGTAGATGTACTCCGTCGTGCCGATCTGCGCGGCGTCCGAACACACCCCCGCCGCGGTTGCCACCGCGCTGAGCGGGTTGCCGGCCTCCGTACCCGCCGCCCCCGCCGCGGCGTTCGCCGCCTGCTGCTGAGGCGTCGCCCCCGGACCGGTCGCCGCCGATGCCACCCCTGTGCCCAGCAGCGACAACGTTGCCCCCGCGACCGTCGCCGCCACGGTCATACGCACACGTCTCACGTGCAAACCCCCCCTGTGCGAAAGCGTGTCCCCAGCGCCCGGCACGAGCACCAGGCAACTCACGCGAATGAAGGCGCACCAACCGATGCGCCTTCGCATCATCGCCATAACCCCCACCGGAACGGCGTATTCCGTGATCGTCGCTACGGTAAGCCAACACCTTGACGCTCCGTGACGTCATGGATTCAGAAAGCGTTTTCCTGCATACCCAAGGCAAACCATTCACGCCGCCGGCGATTCCTCAGGCCGGTGCCGTGCATAGATGTTCAATACACAAGACAGGGCGTCAGGTGTGAGTTGAACAACACGCATGACACCTGGACAACAGGGCAGACGAGCCCGTTTGACCTGTCCTCAGCACACCCGTCCCACCGACAGCACGCCCCGCCCCGCCAGGCCGACAGGTCACACCTCCGACCCGGCCGGGCCCGGGGCAAGGCCCGCAACCTCACGGACGAACGCTTCCGGAGAGATCCAGGAGCCGCGAACGGCGAGGTGGCTGCCGGCCAGGTCTCCAACGCCCACCAGGCCGTACACACTGGCGTACAGCGCGGTCCACGAATACGAAGCCGGCGAAACCCTGAAGGCGGTCGAGCACCCGGGAGCAGGGATCCAGCCTCACCCAGAACCGGACCGACACCAGCCTCAAAACCCCAAACGCGAAGGCCCTGGCCGATGCCGCGCTGAGCACGGACTCCCTCCAGCGGCAAAAGAACTTCCTGCCCTGACCGGCCTCCCCGCATGGCGCGACTGCATGAAGCCGGGCCCCGGGGTGCGTCACCCCCGGGGCCCGTGGTGTGTGCGGCTCAGGACCAGCTCTTCCCGGCCGCCGTGGTGGTGAGCCAGTCGGCAGCTTCGGCGCCGGTCATCAGCAGGAGCTGCGTCGGGTGTGCGGTGTCGTTCTGGACGACCTGAGCGTGGCCCGGGCGTGCGGTGTCGTTCTGAACGACGTGGACGTGGCCCGGGTGTGCGCTGCTCTTGGGGGTGGGGCCGGCTATCGGGGCGAGCTGCTGCCAGGTGCCCGCGCTGACCCGCGCGAGGATCACGGTGGCGAACCGTTCGCAGTCTCGGGCGCGAGCCCCGCCCTCGCCCCGGCCGCTGCTGTTGATTATCGGTATAGCCAAGCGGGAGCTCACCAAGCGCGGTTTCGGGCCGTGGGCCTGGGCGTTCCGGCGCGGCACGGAACGCCAGTGCGTGCAGTTCGCGATCCTGCCGTGGGACGCGCTCGACACTCGTTCGTGGGGTGACACCGGTCAGATGCCGGCCCCGGAAGTCGCCCGGGTCCTGGGGACGTACGCGACCCGGGTGCTGACCCCGCGCGGGTCGACGGCCGTCTCCAGCCTCGAGCTGATGACGTCGCTGCGCCCGCCGACCCGCGCGGTCAAGGACGAGGAGACCGGCGCCTGGGTGCCCGGGGCGATGCCCGGTTCCCTGCCTCGCGCGCTTCCGCCGGCCCCGCCGGAAGCGCCGCCCGAGCACCCGGTGGCCATGGCCGCGCTCAAGGGCCGCGAGCAGGGCGAGGACGACGTCTTCCACGAAGAGGCGTACGAGTGGGCGCGCGACGTGGAGCTGATCACCGACCTGGAGGCCACCCGGAAGTGGGCGGTCGGCATCGACGTGAACACCGCGTTCCTCGCCGCCGCCAACCGCCTCGTGGTCGGGCTGTCCGAGCCGGTCCACGTGGAGAACCCGGTGTTCGACAAGAACGTGCCGGGCACCTGGCGCATCGACCTGTCGGCCATCGAGATGGACCCGCGCCTGCCGAACCCGTTCACCTTCCGCGGCGAGCGGCCGACCGGGCCGGGCTGGTACTCCACCTCCACCGTCGCCTACGCGGCGGAGCTCATCGACACCTACCAGCTGCCCGTCACCCTCAACCCCACCGAGGCCTACCTGCGCCGCGAGTCCGGCCCTTACCTGGATCCCTGGTACAAGCACCTGTCCGAGGCGTACAAGGCGACGATGGCCGACCTCGGGGTGGTGTCGGGGATGGGCGAGCAGGAGTTCCTGGACGCGATGGCCGTGCACCAGGACGACGACCCCGCGACGGTCGCCGTGCTGGACGCGATCAAGTCGACGGTCAAGGGCGGCATCGGCAAGCTGAGGGAGCGCAACAAGAACTCGCAGATCCCGGCCGGTGAGCCGTGGCCGACCCTCAAGCGCGTGGCGTGGAGCCCGCACATCCGGGCCGAAGTCATCGCCAAGGCCCGCACCGGCATGCACCGCAAGATCCTCAAGACGGCCCTGGCCACCCAGTCCAACCCCGCCCCGGTCGGTCACCTGACGCTCGGCGAGGACGCGCTGCTGCCCATCGCGATCCTGTCCGACTGCGCCGTCTACCTCTCGGACGGGCCCTCGCCGCTGGACGTGCTCCCGCGCACCGCCGACGGCAAGCCCGTTGCCGGCGGATTCCGCCTCGGAGTGAGCCCCGGCATGGTCAAGCACCAGGGCACCGAGCCGCTGATGTGGGCCATCACGATGCTCGACGAAGGCCACAACCCGGCCAACCACATCAAAGGCACCGACTCGATCGACGACGGAGAGTAGGACACCGAGATGGGCATCCTGGGCGACAGCCTCGACAAGGCCACCGCGGGCACCGCGACCCGGCCGATCCCCAAAAGCGCCGGCGCGCAGATGCGCTACCTGGTCAAGCAGCACTCCGGCTCCACCAAGGCCGTAGCGCAGCTCCTGGGCATCTCCCAGCGCACCGTGGAGCGATACCTCAAGGGAACACTCAAGCGGCCCCGCAAGGACCTCGCCACACGCCTGACGGGAGAGGTCCGCAAGAAGTGGCAGCCCCGCGTGGTGGCCAGGGCGAAGAAGCGGGCAGCCAGCACGGACGGCATCAGGATCGAGACCCGGGCCCGGTTCGGGTTCACCGCCGCGCCGGGCACCACCGACGACGGACGAATCCGCCTCATCACCCAGCACCTCCCCCCGACCTACGCCGCCCGCCTCTTCACCGCCCAGGAACAGGGAGCCACCGAGCAGCAGCTCCAGGACATCGCCGCCGCAGGACTCCAGGAGATCTACTTCAAGGACCGCGGCCGCCGCGCCCCCGGCCTCCAGGTGGAACTCACCGACATCGACTACATCGAGCTCGACTTCTAACACTCCCCGCCTGGGGCGGGCATGCGTGAGTGTTTGAGCCGAAGCGCGGTAGTTGCCACACAGGCAGGCTTGTTGTCACCGTGTCCGGGTTGGTAGGCGTTACAACCAGTTGAGCACCGACGCCGGACAAGGCGGCAGCGGCCTGTCAGTGGCCGGTGGCAAGATCGCCGGCATGGTTTTCGTACGTACTACTCCGCCGCGGCTTGTCGACGTCACCGCGGTCTTCCCCGAGCTGGCTCCGTTGGCGCGTGCGGCGATTCGGCTGCATCCACGGGCCGGGTCGCCCTTGGTACGGGACAGCTCTGTCGGTGGCCCATTGCTGTGGCCCGTCGAAGAGCCGTGGCCGCACTGCGAAGCCATGCACTCGGGCACCGGACGGTGCAAGTCGCCGGCAGACATACGACTCGAGAGGTGCCGACAAGCCCGACTCCACCGTGATCCCCAAGGGCCTCACTACACGCCGGAGGAGACGGCGATCCAGGCCCGCAACGCCGCGACGTTCATGGAGCGCCTTGATGCCGGCCCTCCCTGGCCCGCGGAAAGTCCGGTCCCTATGCTGCCCGTCGCCCAGCTGTACGTGCGCGATGTCCCTCTCCTGCGGCCGCCCGGGAAAGCCGACGTGCTCCAAGTGCTGTGGTGTCCATACGACCACGAACCGTATGCCAAGCCTGCGACTGCGCTGTTCTGGCGGTCCGCCGCAGAGGTTGGCGATGTCATGGCTGTGCCACCGGACCCGTACGAGGCGGACTGGGACGGCTATGTGCCGGAGCCATGTCTGCTGGCACCGGAAGCGATCACCGAGTATCCCCACAGCCTCGATCTGAGCCCGGAGATGCGGCTGGCGGTGGGGGACTGGAGCAGGTGGCAGGCAGCCGGTGTTGCCGTGGACAGCTCCTACGCGGACTATCCGGCGCAGTTCTACGACGGCAATCTGGCAGTCGCTCCCGGCTGGAAGGTCGGCGGCTGGCCCCCGTGGGGCCGCACCGACCCGTATCCTCGGTACTGCAGTGTCTGCGAGGTACAGATGGTCCCGCTGCTGACCATTGCCTCCTTCGAATGGGACTACGGCAAGCGCGGCTGGGCGCCACACGAGGACGAAGCTGCCGCCTATACCGCCGGCCATCGTGTCGGTCAGAACCCTGCGCAGCCGACCAAGGTGGAAGTCGGCAGCACCGACAACATGCAGCTCTACGTCTGTCCGGCCTCCCCCGGGCATCCGCACACCGACCTGATCCAATGAGCCGTCACTGACCATCGCGCAACGGGTGACAGAAATGCTGCCGAGTGCGGGTGCGTGACAAACCACTTGCCTCACTGGTGCCAGCCAGACTGCTTCGTGCGACCCGTTCTCGCACCTCAACCGACCCGGCTGGTGACAGCTATGGTGCTTCGGCACAGTGTTGAGACGGAGTCCTTGAGTTGGCGGATGAGCGCTTGGGTTGGCGGGTGGAAGGGCTCGACGCAAGGTCAGCCCCGCGTACCTGACCCAGCTGGAGAAGGGCCTCGGCCACCGGGTCGGCGGTGGCCGCAACGGACATCTGACGCGGGGCATCGTCCACCGCACCCGCTCGGCGTCGCGGACAGGCGGGCCAGGTGAGCACTCGGCGGCCGGAACGCCGGGCGCTTACCCCCCGGTCATTTGATGGCGCCGCGGAGTGCGGCGACGACAAAGCCAACCGCGGAGCCCAGCAAGAGCAGCGTCAGCACGCCCCAGCCCACGGGAATCGACCACAGCGGCCAGCCGGCGGCCGCCTGCACCCACAGGGTCACGATGGCGGCGACGCCTATTCCGAGGCCGTGCCACCGCACGGTGGCCGCGGCCACCACCTGCCGACGGCTACGGCGGCCGAGCAGCCCCCACAGGCTGCCGATGAAGGCCACCGCACCGAACGATATGCAGCCGATCGCCCCACCGAGCCGGTCCTCCGGCCAGTTCACGGGCCCGTCGGACGTCTGCTGCCGCCGCCCGTCGGCGTCCCGGACCTCGACGACATCCCCGTACCAGATCAGGCCGGCGACCTTGTCATCCGGCTCCATCTCCGACACCACCGGATCGGTGTTGCGGAACGTCACCTGCCATGGCTTGCCGCTGGGCAGCACCAGCTCCGCCTCCGGCGACTTGCCTCTCTTCCCGCGGTGCAGTGCGGCCTTGCGGACGGTGAAGTCCTGTTCCCAGAGGCAGGCCGAGACCTTCACCGGCACGGAAGCGCAGTCCGGCGCGGCCCGGAACTCCCGCTCCCGCTCCAGCGCCCCGGAAACCTCGCTGGCCATCGCCACCCCGAGACTGGCCACCAGCAGGGCGACCAACATCCAGACCACCGCCCGCAGCCCCGGCTTCCACGCCGCCTCAGCCATTTTTCCTCCCCCACCTCGCACTCGGGCACCATTTGGGCACATAGGTACCAACGCCCATCGCACAGCACCCGCGACGTGCGCGTTTCACCCTCGATCCCGACGGGTCACAGCATCCACCAGCAGAAGCAGGCAAGTAACGCGGACAGTGGGCAGAGCCCCCGCACCCCACGTTGCCGACTCCCGGCAACAACCGCGGGGCAGGTAGTTGGCAGGCCACCATCAGCGTCCTGCCAGCCAACCCGCCAACTACGTCGCACAGCTCCGCCAAGTAGCGCACTCACCCGCCATCTGAACCACTCAGTCACAAATGCCGGGGACCAGGCGCTTTGTGCGGGCCGGTCTACAGTTCGATGTCGAGCCGCTCCACGTCGGTGAACTCCACGCCCAGCCCGTGAGCCCGGCTGTTGTTGGTACGGAAGTACATCCGGGCGAGGCCGTCGGCTGTGATCTGCTGGAGCTGCTGTTCGGTGGCGCCTTGCTCCCGCGCGGTGAACAGCTGGTCGGCGGAGTGCCTCGTGCCCGTGTCGCTTCCCCCTGCCCTCGATCTGTCTCTCGACCTGCTGCGTTGCCCGACGTGCCGTACGCGCCGCCTGCACCCCGGCCACGGTGCGCTGCGTTGCCCGGTGGGCCATACCTTCGACATCGCCCGTCACGGCTATGCCAGCCTGCTGACGGGCACCCGCGCCACCAGCTGCGACGACGCGGCCATGGTCCAGGCCCGGGACCGCTTTCTGTCCACCGGCGCCTACGCGCCCATTCGCGAAGTCGGGGCCCGCCTGGCGGCTGACGCCGTGTCTGAGCAGGGCGCGGTGCTGGATGTGGGGTGCGGCACGGGTTACTACTTGGCCGGCGTACTCGACCAGCTGCCTGGCGCCCGCGGTCTGGGGCTGGACACATCGGTGCACGCACTGCGCTTGGCGGCCCGTGCCCACGACCGAGCCGCCGCGGTGGCCTGGGACGTGTTCCGTCCCTTCCCACTGGCCGACGGGGCGGCCGATGTCGTGCTGGACGTGTTCGCCCCACGCAACCCGGCCGAGTTCCACCGCGTGCTGCGTCTGACCGGTCGGCTGATCGTGCTCCGACCCACCGGTCGGCACTTGGCCGAGCTGCGTGGCCAGATGCCTGCAATGATCACGATCGACCCGACCAAGGAGCAGCGCCTCCACCGAGCGCTCAACCCCTTCTTCGAGGCCGTCGTCACCGAGCAGGTGGAGTACTCCGTTCCCTTGACCAAGTTGGATGCCCTGGATCTGGTGGGGATGACGCCGAGTGCACGCCATGTGAGCCGCGCAGACCTCAACGACGGCGGCGTCCTGCCCGATCAGGTCACTGTCTCCGTGCTGGCCACCGCCTACCGGCTCCGGTGACCACGAGCGGGCGCGTGCGCTTGCTGACCGACGAGCAATGTGGCTGCGCCATCTTGAAGTGGCTGGTCAGCAAGGGTAGCGTGACCCCGTTTCGTGGTGTTTGTGCTGGTCGTGGGCGGCAGTCTGGGGTGTAGATCGTCCGGCGGGGTGGTTTTGTCGATGAGTTCACCGTCCTCGAACGGTCTACCCAGCGACACGACCGTTCTCGACAGGAGTGCCATGTCCACCATCCAGCCAGTGATCATCACTGCCGACCAGGACGTCTTGGTCAGCTTCTATACGAAGTTGTTCGGCGCCGAGGCGACTTTCCGGGTGCCGGCGGAAGGCCCGGCCTTCTACCTCGGCTTGCGCATCGGCGACACCGACCTCGGGCTGGTGGCCAAGACGAACCCGGGAACCGGGGCGGCGCCGCGGATCCTGCTCAGCATCGGTGTCGACGACGTCGACGAGACGCTCGGCCGGGTGACGGCGCTGGGCGGCTCGGTCAGCAGCGGCCCCAACGACATGCCGTGGGGACAGCGCGTCGCCCACATCCAGGACCCCGACGGCAACCCGTTGAACCTCACCCAGCCGATCCAAGCTCATTGACGCTGTTCCGGGGTGCTTATGCTGATCGCGGGCCGCCTGCGGTAGAGATCAATTTTCTGTAGTGGCCTCGATGTTCGTCAGTACGAGCAGCGCGCGAAGCAGGTGGGTGGTGCGGGCAGGGTCAGTGCGGAGCTTGGTGAGGATCCGCCAGTTCTTCAGGTGGGCGAACCCGCGCTCGACGGGCGCGCGTCCGGCGGCCAGAACCCGGTTCGCCGTCTTCTGTCCAGGGGTGAGCTTGCGGTAGCGGGTGGCCTTGAAGCCGGTCACGATGACCAGGTCATCGGGGTCGTCGGGCTTGTCCACGCCGAGGAAGCCCAGGTCGGCGAGCGCGCCGAGGCCGGCCGCCTTGAGATGTTCGACGAGATGGTCATGGCGGGCGGCGGTGGCGTCGTGGGTGCGGCCGGGCCGCGCGGCGGAGATCCAGATCAGGCGGCCCCTCTCGTCGGTCAGGGCGAGGAAGTGCAGGCCGTGGCGGTGGTGCTTGCCGGAAAAGTGTTTTCGGTTGTCGCGGCCGGTGCGGCGCTGGGTGGCGATGAGGGTGCCGTCGACCAGGACGACTTCCCCGCCCCGCTTCGCGATCTTCTTCAGGGCCTGGTCCAGGCGCGGAGCGCGGGCGGCGAGCAGGTGGATCATCTCGTCGCGCCAGCGGCGGACGGTGGACTCGGCGATGTTGTTGCCGCCGGCCATGTCGGCCAGGCGCTGATCGTGGCGGAGCACGGCCAGCACGATCACCGCGATCTTCCCCGGCGGCAGCGACCGCCAGCGCGAACCTATCGATTTCAGGTGGCGCCGCAGCAGGCCGGCGAGGTGGTTGACGGTGCTCGTGGACAGCGGCAGACGGCACTGGTAGACAAGGGACACGGTGTCCCCGGCGTGCTCTTCGGTTTTGCTCACACATTCCCAACGAGCCCCGGGGGCACCGCAGTTATGTCCGCCCCAGGGAACTGCGGGTCACGGGCAGACGGTGAACCGCCCGTCGGGACGCTTGTGCAGCCAGCTGCGATCGGCCAGTTTCGTCAGCTTCCCGCGCAGCGGCTCCAGCTTGCCTCGCACCCCGGTGTCCAGCCCGAGCGCCTCGCCCACCTGCCGGACCATGACCGGCCCGCCGGCAGCGCGGACGGAAGCAAGAATGCGCTGGTACTCCGGCGGGAGCGCGGTCTCGGCCATCTCCGGGACGCGGTGCGGGATCAGCAGCACCCCCTTCCCGCCCACCTGCGCGACAGCCGGCACCGTCGCGGCCCGTTCGGCAGCGACCTGCTCGCCCATCCGGGCCAGGACCCGCTCCGCCGCCGCCAGGTCCTCGCGTTCGGCCCGTACCTCGGCCAACTGCTTGACCAGCTGTCCTTCCAGATCGTCCAACTCCGCGCGGCGTACCGCGATCCGCTCCTGCACCTGGGGATCCACCATGCGCCGGATCGTAGGGAGGAGAACGAGGCGGCGGACCGGAACAGGCGAACCGCCCTGCCCAACGATCTACAGCTAGACACTGCCCTACCACCAGCCCGAGCAGCCTCACCCGCCATCACACCAGAGGCCCTGACCAGCCAGGATCAAGATGGCGGAGCTTCTGTGGACCGTGCGCCGGAGTCGATCTAACCTACGCGTGCCAGCGCTGCGGCACGAGCGAAAGGATCTTCCGCGAGCGGCTGTGCGCCCGTTGCTTCGTCACGCAACAACTGGCCGAAGCTCTCGGTGGACAAGGCCAAGCGATCCCCGCGCAGCGGCAGAACGTCCCCTCGGCTCTCGCCGCGGCAGGACGCCCTCGCAGAGTGGCGCATTGGTTGATCCGCGCCGGAGTACCCGCCCTCCTGTCCCAGCTAGCCAGTTCCGATGAGGAAATCACCCACCAACAGCTCGACGCTCTCCCCAACACGCCGACGACTCGCTACATCCGCGACGTCCTCGTCGCCGCCGCGGTGCTGCCGCCGCGCGACGAACTATTGGAGGCCCTGCCCCGCTGGGCGGACGCCCTCTTGGCCCAGGCCCCGCTCCCTCAGCGGTAGCTCCTCACACCCTTCACCCATTGGTACCTGCTCCACCGCATCCGCCGGGCCCATCGGCGCCGCCCGCTACGCGCCAGCACACAACACCACATGCGATCGCAGCTGCGCCGGGCCCTGGAACTACTCGAATGGCTCGACGAGCACGGAACCGCCCTCGGAGACCTCACCCAGCCAGAACTTGAGATGTGGCTGGAGGGAGGGACTGGAGAGCGTCGTGAGGTGCGTGCCTTCGTCACCTGGGCGCGAGGCCGGGGACTTGTCGGCGAGCTCGTAGTTCCCCGGGCACGCGTCCCTGCCCCCAGCGTCTTTATGACGGACGAGGAGCAGGCCGAGCAGCTACACCGGTGTCTCCGCGACGATTCTCTGCCTCTCGATGTTCGTACGGCTGGCGCCCTAACACTCCTCTTCGGGCTGCAGCACACCAAACTGCTCGGACTCACCGTGCATGACGTCATAGACGACCACGCGACGGGGGCGCTCAACCTCGCAGGCCATCATCTTCCGCTGCCGCCCGAAGTCGCCCGGCTTGTCCGTGCCCAACGCGACAAGTGCCAGGCACGCTGGCAGCTCGATCACACAGCCTGCACAACACCCTGGCTTTTCCCCGGCCAGGAGCCCGCCCGCCCTCTGGGAGCCACCTACCTCAACTTGAAGCTTCGCCGACACGGCATCGCGCCGCGCGCCGACCGTAACAATGCCCGTCTCGCACTGGCCACAGACCTGCCGGCGTCCGTCCTCGCCGACTTCACCGACACGAGCATCAGCAGCGCCACCCGCTGGACCGGATACGCCAGGCGCGACTGGCTCGACTACATCGCGTCCCGCAGGCGGATCTGACTACTCCCCCGGGCGGCGGCCACGGCCCAGAGAGACCACCACGAGATGGTGGTGGTCATAGCGCCTCGGCGCATTCGTCGACGAACGCGCAAAGCCTACGAATGAGGCTCAGAAAGTGGGGGGTGGGGTCCGTGTCGGCCTGCTGGTGAGGCGCTTCCCGGAGCCACTCTTGCCACAAACCGCCCGGTTTCCGGAAGCGGTCGACCTGGCCACCTCCAAGGTGCAGGTCGATGAACTGGAGAGCACCCATGACGACGGCCTGGTCGTATCCGAGGTCAGGGCGGCGGAGATAGCGATCAAGGTAGGCGGCGAGCAGGTCAGCGTCCCGTGCTGTTCCGAAACTCGCCAGGGCCACGCTGTAGGCCAGTCCAACGCAGCAGACCTCGCTGGCCAGCAGGAGTTCCCCGAGACGCTCACGGAACTCGGTCCGGCGGGAGACAGCTACCAGCCAAGCAGCAGTTCTCCGCCGCGGCCGCGGCGTGCCACTGTGGTGGACGCTGCGGCGCCCCTGGCGGCCGCTGAACTACCACGCGGCCCGCGCCATGTTCGTCCGCGTCAACGAGATTCTGGGCTCGAACTGGACTCTGCACGACCTGCGGCACACCGCGACGTTCCGGATGACGGAGGACCCGGAGATGTCGCTGGTCTACGTCCAGCACCTCCTCGCCCACAAGTACCAGACGACCTTGCAGAAGTACCTCAACCCCAGCAAAGACGAGGTCATCACCGCAGGTCTCGCGCACTTCGCCCGCCTCGAGCTCAAGCGCAAGAACCCGCCGCCGACGCCCGCACCCTCCTACAACCCGGAATCCCTCAACGTGCTCTTCGGAGGACCGCGCACATGACGACCATGGTCCTGACGGACTCACGCCCCGATGCCGCACCATTCCGGCCCCTGGCGGGCGCCGAGGCAGAGAAGCTGTTCCGGCGCTTCCCTGCCCGCCCGCGCCCGACGACCTGGCCGGAGACGGCCGTGAGCCGGGAGGCACTTCTCGACCGGCTGCAGCAGCCAGCGCCGATCCTGCCCGGCACCGACTCCACCCAGGCCACGCGGTTGGTGGGAGCCCGCCTGCTGCTGCGCTGGCTGGCGACCCTGCCGGGCGACACCTGGCAGCAGCGATGGCTCGCCTCGCCCGCCGCCACTGAACTGCGTCAGTGGTACGCGCACGTCCAGGAGTACGCCCGGACACTCGGTAGGAACCCCACAGCAGCCACGATCCAGGCCGGGATGCACGTGCTCATCTGCGCCGACGCGATCCGTCCTGATCTGGAGTGGCTCGTCGCCAACTGCTCGCGGTTCCTCAGACCGGCCATCCAGCACGTCCGGGATGCCGAGGGCTTCGCACGTCTGGAGGCGGTCGGCTGCCCGGCTGGAAGCAGCGCCCGAACGGCATCCGAAGCCTTGCGGGCGATTGCACAGATCATGGTGGCCCACGGCGGCACCATCCAGGACATCACCGTCGGCGACTGCCTGGCCCTGCTTCAGGCCACCGTCGGACGGAGCAGCGCCGACACCCGCAGCGCTCGCCTCGCCTACGCCTGGCTCCGGGAGATGGGCCAGTTCCCTCCCGACGCTCCGGTCACCCTCCTCAGCCTCGCCCACCGATCCGGCCAGGTCAGCCCTGAACGGCTCGTCGACCGATACCAGCTGAAATGCAAGCCGGTCCGCGACGTGATCGTCGGCTATCTCACCGAGCGCCGCCCCAGCCTCGACTACAGCTCGATCCGACACCTGTCGTCTGCTCTTGCCGGCCTGTTCTGGGCCGACATCGAAAAGCACCACCCGGACGCCGATTCGTTGCGCCTGAGCGCCGAAGTCAGCACGGCCTGGAAGGCCCGACTCGCCACGAAGACCGTCCGGCGCATGCAGCCGGACGGCACCACAGCCTGGGTCACCGCACCGCGGGCGACCGCCCCGGCGATCAAGCAGCTCGTCAGAGCCTTCTACCTGGACATCGCGCACTGGGCACTCGAAGAGCCCGAACGGTGGGGACCCTGGGTGGCACCAGTCCCGATCACCGAGGAAGAGTGCTCAGTCAAGAAGCTCGAACAACAGCAGAAATCTCGTTCAGATCAGCGCACCCGTGAGCGCCTGCCGGTGCTGCCCACGCTGGTCCGCGTCGCGGAGCGCAGGCTTCAGGAGGCCAAGACCCGCCTCGACGCCCTGAACGCCACCTCGCTCGGCTCCACCTTCACGGTGTTGGGCGAGACCTTCACCGTCCCGAAGAAGACCGCGCGGCTCGACGGCCGCCCGGTCACCGCCCTCGACGCTCAAGGCAAGCGGCGCGAGCTCGGAACCGAAGAGAAGCGGGCCTTCTGGACCTGGGCGACGATCGAGATTCTTCGGCACACCGGAATCCGGATCGAGGAACTCCGGGAGATCGGTCATCACAGCATCATCAGCTACCGAGTTCCCGACACCGATCACGTCATCCCGCTCCTGCAGATCGCCCCGTCGAAGAACGATCAGGAACGGCTCTTGCTGGTGACTCCGGAACTTGCAGACGTCCTCAGCACTGTGATCTCGCGTGTTCGCTCCAGGGACGGAACGGTCCCGCTGATCTACAGCTACGACGCACACGAGAGGTCCTGGAATCCGCCCATGCCGCTTCTCTACCAGTGGAACATCAGCGGCGAGAACCGTCGGGTCTCCGAGCACACGCTCCGCGAGGCGCTCAACGACACACTCGCCGCGTCAGGACTCACCGACGCTGCCGGACGCCCACTCCGGTTCGAGCCTCACGACTTTCGACGAATCTCCATCACAGACGCCATCCTCAACGGCCTGCCCCCGCATATCGCCCAAATCATCGCAGGTCACGGCAACATCAGCACCACTATGGGCTATGCCGCGATCTACCCGAAGGATGCCATCGAGGCGCACCAGGCATTCATCGCCCGCCGGCGCGCTGTCCGGCCAACTGAGGAATACCGCGCGGTCACACCCGACGAATGGAGCGAGTTCCTCGGCCACTTCGAGCGACGCAAGCTCGCACTCGGAGACTGCGGACGCGCATACGGAACCGATTGCATTCACGAGCACGCATGCGTCCGATGCCCCGTCCTCATCGTCTCCCCGGCCGAGAAGCCCCGGCTCATCGAGATCCGCGACAACTTGACCGAACGAATCGCAGAGGCTGAACGCGAAGGGTGGCTCGGGGAAGTCGAAGGGCTCTCCACCAGCCTTGCAGCGGCCGAGGAAAAGCTCGCTCAGCTCGACGCAAGACAAGAACACAGAGATTCCCCCGTCTTCATGGGCATCCCCACATTCGACCAACTCGTGGCTCGCGGGAGCGACGTGAAGGACCTCTGATCACAGCGGGGCCGCCGTCCGCGCTCCGGTTGCCGACCCCCAGCAGTAGTTCAGAGAAGGCGTGTACGCGCTGGATCAGGCGTGGCGCGAGGGCTGGGAGACCCTCGCCGCTCTCCTCGCCACCACCAAGGCGACCAGCCGGTGACCCGCCCGCTCCCGTACCCGCCTGGAGCTGACCTGTCGGCCGGTGCGGCGGCCGACCTCGGCTGCCACACCGTTAGCTCTGACAAGAAGCAAGCTCTACGTGCGGAGTTGCTCGACGTATAGGCGCGCATATCGCCCCCAATCAATTCGAGCATTCTTGACCCGTTCCATAGCTCGCCCCGAAGGCATCTCGTCTTCCATGCGGGCCCAGGAGATGAGAAGAAGGGCAAGTATTGTCGCCGCCTTCTCATCTTTCCCATCCATGACCTCCCACATTTCTTTCCCCATGGGGTGTCGAAGATTCAACTCGACCCGACACATTCCGGGAAGAAATGAGACGTCAAACATCTCGGGTCCATTCCAGCCCGCCGCAACAAGTCTTGTGGGAAGGGAGCTCTCTCCGGGGGCTGATGACTCCAGCAACACTTGCCAAAGTTCCGGCTTTCCTTCGAGGGTCGGAGAGCTGGCCTGTGTAGGCCCAGGCTCTACCAGCTCACTGGCCTTGGTCGATTCGGTCGCGTGTGGTGAAGAAGCAGCCGTAAGTGTGAGCTTAGGGTCAGGGTGCTCTGCCTCAGGATGGTGCATCGACAACCATAGAGATCGGAAGCGATCAACCTCGTGCAAAATTGTCTCGCGTCTTGCGAGCGTGAACAATGCGTCTATCAGGGCTTCCACTTTGAGCCAGCGCGGAACACGGCGACCCGTCAGAATATTGGCAACGGTCTGATGAGACATGGAATCCCTGGCGAATTCTGACCGTGCTATCGCCTCGCTTATCTTTCGGGTGCTCGGAAATCCGGCTAGCCGATAGAGATCGTGCAGGGCTGCCAATAGGTTGCGGTGAGGTCCGGGCGGGATCTCCAACTCTGACGGCAGTGCAATCAGGCCCTGCCTCGCTCCTGCCATTTTTCCCCCACTCGATGACGATCACTGATCGTCCTTAAGGAAGTGCTCGACGAATGCCCTGACTGCGCCTCCAACCGCAGCCGATGCTAACGCCAGACCGACTCGGAGACTTGTTCGCTCCACTGCTTCGGTTTGTGCATTCCCAGGCCCCGACTCTTGCTTGGGGTTGGGATCCTCCGGGGGCTTCTTCTGAAAAGCGCTCATGAACCAATCCTGAGATCACCATGGCACCCGGCAGACACTCGTGAACGCTAGTTGACGAAACTTTACAGACGTGACCAGGACGGGCCAGGGCAGTCACCGCGTAGTTCAGAGAAGGGGCGTTCCAGCTCGACTCCGCCTGGCACCACGGCTGGGAGACCCTCGCCGCCCTGGTCGCCACCACCAAGTCCACCACCCGGTGACCGGCCGCCCCCGCACCCGCCTGGACCGGGTACGCGCCAGCGTCGGCATCGCCCAGCTCGCCCTCCAGCAGATCCAGGACGAACTCACCGGCGAGATCAGCGCCCAGGAGCTCGCGCAGATCCTGCGCGAGCTCCACCACGAGGACCACCGCCAGGACGGCGTCTTCGGCTCCCTCGCGCAGCTGCTCACCGTCGCCGCACGGATCGAGCCGGACCGCGACGGCGAGATGTCGTGCCCGCTGCACGAGGCCGCCGCCCTCATCACCGAGAACGCCGGCCTCCAGACCTACTACGCCACCCGTGCCCTTGACCCGCAGGGAGAATCCGCATGAAGACCTTCCGCCTGGACAACACACTGCCCGTCGACACGACGATCCCGGAGCCCCCGCTGGTGATCCTGATCGGCGCGGCCGGTTCGGGCAAGTCGACGTGGGCCGCCACCTAGCCCCACACGCAGGTCCTGGAGCTCGACAGGTTCAGGGCCCTGGTCAGCGATGACTTCTCTGTCAAGTTGAGCGTGTTGAAGTACGGAGAACACCCGACGGGTACAGCGGCCTTCGCCCGCGGCGGCCGTATCAGTCCTGCAGGGCTTGCAGGGTGGCGTGGAGGTCGGTGGTGCGGGGCTGGTTGTGGGGAAGTTTAGCGAGGGCGGCGGCCATGCCGCAGGTGTTGGTGGCGGCGGAGAAGATCAGGCCGGTGCCGATGGTTGCGGAGAGCCAGCGGGCGGGGCGCCAGCGGGTGCCCGCGGCGAGGCCGAGGATGACGAGGGATCCGGCGGCGAGGCGGACCTGGCGTTCCATGGGCCAGACGGATCGGGCGTTGTCGGGGCGGTGGAGGGTGCGGCCTTCGCTGGCCCAGGCGGTGGTGCCGCCGGTGAGGGTGGTGGCGGGGATGTCGGCCGCAGCAAGTTCGGTGCAGGCGGTGGTGGAGCGGTTGCCGGAGGCGCAGACCATGAGGAGGGTGCCACGGGCGGCTGCGGCCTTGAGGGCGGGCAGGGCGGTATGGAGGTGGTCGAGGGGGATGTTGTGGGCCCCGGGGAGGTGGCCGGAGGCGTATTCGCCGGGGGTGCGTACGTCGATGACGGTGTAGTCGTCGAGGCGTGCGGCGGCCTGGGCGGGGATGAGGGGGGTGGGGGTGGTCATGTGCGGGGTGGTCCTTCCGTGGTTCGGGGAGCGGTTGACCGCATCCCGTATGATACCCCTAGGGGTATTTATGGAGGTGGATGGTGGAGCTTCAGATGGCGGCCGACGAGCTGAAGTCGGTGCTGAACCGGCTGCGGCGGGCTCAGGGCCAGATCGCGGGGATCATCAAGATGATCGAGGAGGGCCGGGACTGCGAGGATGTGATTACGCAGCTCGCGGCGGTCTCCCGTGCGCTGGACCGGGCTGGATTCGCGATCATTGCGACCGGGCTGCAGCACTGCATGGCCGAGGGCGGCCAGTCGGCCGGTGACCGCGATGAGATGCGGGCCCGACTGGAGAAGCTGTTCCTGTCCTTGGCCTGACGGTCGCGGTGGCTGTGGTGTTCATACGATCACGTCGATCAGCATGAACACGGCCACCGCCAGGAGCACCCCGGCGAAGACCTTTTGCAGGCTGTTGCCGGAGACCTTGGTGCTGAGGCGTTTGCCGTCCCAGGCGCCGAGGATCGCCGCTCCGGTGAACGGCCCGATCAGCGCCCAGTCGAGGCCGCCGCCGGTCCCGGTGCGGGCGGTCAGGGCGGCGAGCGAGTTGACGGTGATGACGAGCAGGCTGGTGCCTACCGCGCGTCGAATGGTCAGGCCGAGCACGCTCACCAGGGCCGGGACGGCGAGGAAGCCGCCGCCGACGCCGAGGAAGCCGGTTACCGCGCCGAGCCCGGCGCCTACCCCGGTCGCCTTACTGTGCCGGATCCGCTCCGGCGGCTTGGAGGAGGAGGGGCGGAACATCCGTACGGCCGCCAGTGCCGCGATCATCGAGAACGCGATGGTCAGTACCGCTTCGGGCGCGCTGCCGGCGGCTGCCCCCGCGAGGTAGGCGGGGATGATGCCGGCGGCGGCGAACAGTGATCCGGTCTTCCAGGCGACGTAGCCGTCGCGTGCGTGGGCGTACAGGGCGGTGGCGGAGGTGGCGGCCACGATGATCAGGCTGGCGGTGGTGGCCGCGGACGGGCTGAAGCCGAGCAGGTAGATCAGCGCGGGTACGGCCAGGACGCTGCCGCCGCCGCCCAGGGCTCCGAGGGCGAGGCCGACGACGGCCCCGGCGATGAGGGCGAGAACGAGTGCGGTCACGCTATCTGGCCGTTGTTCCCGCGTTCGTCGAGGACCGGGTGTCCGGCGGCGGCCCACGCGTTCATGCCGCCCTTGACGTCGACCGCCTGCACTCCGCGCTCGGTGAGGAGTTTCGCGGCCTGCTGGGAGCGGTGTCCGCTGCGGCAGATCACCACCAGCGACCGGCCGGAGGCTTCGGGCGGCAGGTCGGCTCCGGCCACGAGTTTCGACAGGGGTGCGTGGACGGCGCCGGGGGCGTGGCCCGCGTTCCATTCGGGCTTCTCGCGGACATCGAGGAGGATCGCGTCCGGGGTGTCGCCGCTGGTGCGGTCGCGGGCCTGGTCCACGCTGACGCGGGGCTGGCTGCGGCGGAAGAGGAACATCGTGTTCTCCCCTTTCCTTCTCGTGCGGTGGGCTGGATCAGCCGGTAGTCAGGGGCAGGCAGGCGTCGGTGGCGGCGTCAAAGCCGTCGTCGACGGCGACGACGTCGCGGCCGGTGGCGTCCAGCAGGGACGCGGCGATCGCGGCGCGCATGCCGCCGGCGCAGTGCACCCACACCGTCCCGGGCGGTACCTCATCGAGGCGGCCGTGGAGCTCGTGGATGGGGATGTGCACCGAACCCTCGATCCAGCCGGCCTCGCGCTCGGAGTCGCGGCGCACGTCCAGGATCACCACATCAGCGCTGCCGTGTGCGGTGAGTCCGGCGAAGGTGGAGCGGGGGAAGGAGGCCGGGGCCTGTCCGGCGGGCAGCCAGGCGGCGGGGGTGCCGGTGGCGGCGGCGGCCGGGCGATCAATGCCCACCCGCACCAGTTCGCGCTGGGCTTCGGCGAGTTGCTCGGCGGACTCGGCGAGCAGGGTGACCGGCTTGCCCCACGGGATCATCCAGGCGAGGTAGGTGCCGAGCTTGCCGTCGGCCTCGAAGTTGAACGACCCGGCCACGTGTCCTTCGGCGAACGCAACGCGGTTGCGCAGGTCGACGACCCACTCGCCGGCCGCGAGGCGGGCGGCGATCTCGTGGGCGTCCGCGAGGGCGGGCGGGGTCAGGTCGAGCGGTTCGGGGCCGCCGGCGTTGGCCGGGCCCATGTGCGTGTAATAGGCGGGCACGTCCTCCAGACCGGCCAGCAGGTCCGCGACGAAGCTGTCCACGTCGACGGTCAGCGCGGTGTTCGCGCTCTTCTCCTTGCCGATGGTGCTCTCCTCCCCCTCGGACTGGGCCGAGGAGCAGAAGCTCCCGAAGCCGTGGGTGGGCAGCACCGCCGTCTCGTCGGGAAGATCAGAGGCCAGGCGGCGGGCGGAGGCATGTTGGGCACGGGCCAGCTGCTCGGTCAGCCGCGGCTCAACCAGGTCCGGCCGACCCACCGTGCCGATCAGCAGCGAGCCCCCGGTGAAGACGACCACCGGCCGCCCCGCCTCGTGCAGGGCGTAGGAGGTGTGGTGCGGGGTGTGGCCCGGCGTCGCGATCGCCGTCAGCGTTATCCCGCTGCCGGGGTCGATCTCCACGCTGTCGCCGTCTGCCACGGGAACTCGGGTGAAGGTGACGTTCGCGCCGACCGGTACGAGGTACTGGGCGCCGGTGATCCGGGCGAGTTCGAGTCCGCCGGTGACGTAGTCGTTGTGGATGTGGGTCTCCACCACATGTGAGATCCGCACACCTCGCCGGGCGGCCGCGGCCAGGACCTGGTCGACGTCGCGCGGCGGGTCCACCGCCACTGCGGCGCTCTCACCGCCGGCCAGGTAGCTGCGGTTGCCGAGACTTTCCAGCTCGATGGTGTCAACGAAGAACACGCGGATACTCCTTTCGCCTGAAAATTACCCCGGGGGGTATCTGTTTCCACCGTAACACCAGTACCCCCGGGGGTATATTCCGGGTGGGGAGCCCCTACCGGGTCGGGTACTCGGTGGACTCCGTACGAGCGCACCAGACGAGAAGAACGGGGAACGGCCATGCCCTACAGCCGCGCCGTCCACGTGGGCGGTGACCTCGCACAGACCGTGACTGCCGTGCGCGAGGCACTGGCCGCACGGGGCTTCGGGATCCTCACCTAGATCGACGTGCAGGCCACCTTGAAGGAGAAGCTGGGCCACGAGATGGAGGACTATCTGATCCTCGGCGCCTGCAACCCACCCCTGGCCCACCGGGCGATCGAGGCGGACCGTTCCATCGGCCTGCTGCTGCCCTGCAAGTAGGCGCGGCCGCCATGGCACGGAGCTCTCCTGTGCCTGGGGTTCAGCTACTACGGAATGCCTGGGCGCCTCACGGTTCGGCGCTCCTCTATCGGCGTTCCGAGGAAGGTGTGCGGGGCGAGCCTTTCTGGGCGGTGATGATGACGATGGGGAGGAGAGCAAGGGCGAAGGCGGCGCCGGTGAGGGCGAGGAGGGGGTAGCTGGCTGCAGCGACGACGATCCCGGAGGTCATGCCGCCGGTGGCTCCGGCGATGGCGATGGCGACGTCGACCATGCCTTGCGTCTTGGCTCGCGTGGCCAGGGGGACGGCGTTGGTGATGATGGTGGTGCCGCTGACGAGGCCGAAGTTCCAGCCGATGCCGAGCAGGATGAGGGCGAGGGTGAGCAGGAGGACGGAGTCGGCGGGCGCGGCGGCGAGGATGCCGGCAGCCAGGAGGGTCAGGCCGGAGGCGGCGGCCGTCGCGCTGGGGCCGTAGCGGTCGGTGAGCGCTCCGGTCAGGGGTGAGGGCAGGTACATCGCGCCGACGTGCAGGGCTATGACGAGGCCGGAGGCGGCGGTGCTGTGGCCGTGGTCGTGCATGTGCACGGGGGTCATCGTCATGATCGCGACCATGACGAGCTGGCTGAGGACCATCACCAGTACTCCCAGCGGCAGGCTGGGGCGGCGGTGTGTGGCGGGATGCGGGATCTCGGGCGACGGTCCTGTGCCGGTCTGCTCTGGTGCCTGCGGCTCGGAGGGGAGGGTGCGGGCGAGCAGGAGGGGGTCGGGACGCAGCCAGATCAGCAGGGTCAGGGCGGCCAGGGCGAACGCGGCGCTGGAGATGAGGAACAGGCCGCTCAGTGGGGGCAGAGCGAGGGCGGCGGCGAGGTGTCCGGCGGGGGCGGTGAGGTTGGGGCCGACGACGCCGCCCAGGGTGGTGGCGACCAGGACGGTGGACAGAGCGCGGGCGCGGTGACGCGGGGCGGCGAGGTCGGCTCCGGCGTAGCGGGCCTGGAGGTTGGCGGCGGTGCCGGCGCCGTAGAGGAAGAGGGAGACGAACAGCAGGGCGGGGTTGTCGAGGGCGGCGGCGACGACGACTCCGGCACCGCCGATTGCGCCTGCGAGGTAGCCGGCGGCCAGGCCCGGGCGGCGCCCGCGGGTCTGTGAGATGCGGCCGATGGTGACGGCGGCGAGGGCGGAGCCTGCGGTGAGCAGGGCGCTGGGCAGTCCGGCCAGGGTGGTGGAGTGGAGCATGTCCTGTGCCAGGAGGGCGGCAACGGTCACACCGGCCGCAAGTCCCACGCCGCTGAGGACCTGGGACGCGAGCAGGATGGTCAGGATGCGTTTTTGCGTCTCAGGTAGTGAGGGGCCAGGAGTGGCCGCTGGGGCGTCTGTCGACCCGTTGGGTGGCGTGGTCGCGGTGTGGTGCATGGTTTCTCCGTTACGAGCCCAATGGTTGTGGGCGTGGTGTTGCGCGCCTGCCGTGGCTGCCCGTCCGGCTGCGCGACAGGTGGCATGCGCGAACTGCCCGGGGGCCGTTTCAGCGAGCGGACGCGGGGACCGGCGTGGTCGGCAGGGTGTAGGCGTCGGCGATGAGTTCGGTCGAGTGCAGGAGCGCCTGAGGGGTGTGGCCCACGCTGGCGATCATGATCTCGTCGGGGCGGGCTGCCTCGTGCAGGCGGTTGAGGCGCGCGGTGACCTGGTCGGGTGTGCCGTGTAGGACGCTGTTGGTCCAGCGGTCGAGAACGTGTTGCTCGGAGGCGGTGTAGAGGTAGGAGGCGGCCTCGTCGGGTGTGGGCACGAGGTAGGACTTGCCGTGGAGCATGCGCATCATGCTGTGGGCGTAGCTGCGTGTCTGGCGCAGGGCCTCGTGCGCGTCGTCGGCGGCCATGACGGCGAAGCTGGCCAGTGCGTACGGTTCGGCGAGGACGGCTGAGGGGGTGAACCGGTCGCGGTAGAGCTGGAGTGCGGCGGCGACGTGATCGGGAGAGAAGTGCGCGGCGAAGGCGAAGGGCAGGCCCAGGCCGGCGGCGAGCTGGGCGGAGTATCCGGAGGATCCCAGCAGCCAGACCGAGGGACGGCCGGCCGTTTGCGAAAGACCGTTCTCCTTGTCCTGTCCCGGTCCGGGCACGGCGTAGACACGCTCACGGTAGGGGTGTTCTTCGGGGAAGTCGTCGTCGAGGAAGTGCAGCAGCTCGTCGACCTGCTGAGGGAAGTCGTCGTTGTCCGAGCCGCCGCGGCGCAGCGCGGCGGCGGTGGCCTGGTTGGTGCCCGGGGCGCGGCCCAGACCGAGGTCGATCCGGCCCGGGGCGAGGGCCTGGAGCAGGCCGTACTGCTCGGCGACGATCAGTGGGGGGTGGTTGGGCAGCATCACTCCGCCCGCCCCGAGCCGCAGCCGCGTGGTGTGGGCGGTCAGCCGGGCCAGCAGGACGGCGGGGCTGGAGGAGGAGACGCCGGGCATGGAGTGGTGTTCGGTCACCCAGTAGCGGGTGAAGCCGCGCTTCTCGGCGAGTTCAGCCAGTGCGATGCTGCCGGACAGGGCATCGGCGGCGCTGATGCCGCGGCCGGCCAGGGCGGTGTCGAGGACGGACAGCGGCGCGGGAGCGGATCCGCAGGCTGTGCCCTTGATCGGGTCGTTCACGGGGATTCCTTCTGCGGTGCGCCGGCCCGGCGCGAGTGGCCGGGCCGGGGGAAGGGGCCGCTGTGGTGTGCTCGTGACGCACCGCAGCGGCCAGGGCGTTCAAGGTCAGGCCAGTTCCACGCGGTCGATCAGACCGGCGGTGGTGAAGGCGGCCACAAGCTGCTCGCGGCCCTCGGTGAAGTGGGCCCAGCTGTCGAAGTGGACCGGCACGATCCGGCGGGCGCCCAGGATGCGGGTGGCTTCGGCGGCCTGAGCGCTGTCGAGTGTCAGTAGCGCGCGGTCCAGGACGGGAGTGCGGACCGCGCCGGCGAACAGCACAGCGGTGTCCACCGGGCCGAAACGGTCGGCGATCTCACGCACCAGGGCGAGCTGGGCGTTGTCACCGCTGACGTAGAGGGTGGGCAGGCCGTCACCGCTCAGGACGAAGCCGACGACCTCGCCGACGACCGGTTCGAGGTCCGCGCGTGCCCCGGGGCCGTGCAGGGCCGGGACGCCGGTGACGGTGACCGTGCCGCCACCGGGGCGGTCGAGCTCGATGGGCTCCCAGTCCTTCAGGGGGCGCGCGGTGCCGCCCAGCCGGCCCGCGCCACCGGGCGTGGTCAGGGTCAGGGGGACATCGGCGAGCAGGGTCCGGCCCGAGGCGTCGAGGTTGTCGTCGTGCTCGTCGTGCGACAGCAGCACCACATCGATACGGCCCAGATCGGCGGGCGCGGCGGAGGCGGGCGCGGTCTTGGCCAGCCCTGAGGGGTAGGTGCCGGGGGCGTCGAAGGTCGGGTCGGTCAGGAACCGCAGGCCGCCGTACTCGATGAGCGCGGTCGGACCGCCGAAGACACGGATAGGGACCTGCTCGCTGGACACGCCGGTTGCTGTCATGACGAAATCACCTCACGGATAGATTGCCTTACATCCGTGACCATAAGCGTTTGTCACGGATAGAAGCAAGCTGTAGCGTGAGGTGCGTGAGTGAGACTGATACCGCTGCCACCGTCGAAACTGTCGACCCCGGGCTGCCGCAGGCACCGGGCGCTGAGCACTACTCCGCGCTCGACCTCGCCAACAGCGCCATCGCCCTGCCGGGCGGCCAGTTCCTCGATGCGTTGGGCACGCCCTCCGGCGCCAACCAGTGGCTGGTCGACCACAGCCTGGCCCCCGCGGACGCCGGCATGCAGGAGATCTGCGCGGCACGCCTGCGCTCCCTGCGCGAACAGGTACGTGCCCTGCTCGCCGCCCAGATCGGCGGCCACCCGGCTCCCGCCACCGCATTGACCGCCGTCAACGACGCCCTCACCCGAGTCCCCACCGCCTCCCCCCTTGGCTGGGACCCGGTCCGCGGCATGCACCGCACCGCCCCGCACCCCATCGACCAGATCGTCGACCAGGCCCTCGGCATCCTCGCCGCCGACGCCGCCGACCTGCTCACCGGGCCCGACGCCGAACGGCTGACGGCCTGCCCCTCCACCCCCTGCAACCGCTACCTGCTGCGCGCGGGACGCCGCCACTGGTGCTCGGTCCGCTGCGGCGACCGCGCCCGCGCCGCCCGCGCCTACGCCCGCCGCACACAGACCACCGCCGACTGAGTCCGGCCACCCCCACCCCCACCCCCGCCCCGGCGCGGGTCCGATTTACCGGACCCGCGCCAGGGCGCGGCTTCGCACACCCTCAAGCCCCCGGCATGGACAGCGCACCCCGCCCACCATGCCGGCCATTCCCCACGATCAACGAAGGACCATCACCTCTCATGACGGCCACATTCACCCTGCTGACCACCGGCTACGACAGCCTCGACGCACGCAATGCGGACCGCGACGGCCGCGAGAAGCCGTGGCACGTCGCCTCGACCGTTTGCCTCCTGCGCGACGGCGACACGATCGTCGTCGTCGACCCCGGCATGGTCGAGGACCGCAAACTCATCCTCGACCCGCTCGCCGCCGCCGGAATCAGCCCCGAGCAGGTAACCGACGTGGTCTTCAGCCACCACCACCCCGACCACACCCTCAACGCTGCTCTCTTCCCCAACGCGCGCGCCCACGACGTCTGGGCCGCCTACCACAACCACCTCTGGTACGACCGTCCCGCCGACGGATACCAGCTCTCCCCCTCGATCCGCCTGATGGAGACGCCCGGCCACACCCCCCAGGACATCTCCACCGTCGCGGAAACCGCCGAAGGCACCGTCGTCCTCACCCACGCTTGGTGGAGCGTCCACGGCCCCGCCGAAGACCCCACCTCCGACGACCACGAGGGCCTGCACGCCTCCCGCCGTAAGATCCTCGCCCTCAAGCCCGCCCTGATCGTCCCCGGCCACGGAGACCCCTTCGTCCCCGACGAGAACACCCCCATCTGAACCACAGAGCCCGAAGATCGGCTTCGCCGTCGTCATCCGGTGCACGCTCGCGGTACGCCTGCTGTATCTGGCCCCGGCATCGGACGATCACTCCAGGCCAGGCTGTGTCATTTGCGATGCTGGTGTCGGGAGCATGCGGATCGTCGTGCCGGGTGGGCCCGGTTTACGGAGTTGCTGATTCTCCAGTTGTGCGAGGTGCAGGGCCCCGACGAGGGCTTCGACGTCGGCTTTCAGTTGCTGGATTTCGGCGGCGTCCGAGGCGCGTAGCTCCTTCAGTTTCGCGATCTGCTTGCGCAGTCGCTTCTCGCTGTCGGGGGCATCGCCGCGTGCGCGGATCTGTTCATAGAACTGGTTCTTGAGGTCGGTGTGGCGTTGAGTGAGGGCGTTTCGGGGGACTTCGGCCTCGACAGCGAGGGCGACGATGGTCAGGGCTCCGCTGGAGCGCTCCGGGCAGCCGGTGAGGATGCGGTGGCTGGCCGCGCGGATGCGATCGCGTTCATCAGGGGCGGGTGTCACGAGCCGGTCTCCTGGCGAAGGGTGATGTGGGTGCCCTCGTGTTCGGCTGCCGCGGACTTCAGGCGTGCTGCCTGACGGCGGAGACGGTCGGTGAGGGGGCCGGGGGCGGCTTCCGTGTCGGCTTGGTCTTCGAGAGCGGCTGCTCGGCGCGTGAGTTGGGCGGCGTGGGCATCGGTGCGGGCGATGTTCGTGCACGACGGGCGGCACCGGTCGAGGCTCGGACTGTCGGTGGTGTCCAGTCGGTGGCAGAGGGCTCGGTCTCGGTCGTAGACGCACATGACGAAGGCGTTCGGGTTGTCGTAGACAGCCAGCTGGGGGTTGTCGAGGATGTCCCGGGCCTGGCGACGGGTGCGGATGGCCCCGGCGAAGACCGGGGCCTGGCCGGCTGCCCGGATGGCGCGGCGTGCGGCCGGCCCGGAGATGCTCGCGCCTGCTTGGAGGTCTGAATGGAGGGCGGTGAGGGTGTCCGCGGTGGCTCGGGCGGTCTCGATGTCCAGGAGGTCGTGGATGCCGTCACGGCTGCGGGAGGCGTAGCCGGCGCTGACGGCGGTGCGCAGGTGGCCGTACTGGATCGCGAGGGCGACCAGCCCTCCGGGGCGCCGTGCGATGTGCCAGGCCAGAGTGCGGCGGAACCGGGCGAGGCCGAGGTCGCCGTGCGGATCGTCGGGGACGGTCTCGTGCGGGCGGCCGAGCCGAATAGCAAGGTCGGAGGCCCAGCGGGCGAAGTCCTCGATGCGGGTACGCAGTCCTTCGTAGCCGAGCGAGGTGGCCGTGGCCGCGCGGGTCCGCTGGAAGGTGTGGGCGGCGGAGTCGAAGAGCAGCCCCTGGTCGGGGACGAGCCTCTCCAGGACGCGGATCGCTGAGACCACGGTTGGGATGGCCACCCAGGGCACGTCGCGCGTCTGTCCGGCGGATTGGTGGTTGCCGTCCTCGTCGCTGGCGTGCTTGAAGACACGCCCATGGATCAGGTGGCGCCCGGAAGCCGGGGCGGGGCAGCATCCTGCGGTCAGGCCCAGGACTACTGGCGGGAGGGTGTTATTCCGACCGTGCACTATTCCCTCGACTGGTCCCAGGTTCCGTGCGGCTCAGTGAGTGGCGGGCCGTTCCCGCAGGTGTGAAGGTGAAGCCATCTTCGAACATGGGGTCGCCGACGCGGAACGCCCAGAGGATGGGCTCGGCGTGGACGCCGGCCGACGACGGGCCTTCACCCGCGGCAAAACTGTTCCAGAGGTGGAAGCAGAGAAGGCTGTCGTCTCGTCGGCCCGTCGCGTAGACGAGCGTCTTGGGATAATTGGGGTTATTCCCTCCGAAGATCACCGAAGGCGGGCCAAACGCCGTGGTGACGTCGCTAAGGAACCGGTCCTTTCGGCACCAGGTCTTGTTCGTGTGACGGATCTCGTCGTACTCGCTTGAGGTAAGAGTCCTGTCGAGTCTCAGCCATCCGAGGCGGTGCGCGCTCTCGGCATATACCGACGCCACAGCGCCCTCATGTGTATCGCCCCAGAGATTTTGGAAGGCTCCGCGCACTCCAGTGGAGAAGAACATTCTCCTTTGGAGCTCCTCCAGTTCCCCCTGCCATACCTGCTCAGCGGCGTGGGCGAACGCCACCGCGTCGAGGTAGAGCCTGATTGCCGTCTCGCCGCCATACATCCCTGGCCGACGCATCGCAGCGTTCAACTGCGCGAGTAGGTAATCGCGCACTTCTTGCACTGTGTGCCCACCATTGTCGCCGGTTGTGTCGGTCATCGTTTGTCCTCCTGTTGGTCTTCGATCCGTGCAGCGAGGTAGTCGGCCCAGTCGCGTCGGGCGTAGGCGACCCAGCGGAGCGCGGTGTGGCGGTGCACCCCGGTCACGTCGGCGAGGATTGGGCTGGGGAGATCAGCAGCGAGGGCAGCCAGCGCCGCGTTGCGGGCGGTGCGAACCGGGATGCCGTGGCGGCCCAGCTTCTGGGTCATGCCGTGCGTCGAGATCGGCTTGCCCGGGACCATGCCCGGGAAGAGCCACCGAGGCCCTGGGCGGACTCGCGAGAGCTGCGGCCGCAGCTGGGGCTGTTCGGCAAGTCGCCGAAGGAGCTCGGCGAGCCGTGGCGGCAGCAGGACGGGGTGGCGGCCCAGGACCAGGTGAGCGTGCTTGTCGTCGAACGTGAGGTGCTCGGGCGTCAGATGGCAGAGACGTTCGGTGGACGGGCCGAACAGCAGTGTGATCGCGCCGGCAGCTCGGACGTCCGTGGGCAGGGCATCGTCGGTCAGACAGCGTTGGAGGAGCGGCCATCGATCGTCCTCGTCGAGCAGGTCCTGGGGCTCCTGCCTCGGGAGGGAGGGGACTGTCAGTTCGCGGGTAAGCCGACGGCTCGTGGTCCATTTCAGGAAGTACCGGATCAGGTAGCGCCGTTGGCTGGTGGCTCCGGTGATCCAGTCGTCGATGTGCTCCTGGGCGAGGTCGGCGAGAGCCAGGTCGCGTTGGTCCATCCAGGCCAGGAAGTCCAGGGTGAAGTTCCCCCCGTCGTCGCGGCTCCCGCCGCCACCGGGGCCGAGGCCCGCATCGACGCCGACTGGGCGAAGCAGTCGATCACCTTCACCGCCGCCCCGGGACAGGTCAACGACCTCCACGTGGTCCCGATGGACCAGGGCGACGGGGTCCGGCTCATCGGCTTCCGCGACGCGGTGCCGCTCCAGCCTGGTGACCACTGCACGTACCTGC
>NZ_DATMVN010000099.1:0-2545 GCF_035563135.1 Streptomyces sp.
CCTCCGCCCCGGCCTGATCCCGCCACGGCCGCTCCCGGCGCCGCCGCCCCCTGCCCCGCCGCTTCCCGGCCGGAGGGCGAAGGGGCGGGAGCACCGGCACCGCCGGCGCCCCCGCCTCCCTCAGTTCTCCGCCCCGAGGGCGAGCAACCGCATGATGTCGTCGATCGGCTGCTCCATGTCCGTCGTACGGTCGATGAGCCACTGGAGCTGGATGCCGTCGGCCACCGCGAGCAGCAGGACCGCCAGCCGCTCGGCGGGGATCTCCGTGGTCATCCGCCCTTCGTCCATGCGCTTCTGGACGAAGCCGGCGACGCGCTCACGCAGGGCCGGATAGCGCTCCGCGAAGTGCGCGTGTGCGGGGTGCTCCGGGTCGCCGGCCGCCGCCGCCATGGAGACGAACAGCTCCACCAGGCCCGGGGTCCGTGCGCCCTCCCGGATGATCTCGCGATAGCTCTCGGGGCTGGTGCGCTCGTCCTGGCGCACCCGGGCGGTCTCGTCGCGCATCCGGAGGACCTGGGTGAGCAGGTCCTCCTTGGAGCTGAAGTAGTGCATCAGGCCGGGCAGGCTGAGACTGCACTTGGCGGCCACCTTGCGCAGCGACGTGCCCCGGTATCCCTCGGTGGCGAAGATCTCCAGGGCCGCCTGCAGGATCTCGGTGCGCTTCGCCTCGCCCTTTTCGTACGGGCCCCGTTTCGCCATGCCCAGCAGCCTAACCGGCACTGCGGGCACGGGCGGGCCCGGCCGCCGGGAGCCCGTCGTGCCCATGGGGCCCGTCCTGCCCGCCGGAACCGTCGGGCAGGCGGCCGGACCGGGCGAGTGCGCCGAGCCACTCGGCGGAGGGCTTGGGGGTGCGGGCGAAGGTCTGCGGGTCGACCGCGATCAGCCCGAACGTCGGCCGGTAGGAGCCCCATTCGTAGTTGTCGAGGGCGCTCCAGTGCAGATAACCACGGACGTCGATCCCGTCCCGCATGGCCGAGGCGAGGCTCGCCAGCGCGGCCGTGGTGTAGGTGATGCGCTGGTCGTCGTCGGCCGTGGCGATGCCGTTCTCCGTGACCAGGACCGGGACGTGCGGGCCGACGACCTCCGCGGTGTGCCGGACGGCCTCTCCCAGCGCCTCCGGGTAGACCTCCCACCCGGTCAGTGTGGTGGGGGCGCCCTGCGGGACGGGCAGCGGGCCCTCGTTGCCGATGCGGTGGCGGGTGTACGCCTGGACGCCGATCCAGTCGTCCTCGCGGGCGGCCTCCAGGTAGACGTCCTCACGCGGCCGGGCATACGCCTTCATGGCCTCCGCGGCGCCGGGTTCGGCCTGGTAGGCCTGGTTGGCGACCGTCCACCCCACCTGGAGCGTGGGGTCGGCGGCCTTCAGCACGGCGGTGGCGGCCCGGTGGGCGCGGATGAGCGCCTGGGTGACGGAGGCGTCCGGTTCCGCCGAACCCGGGTCGAGTGCGACGCCGGTCCGCTCACCGCCCGCCGGCCCGCCGCCGCTGTCACCGTCCGCCGGGAGGCCGGCCCCGCGCAGCAGGGTGTGCATCAGCGCGATCATGTTCGGTTCGTTGATGGTGGCCACGTGCCGGACGCCCGGCAGGAGGATGTCCACGGCGATGCCCGCGTACGAGGCGAACAGGTCCGCCGAGTCGGGCGAGGCCCAGCCGCCGAGGGCGCTGAACCACCGCGGCGAGGTGAAGTGGTGCAGAGTCACCAGTGGTGTCAGACCCCGCTCCAGCGCTCCGCACACCATGGCGCGGTAGTGCGCGACGGCCGCAAGCGATATCTGTCCGCGCTCGGGTTCGATACGGGCCCACTCGATGCTGAACCTGTAGGCGTTGAAGCCGAGTCCGCTGAGCAGGTCCATGTCCTCGGGCCAGCGGTGGAAGCTGTCGGCCGCGTCTCCGCTGCGCTCTGCCACGAAGGTGCCGGGCCGGTTCTCGACGGCCCACCAGTCGCTGGAGACGTTGTTCCCCTCGACCTGGTGGGCGGAGGTGGAGGCGCCCAGCAGGAAGCCTTCCGGGAGTGCGAGTCCGGGCCCGGTCGGGGGCGTCATAGGAGAGCTCCTTCCGCATCGGAGCGGGGGCCGCAGAGGTCTGCTCCCCCGCTCCCTGAAAAGCGTTCATTGATCGGTTTTCGTGTTAGCGTACAGGCGCACCTGGCCCGCAGGAAGAGGCAACGGCCTCGGCGCACCGCCCCAGGAGGCCGGGCCGCGCGTCCGTGGAGCAGCCGGTGGAGGAGACCATGAACGCCGTCATTCCCCAGCCCGTGCGGCAGGACACAGCGGTTCCCGCGCCGGGGCCGCACCCCGCCGGGCCCTGGCGGGTCCACGCGTCCGACGACCGCCTCGCCGCGACGGCCGGGTCCGTCCGGGCCCTGCTCGAACCCCACCTGGGCGCCGGCGCATCCGGCCCCGCCACGCCCGCCGTCCTCACGCTCGCCCTCGACGGGACGCTCCCGCCGTACGGCGGGACCGTGGGCGTCGCCCCCTGCGGCGCGGGCGAGCCCGTGGACGAGTCCTACCGGCTCACGGTCACCGGGTCCGGCATCACCTGCCTGG
>NZ_DATMVN010000100.1:0-4931 GCF_035563135.1 Streptomyces sp.
GAGGACCCGTGGGCCACCAACTCGGCCCCTCCGACCGACGAGCCGCCGTTCTAGCACGGCCGAAACCGACCGACCGGCGGGCCAGGCGGACTCCGCCTGGCCCGCCGGAGGCACGTAGGAAACAGGACAGGGAGAAAACACGTGGCGGCCTTGATGACCCGCCTGGGGAAGCGTCGCGACTGGTGCTGCCCGGGACACAGCCTCAAGTCTCTCGACCACGGCACCGAGCGCGCTCGTGAGCACCGTGAATGGCACCGAGAGATCACCCAAGACCTCACAGACCGAGAGGACCCCACTCCGTGCCCGCCCCTCCGATAATCTCCCCGCTGCTCACCTACGAGCACATCGCCGCCCTGCGCCGCGACGCCGCCCGGGACGTCATCACGCTGATCGCCTCCACCCTCCAGGAGCAGATCCCAGGAGCCGCCTATCTCACCTTCGGCCAAGAGGGCGACCTGTGGTGGCTGGAAGCAGTCCTCGCAGCCGACGGCCGTCGGCTCCACACCATTGGCCACCCCTGGCCCGCACGTCTTCCATCTCTGCCGGCAGTCTCTCCGCACCACTCCGCCTGGCAGGTGGCGGATGCCGACCCCACCAGCCCGCAGCAGCTCCTGTTCCGCATCATCCAGTTGCTCGATGACGGAATGGAGCCCGATCTCCTCCCTGCCGACCTGCCCCACGGGCCCGACCGCCGAGGCACCCCCTGCATCCTCCTGGCGCCTGACGCCCGGCCGGATGACGAACATCCCCTCGACGCGAAGCGGCTGCTGCGCCCCCACACGGCCCCCACCCCTGATCTTGCTGGGCCCGAGTCGCCGATCACCGAGCTGCTGCGGACGGCACACCCCGACCAGGTCCGAACAACAGCGGAAGCCGGACGCACCACCCCACCGGCCGCGCCGGAACGGAAGCGCACCCGCCACTTTCACATCAGCGAGGAATGCATCCACGGGGAGGTCAAGCGCCGCCTGTGCGACCACACTCCGAGGAACGGCAACTGGCGCGTCCGAGAGGTCCCATGTGCCGAGACGTCCTGCAGCGACGGCCGCTCCCAGCCTGACGCCCATCCATGAACGGACTGTAGTCCCGACTCGCACTCAGACAGCACGCACCATGCAGGACAGGACTCCCACGGCGGGACGACGGGGGAACGTCCCGCCGTAGGCGTCGGTTCACCGTACGTCCCACGCACGAGTCAGACGGCGGGTCGCAGCTGATTGTCCGAAAACCGGCCCGGCGCTACTGAACGCGACTTAGCGGTCGTGCCCGCCGCTGCCGAAGACAGCTGGTACGCCGGACCTGGCGGGCCCGGCGTGTGCGGTCCGGGCGTCAGCGGCAGCCGCTACGCTGCCCTCAGCGCTGGACACGCACCGCGCAGACCCGCCACCCGCTCCCACGCAGCAGTGGCACGCAGGGGTCGAAGGCCCGTCGGCCAGGAGACCGGCACCGGCGACACGTCGGCGAGGGCCCGTGGAGCAGCACCGCGCAACCCTCCTCCGAGCGAACTGGGGCGGCGCCGGCGTGGGAGACCCGCCCATGGAGCTGTCCGCCGTGACGAAGAACCAGAACACCAGCAACAGCCTCGCCACCCGTGCTCGCGCCCTCGCCGAGAAGACCGGCATGCCGTACACCGCCGCCCTGCAAAGCCTGCGCACCCCGCGTGCCGAGCAGGCAACCCCGGAGCCCGGCTTCGTCCTCACCAAGGAGGTCGAGCGGTTCGTCGACGGCCGGGACCAGATCGGCGTCGAGTACGACCTTCGCGCCTTCCTCGCCGAGCGCACCGCACGCCGGTACGACTGCTACGAGTGCGGGGAGGACGTGCACACCGCCACCGACCCCACGAGCGTGCAGTTCACCGTGTCCGTCTTCGACCCCGACCTCAACCCGGGCACGCACGTGATGATGACGCAGTACGCCCACTTCGCCTGCGCGTCCTCGGAGATCCGCTGGGCGGTGCCAGCCGAAGTCCCCTCGCAGCCGTTCACCGTCCGCGTCGACGCCGGCACCGAGGACGGGGAGCAGCGCGTGGTGGCCTATGAGATCACCGCCACCGCGCACCTGCTCCCGGGCGACGACCCCGAAGGCCCGCAGCTGCCCGTGCTCCTGCTGAACGCCGAGGTGGAGAACTACGAACCCCACCCGAGCCTGTACGAGTTCTTCGACTTCAACCTGCTCGAGGACGGCTTTCCCGCCGAGGGCGCCGGGGAGCTGGGGGCGCACGGCTGGTCGGTACGCCTGGAGCACCCGGGCACCGGCCCCCTGGCGCCGAGCTGGGTCGCCGTACGCGCGGCCACCGCGCCAGCGGACGCGGACGCCGGGCACGGGCACTTCTTCCTCGGCGCCGTCGACCTCACCGATGCCTTCGCCTCGGCCGCCCGCGAGCGCGGCCAGGCGCTGCTCCTCGCCGGCCCCGTCGGACCGCACACCGTGCTGCCCGACTTCGACGGTGAGGATGCGGACGTGCTCGACCTCCTCAACGACCGGCTGGTCCGCGGCGGGTGGTGCCCCCTCGACGCCCCCGCCGCCGGTCACGCCCGCCCAACGTCGTCCGAGCGGGCCCTCACCCGGTCGTGACACCAGCCTCCGGAGGCCCGCCGGCCGGAGCGTCCGGCACGGTGGGCGGGTGCAGCTCCCGGCGCAGCGCGCCCCCGTCCACGGATGAGGCCACGGTCCGCGCCAACTCCAGGAGTCGGAGCACCACCAGGTCGTGCTGGGGCGGGTCCGTCCAGTCCCGCCACACGGACCGTGCGGCGGGCTGCATCTGCTTGGGCAGCGGGCGCTTGCGGGTCCGGGTGCCGGCCAGGGTGCCGTACGCCTCCTGGACGGCGGTGTCGACCCGGTGCAGGCCGCACACCGGCGGCTTCGGGACCTTCGCGTTGTCCCGGCCCGCGTCGGCCGCGGCCACCACCGCGGCGGTCAGGTCCGCCCCGGTCGGGCGGCCCTCGACCGCGGCGGTGTACGCGGCGCAGACGGCGTGCGCGTACCGGCGGATGGCCGCGACCGCCTCCTCGGTCGCCCGCTCCCGGTGCGCCAGCGCCAGCGTGCTACGGGCCTGCGCCTGCTCCAGCAGCAGGGCGTGCCACTCCGCGTCAGCCTCCCCCTCCCGGGGCGCCGCGGTCTTCCCGATGTCCTTCTCCGCCTCCTCCCACCGGCGGTGCGCCGACCACTGGGCCCGGTGTGCCAGCTCGATCGCGCCCTTCATCCGGTCCAGCGTCCGCTGCAGTTCGGCCGGCCACGGCTCGGGACCGCCGTCCGGGTCCGGTGCGGCGACGTCCGGGTACAGCACGGCGTAGCGGGCCCACAGGGTGCGGTAGTGCTCCCGTCCGGCCTCGCTGATCCGGTAGTCGCCTTGTTTGCCCTCGGCGTACGGCGGGGACGGGCGGCCGATGAGTGCCTCGTAGGTGTTGTGGCCCCAGATCCGTACCGTGCCCGGGTCCGCCCTCCACAGCCGGACGAGGCGCTCCCACGCGTACTCCGACAGCTCACCGGCGCGGCGCCTGCCCGGCTCCTTCGTTCCCGCCCGCACCGTCGCGCGCCCCGCCCGGGTGAGCTTCGCCTTCACCGTCCGGGACTTCCCCCGGGGCCCTTCGACGACCTCGTCCCGGACCTCGATCAGCCCGTACCGCTGGAGCGCCTGGAGCGTCGATCCGGCGCCGTCGTCCCGGACGTCCCGAAGGGCGAGGGCCCGCTGCACCGAGGTGAGCTTCGCTCCTGGCGTGACCACGTCGATCCATCGCCACACCGATGCCGGTGTGTCGTCGTAGTAGCCGGCGGCGGCGTCCTGCGCCCTTGCGGTCTCCGCCGCCTGGTCGTGGTCGTACAGCACGGTCATGTACGTCTGCTGCCGTGCGTTCAGCGCTTCCCATGCCGCCTGCGCCTTGGTGGCCACCAACTGCTCCTTTCCCGTGCCGATCCCAGCCTGACGCATCACCAGGCGCCTTCGCGCAACACCGGTCACCGCCCGGCGGTCTTGCCTCTGTGTCGGTGGCAGCCGGTACCGTGTAGCCGTACGACACGGCATGTCGCGAACCGCCGTTTTCCGCTGCCGCCCCGCGCCCACGCCGCACCGGGGCAGCGCCGCCGGACAAGGACTGCACCAGGGTCCCGCGCAGCACCACCCGAAGGATCCGTCTGTCCGGCTGCGCCCATTCACGCGACGTCCGGCGGGAAGCGTGGGGTCCCGCTGTGGAGCGACCGTGACCAAGACCGGCAGTGACTACCTCAAGCGCGAGGCCCGGGAGATCGCCCGTACGACCGGGCGCCGCTTCCCCGATGTCCTCGCCCAACTGCGCCGCGAGCGTGACCACGCCCCTGCCGGCCGCCAGCCGCGTACTCCCTCGACGGAACTCGTCCTGCGCTGCCGCGGCTTCGCACACCCCATCGACGGAGGCCGCTGCGCCCAACCCGACGGCCACCCCGGCCACTGGACGTGGTGCGGCGACGATCCGCACTTCGCCGCCTACGTCTGGCAGGGCTACGTCGAGGCCCGGGACGCGGCCGAGCACGCCAAGCACGAAGCGTGGCTGACGTCCCTCACCCCGCAGCAGCGGGCCGAGTACGAGGCCGAGAACGAAGCCGCCTACCACCAGGCGATGGCCGACGAGGCCGCCGAGCCCTACGACCCGGACGAGGAAAGGAGCATCGAGTACGCGCTCGACGCGGCCGATGAGGAACGGTGGGCCGACGAAGCCGAGGCCGACGGTTTCGAGTACGACGAGGAGTACCGGTGACCTACTGGAAGATCGTGCAGGAACGCGCCGCCGAGTGCTGGGTGGCCCACGCCCGACCAGGTGCCTCGTCGCTGGCCGGCCTGCCGGCGATGGCGACCCACGCCGAACAGTTCGGCTTCTCCTACACCCTGCATGTCGCGCAGATGCTTCTGTCCGGCGTCATCTTCAAGAGGTGCCCGGACCAACTCCGTACGGTCGCGG
>NZ_DATMVN010000101.1:0-2124 GCF_035563135.1 Streptomyces sp.
GGACGATGATGTTGGAGAGGAACTCCAGCGGGACGAGCAGCGGGTAGAGCACCGGGCTCACGCCGTGCGGCACCGACTGGTGCTTGAGGTAGCCGAGGACGCCGTGCTTCCGCATGCCGACCGCGTTGTAGATGATCCAGCTGAGCGCCGCCAGCCCGTAGACCATCCCCGCCCGGCTGAACGTCGGGAAGTTGATGAGCGGGATGCTGCCGAAGAAGTTGTTGAGCAGGATGAAGAAGAACAGCGCGAACAGGTAGGGCACGAACCGCATGAAGTCGCGGCTGCCGATCAGCTCCCGCGCCAGGCTGTTGCGGACGAAGCCGTAGGCGGCCTCGCCGGCGTACTGCAGCTTGCCCGGCACCATCGCCCGCTTCGACGAGGCGGAGTAGAAGAACGCGAACACGATCGCCGCAGCGAGGAAGAGCTGGAGCATCGGCTTGGTCACGCCGACCGAGCCGATCTCGAAGACCGGCGGCAGCTCGAACGTGGCCGGCCCCGGCGCGTGGAAGCTCTCGCCCTCGGCGAGCACCGCCGGGCCGGCGGAACCGAATGCGCTGGAGGCGAAGATCACCAGGTCTCCTCTGTCATTCCTCGGGCGGTGTGCTGTCGGGGTGCGGTGGTGGTGGGGTTCCCGGCGCAGCCCGGTTGAAGCGGGCGAAGGTCATGAAGATCCCGAAGCCGGCCCCGACGAGGATGCCGATCGCCACCAGGAACGAGGTTCCGAGCCACCGATCTGCGAGCCAGCCCAGCACGCCGTACACCGCCACCCCGGAGACGACGTACCCGAACGCGTGCCAGGGATCGCCCGAGGGCGAGTCGTCGGAGGAAGCAGGAGGCGTGCTCTGCTGACCCATCGCGCACCGGACAATAGCAGCCGTGACGGACACCGCTCACCGCGCGCCTCCCCTCGTCGCCCCGACGACCAGCGCGCCGGTCCAGGCCAGCGCCCCGGCGAGCACGGCGCCGCCGAGCCACCGCTCGTCCAGCGCCTCCTGGAGCCCCTCCGAGCGGGCCACCACCACGAGCAGCAGGGCGAGCAGGAGCACCTGCAACGTGTAGGTCATCAGCGCCACCAGGAGGGACGCCTGCGGGGCGTGGGTGGCGACGAAACCCGTGGTCAGCGCGCCGAAGACGAAGAAGGCGCCGACCACCGCCGCTCCCACGAGCGCCCCGACGACCTGCCGCTCGCCGTGGCCGGTGAGGAGCGCGAGGCCACTGCCGCCGACCGCGACGAGGACGGTGAGGAGGAGGGCCGACCGCTGCCCCGGCACCGATGGGTCCACCATCGGGAGCGGGTCCTCGGTCGTCGTCATTGGCGGCCGTTCCTGGCTCGGGGAAGCGTGCGGGCTGGTGCTTGTGAAAATTAGCACAAGCGCCCTCCCGACTCGAATTCGATCGATCCAGCCCGCCGTGCGACGGGTCAGCCGGCGGGTTGGCGGTAGTCGTCCCCGTGGGTCCATCCGGGCCGGTCGACCCGCGGGACCACGAACGTCAGCAGCACCGTGACCGCCAGCCAGGCGGCCAGCCCGGCGAGGACGAGCCGGCTCTGCGAGAGGCTGAGCGCCACCCCGCCGAGGGCGATGAGCGCCGCCCAGAGCCACATCACGACGACCGCGCGGCGGTGGGTGTGGCCGTACTCGAGCAGCCGGTGGTGCAGGTGGCGCTTGTCGGGGGCGAACGGGGACTGCCCGCGCAGGGTCCTGCGCACCACCGCCAGCACGAGGTCAGCGAACGGCACGACCAGGATCGAGATGGGCAGCAGGATGGGCAGCAGGACCGGGAGCAGGCTGGTGGTGTCGGTGCCGGTCTCGGAGAAGTCGACCGCCGGGAACCGGCCGGTCAGCGTGAGCGCGGAGGCGGCGAGGACGAGCCCGATCAGCATCGACCCGCTGTCGCCCATGAACATCTCGGCGGGGTGGAAGTTGTGCGAGATGAACCCCACGCAGCTGCCGGCGAGGGCGGCGCAGAGCAACGCCGCGGTGACCGCGAGGTTCTCGCCGTTGACCGACGCGAGCCGGTAGGAGAAGAGGAAGAAGCCGACGGCCCCGAGCCCGATGACCCCGGCAGCCAGCCCGTCGAGCCCGTCGACGAAGTTGACCGCGTTGATCGTTGCCACCACCAGGA
>NZ_DATMVN010000102.1:0-5053 GCF_035563135.1 Streptomyces sp.
GCCGCCCTGCCCTCGACCGCCGGTGCCGCGGCGGCCGGCGGGCTCGCCGTCCAGTACCGCACGAGCGCCTCCGGAGCCTCGGCGGACCAGAGCGAACCGTGGCTGAAGGTACGCAACACCGGCAGTGCGAGTGTGCCGCTCACCGACGTCAAGGTGCGGTACTACTTCAAGGCCGACTCGGCCTCGGCGTCCTACCGTTTCGCCTGTTCCTGGGCGGTCAAGGGCTGCGCGAACATCACCGGGACGTTCAAGACCCTGCCGAACCCGACGGCGACGGCCGACCGCTACCTGGAGATCTCCTTCACCTCCGGCGCGGGCTCCCTGGCCCCCGGCGCGGACACCGGGGACATGCAGCTGCGCTTCCACCGCACGGACTGGCAGCCGCTGGGCCAGAGCGACGACTACTCCTTCGGCGCCGGACGGAGCACGTACGGCGACTGGCCCAGGGTCACCGCGCAGCTGGGCTCCGTCACGGCGTGGGGCGAGGCACCCGAGGGCAACGGACCGACCGATCCGACCGATCCCCCCACCGACCCGCCGGCCGACGGCCCCACCCTCTTCGACGACTTCAACTACTCCGGTCACACGGACCCGAGGATCGCGGCGAACGGCTGGAGCGTCCGCTCGAACCCGGGCGGGCCCGGGGTGCCGGGGGCCGTCTGGGCTCCGCAGAACGTCACCTTCAGCACCCAGAGCGGCAACGCGGTGATGAACCTGGAGACCTCCACGGCGGGCACGGGCGCCTCCACGGTGCAGACGGAGATCCTCACGCAGTCCATGAAGTTCCGCAACGGCACCTACGCGGCCCGGGTGAAGTTCAGCGACGCGCCGAGGTCGGGACCGGACGGCGACCACCTCGTCCAGACCTTCTTCACCATCAACGACCTGAAGGCCCCGATGGCGGACGACTACGCCGAGTACGACTTCGAGTACCTGCCCAACGGAGGCTGGGGCGAGCCGGCCAACATCCTCTACACCACCTCGTGGGAGACCTACCGGCCCGACCCGTGGGAGGCCGTCAACCAGCACAGCGAGGTGCGCCGGAGCTATGCGGGATGGCACGACCTGGTGGTGACCGTCGACGACAGCGCCATCACGTACTACGTCGACGGGCAGCACTTCGGCACGCACGGGGCGGCGTACCTCCCGGAGCGGCCGATGTCGATCAACTTCAACCAGTGGCTGATCGACCTGGCCGGCCAGAGCAGCACCACCCCCCGCTCGTACGACCAGCAGGTGGACTACGTCCTGCATGTGAAGGACCAGGTGCTCTCCCCTGCCCAGGTCTCGGCGCTGGTGAGCGGATACAGGGCGGCGGGCACGACGTTCGAGGACACGGTTCCGGCCGTCTGACCAGGCTGATGTGACCAGGAGCGGGGTGGAGGGCCGGCGGGCCGCCACCCCGCTTCCGCGTGCCCGGAATTCGGGCCGCCTCTTGACAGCCTCACCACTCGCCAGGCAATCTTCCGTTAAGCAGAAACGAACTTCCGCGATACGGAAGGAGCGCATGATGGGTTACTCGGACCAGCGCTTCGATGTGAACCTCTCGATCCTCTTCACCGAACTCCCGCTCCTGGAGCGTCCGGCGGCCGCCGCCGCCGCGGGCTTCACCGCGGTCGAGCTCTGGTGGCCCTGGATCGAGACCCCCACCCCCGCGCAGGCCGAGCTCGACGCCCTGAAGAAGGCGCTCGACGACGCGGGCACGCAGCTGGTGGGGCTGAACTTCTACGCGGGCCGGCTCCCCGGCCCCGACCGCGGGGCGCTCTCGCTGCCCGGCGAGGAGTCGGACCGCTTCCGCGCCAACATCGACGTGGCGGCGGACTTCGCGGCCTCGGTCGGCTGCAAGGCGCTCAACGCCCTGTACGGCAACCGCGTCGAGGGCGTGGAGCCGGCCGTCCAGGACGAACTCGCCCTGGAGAACCTGGTCCTGGCCGCCCGCGCGGCCCACCGGATCGGGGCGACCCTCCTGATCGAGACCCTCAACGACACGGAGTCACCGCTCTATCCGCTGGTCAGCGCACCGGCAGGCATCGAGGTCGTCGACCGCGTCAACGAGGCGACGGGCCTGGGCAACGCCACGTTCCTGCTGGACCTCTACCACCTGTCGATGAACGGCGAGGACCTCAGCCAGGTGATCAAGGCGTACGCCGCGAAGACCGGCCACGTCCAGATCGCCGACAACCCGGGGCGCGGCGCGCCCGGCACCGGCTCGCTCCCGCTGGAGCGCCTCCTCGACGAGCTGACCGAGGCCGGTTACGACGGCTGGGTCGGCCTGGAGTACAAGCCGGGCGACCGGCCGAGCGCCGAGTCGTTCGCATGGCTCCCCGCCGCGCACCGGCCGGCCCGCTGAGGCCCGCCCCCTCCCGCACACACGCTTACCGGAAGGCACCCTCATGAGCAGCAACCTCCCCAAGGTCGCCTGGATCGGACTCGGCATCATGGGCTCCCCCATGTCCGAGAACCTGGTCAAGGCCGGTTACCAGGTGACGGGTTACACCCTGGAGCAGGACAAGATCGACCGGCTCGTCGCAGCGGGCGGCAAGGGTGCCGCCTCGATCGCCGACGCGGTGCGCGACGCCGATGTCGTCATCACCATGGTTCCGGCGTCCCCGCAGGTCGAGGCCATCGCGTACGGCCCCGACGGCATCCTGGAGAACGCCAGGCGGGGCGCCCTGCTGATCGACATGTCCTCCATCACGCCGCAGACCTCCGTGGACCTGGCATCGAGCGCGAAGGACAAGGGCATCCGCGTGCTGGACGCCCCCGTCTCCGGCGGTGAGGCCGGCGCGATCGAGGCCGTCCTGTCCATCATGGTCGGCGGCGAGCAGACCGACTTCGACGCCGCGAAGCCGCTGCTCGACGTGCTCGGCAAGACGATCGTGCTCTGCGGTCCCCACGGCTCCGGCCAGACGGTGAAGGCGGCCAACCAGCTGATCGTCGCGGTCAACATCCAGGCCTGCGCCGAGGCCGTCGTCTTCCTGGAGAAGTCCGGGGTCGACCTGTCCGCCGCGCTCGACGTGCTGAACGGCGGGCTCGCCGGCTCGACGGTCCTGACCCGCAAGAAGGACAACTTCCTCAAGCGGGACTTCGCTCCCGGCTTCCGGATCGACCTGCACCACAAGGACATGGGCATCGTCACGGACGCCGCCCGCAACGTCGGCGCGGCACTGCCCGTCGGCGGGGTCGTGGCCCAGCTGGTGGCCTCCCTGCGCGCGCAGGGGGACGGCGGCCTGGACCACTCCGCGCTGCTGCGCTCGGTCGAGCGGCTCTCCGGCTCCCAGGTCTGACCTCCCCGGCCCTTCCCGGGCCCCCCGAACTCCGGGCCGCGGCGGCGCTGACACCTGTCCTGTCGCGCCCAGGCGCTGCCGCGTCCCGGAATCTCTTCCTCCAATTTCAACAAACTGTTGACGTGCCGTTCTCGGCGAATCTACGCTCCTGAAGCCGCCAGCAGCCCCGTACGGAAGGCCTCCATGTCCCAGCGTGTGCTCACGACCGAGTCAGGCGCCCCGGTCGCCGACAACCAGAACTCCGCCACGGCCGGCGCCGGCGGGCCGATCCTCATCCAGGACCAGCACCTGCTCGAGAAGCTCGCCCGCTTCAACCGTGAGCGCATCCCGGAGCGCGTCGTCCACGCCCGTGGCTCCGGCGCGTACGGCTACTTCGAGGTGACCGACGACGTCACCGGCTACACCCGTGCCGACTTCCTCTCCGAAGTGGGCCGCCGGACCGAGACGTTCATCCGCTTCTCGACGGTCGCCGACTCGCTGGGCGGCGCGGACGCCGTCCGCGACCCGCGTGGTTTCGCTCTCAAGTTCTACACGAACGAGGGCAACTACGACCTCGTCGGCAACAACACCCCGGTGTTCTTCATCAAGGACCCGATCAAGTTCCCCGACTTCATCCACTCCCAGAAGCGGGACCCGTTCACGGGCCGCCAGGAGCCGGACAACGTCTGGGACTTCTGGGCCAACTCCCCCGAGGCGACCCACCAGATCACCTGGCTGATGGGCGACCGGGGGATCCCCGCCTCGTACCGCCACATGAACGGCTTCGGCTCGCACACGTACCAGTGGACGAACGCCGAGGGTGACGCCTTCTTCGTCAAGTACCACTTCAAGACGAACCAGGGTGTGCGTTCGCTCTCCGCCGAGCAGGCCGCCGAACAGGTCGGCAAGGACGCCAACTCGCACCAGACGGACCTGCTCCAGGCCATCGAGCGCGGGGTCAACCCGTCCTGGACGCTGTACGTGCAGCTCATGCCGGCCGCCGAGGCGGCGGACTACCGCTTCAACCCGTTCGACGTGACGAAGGTCTGGCCGCACGCCGACTACCCGTTGCAGCGGGTCGGCCGGCTCGTGCTGGACCGCAACCCGGACAACGTCTTCGCCGAGGTGGAACAGGCGGCGTTCTCGCCGAACAACTTCGTGCCCGGCATCGGCCCCTCCCCGGACAAGATGCTCCAGGGCCGCCTGTTCGCGTACGCGGACGCGCAGCGCTACCGGCTGGGCATCAACCACACCCAGCTCCCGGTCAACGCGCCGAAGTCGGCGACCGTCGACAACTACGGCCGCGACGGGCTGCACGCGACCCGGTACGGCTCACGTCACGACAAGAACTACGAGCCCAACTCGTACGCCGGCCCGGCACAGACCGATGCCGCACTGGCCGCGCCGCTTGCCGTGCACGGCTGGACGGGCACGCACGAGGCGCCCGCCCACACGAAGGACGACGACTTCTTCCAGGCGGGCGAGCTCTACCGGCTGATGTCGACGGACGAGAAGGACCGCCTGATCGCCAACATCGCCGGTGGACTCTCCCAGGTCACCCGCGACGACGTGATCGAGAAGAACCTCGCCCACTTCCACGCCGCCGACGCCGACTACGGCAAGCGCGTGGAGGAGGCCGTCCGCGCCCTGCGCGAGGACTGAGCCTCCCTTCCCAGGGCCCTGCCCGTGCCGCGCACCCGGATGAGGGGTGCAGCGCGGCACCGGCAGGACGGGACCGCGGCGGTGGGCGACGCCAGTGCGGTGGCGAAGGGCCGGCCGGCCCGGTT